>DAOVPV010000011.1 GCA_030629005.1 bacterium | reverse complement strand
TTTTTGCTGTAATTGGTGCTGCTAGTACAATAGGAATATCCGGCTATTTATTAGTAGCTGCACTATCGTAAGTTAAATTAATTTACTTAGAATCCATGTTCTATTAACAAATCATTTAATTATTTTTATCTTATTTCTTAATGCATCCAAAGCGCAAGCTTTCCCCCTATCAAAGTCTCGTCTAAACTCGGCAAACAACAAATCAAGTAAATATCAATATTTTAAATTTATGGCACAAGTGCTATAATAGCTAAAGTTTTAGTTGTTATGGCATTTATTATTAAACGATTTTTATCAAACCAAAGGTATTAATATGTCCTCGAGCTCTAATTCTAGTAACGTAACATTAGAAAAAATAGTATCTTTATGTAAACGAAGAGGCTTTGTTTTTCAAAGTGCAGAGATTTATTCTGGACTTAATGGAGTCTATGACTTTGGTCCACTTGGTGCACAACTAAAACAAAATATAAAAAATATCTGGACAAAAGATATGCGTACAGGACAAGAAGATGTTATTTTTATGGACGGCGCAATTTTAGGTGCACAAGCCGTATGGCAAGCATCGGGACATGCAGAAAATTTCAGCGATCCGTTGGTAGATTGCCAAAATTGCAACAAACGTTTTAGAGCAAACGATATCAATTTAGAAAAACCATGTCCTTCTTGCGGTATAAAAAAATGGACCGACGTTCGTCAATTTAAATTAATGTTCGAAACAAATCTTGGCGCTGTAAGCGATAGTACAAATATCGCCTATTTACGACCAGAAACTGCTCAAACTATATTCATAAATTTTAAAAATATATTAACTTCTAGCAGAGTAAAAATACCTTTTGGTATTGCACAAATAGGTAAAGCATTCAGAAACGAAATTACACCTAAACAGTTTTTATTCAGAATGCGCGAATTTGAACAAATGGAACTGGAATTTTTCTGCAAAGAAGAAAATGCTACTAACTTTTTTGAAACATGGATAAACAAAAGAATGAATTTTTATAAAGAAATTGGTCTTGATATGTCAAAAATTCGGACACGAGACCATGAAAGCGATGAACTTGCTCACTATTCAAATAGCTGCACCGATATTGAATATAATTTCCCATTTGGCTGGAAGGAACTTGAAGGCATCGCTTACAGAACAAATTTTGATCTAACCCAACACACAAAATTTTCTGGCAAAGATTTAGCTGTATATGATGATGAAAAAAAAGAATCTTACATACCTCATGTTATTGAATGTTCTGTTGGTGTAGACAGATTATTTTTAACAATTTTATTTGATGCATACACAGAAGACAGCATTGATGGAGAAACAAGAACAAGTTTACGTTTACATCCTAAAATTGCTCCTATAACTGCAGCAATTCTACCACTAAGTAAAAAGCTTTCTGAAAATGCTATAAAAATTTATCATGATTTAAAACAAAAAGACGTTAGAGTTCAATTTGATGAATCCGGATCTATTGGTAAACGCTACAGAAGGCAAGATGAAATTGGAACACCTGCTTGCTTCACATTTGATTTTGATAGCGTAGATGACAAACAAGTAACAGTCCGAGATAGAGATACTTTAAAACAAGAACGAATTTCTATTGATCAAATTGAAAACTATATAAAAAATATTTTAAACAAATAATATATGAACATTCTAAGAAAAATTTATAACTGGATGGGCGAAAAAGTTTATTCAAAATACGCCCTATTTTGGCTCTCCGCCCTATTTTTTATGGAGGCCATATTTTTTATCCCGGTAGATCCATTATTAATATTATACTGTGTACAAAACAGCAAAAAATCTTTTTTATATGCGACAATTGCAACAATATCATCGGTCATGGGAGGTATTACCGGTTTTTTAATTGGTAAATTAATGTGGAATAGTATTGGAATAAATATGGTAAAGTGGATTATAAGTGAAGCTACATTTAATTCTGCTATCATGAAATATAAGCTTTATCAAAACTGGGCAGTTTTAATTGCAGGATTTACACCTCTGCCATACAAAGCCATAACTCTTTCTGCAGGATTTTGTGGTTTATCTATAATTCCGTTCATAACGTTTTCATTCATATCTCGAGGAAGTCGATTTTTTCTAATGGCAGGTGCTATAAAGGTATGGGGAGCTCAAATAAAAGATTTTATTGACCAATACTTTAATCAACTTGTAATATTATTTACAATAATTTTAGTAGCCAGCTTTTGGTTGCTAAAATAAAAATAAGAAATTTATAAAAGGATTATTATGAAATGCACAGTGATAGGTTTAGGAAGATTTGGATATCAATTAGCAGTGTCTTTGGCCGACCAAGGCATGGAAGTTCTAGCAATAGACGGCAATGAATCTATAATTGCATCTATAAGAGATAAGGTTACTCAGGCTGTATGTCTTAGAGTTTCCAGCGAAGAATCTTTATTAACCCTTGGTATAGAAGATATGGATATTGTTATTGTTGCAATGGGAGAAGACTTTGCACAATCAATTTTAATTACAGCATTATTAAAAAAACAACTTCATGTAAAAAATGTCGTTGCAAGGGCCGTAAGCAATATTCACGAAAATATACTTATGCTTGTTGGTGCAGACAGAGTCGTCTTTCCAGAACAAGATCTCGGAATTAAACTTGCAAACAATCTAAGTTTCTCCTTAATTGAATTCTTCCAGGTAACAGAAAAATTTGCTTTAACAGAAATTATTACACCAAAAAGCTTTGTTGGAAAAACAATTTCCGAATTAAATTTAAGAAAATCTAAACAGGTATCTTGTATTGGTGTAAACAAAAATGATGAAATAAATCTTATTGGATCTGATTACGAAATTCAAGAAAATGATATGCTTCTTTTTGCCGGTAATAACGATAAACTTGCAGATCTTGCTAAAGAAAAAGCTAAAGAAACTAAAACTGCAAAAGAAGAATAAAAAAAGATACTTAAGGACATACTAACTCAAAGCATGTCCTTAAATATCTTATCAAAGTTTTTTTCAAAATAAAGTAGAAAAGTTTTTATATGATATCCATGTAATTTTAAAGGCTTTATTTTCATAGCCTCTTCGATATATTGTCTTTTATCGTCAATTTCTAAAGTCTTATCAGTAAAAAAATTATATACGACTAAATCCCTATTTAATATTTTAAAAAAATATGCTAACAGCTCTTGCTCCAGAAAACTTAAGGCATCTTTTAAAGCAAATAAAAGTTTTTCTTTCAAATCTATGTCGTAAGCAGGCTCAATACTATATTTTCTCAATAATTTTTCATATTTAAACTTCCCTTTGCCTAAAATAGATTTTTTTGTAATTAAGCTAGGTTCTTTTTCTATTTCAAAAATTAATGAACACAACCTACAGATCGTTTGAGTTCTCTCATAAAAAATTTTATATAATTCATTTAAGTCTGGGGATAAGGAACGATTTATCATACAAACATCATAGTTAGATTCAAATCTAGAAGGATACTCCGCGGAAGCCTGTCTTAAACCCAAAGAATAAAATAAACTAATAAATAATATTAAAAGTTTTTTCACAAAAAGAACCTTTTTTGATAAAAAACAACCCGTTATTTTAAGTAATAATTTACTTATTAAATGGATTCGATCCTAATAACAGTTATAAGCTGTCTATGACCTTTTTTAGTTCTTTGTTTTTTACGTCTTTTGTGTCTAAAAACAATAACCTTTTCACCCTTTGTCTGTTTTACAATACTTGCCTTTAAAATGGCACCTTCAACAAAAGGTTGGCCAATTTCAAATGCATCTTCACCTGTTTTACGAAACAAAACATCGGTAAATTCTAATGGAGCACCAGCATCACCTTCTAATTTTTCTACAGCCAAAGTTTTACCAGGTATTGCTTGATATTGCTTTCCGCCAGTCTGGAATATCGCGTACTGTTCAAATGTCTTAATATCTTTCATGCTTAAAATCGCCTTTCAATAACACAAAGAACTCTAAAATTTAATATCTATATAATATCTATTTTTATCAATAAACGGATAAACATACTATAACAAAAATCCATTTAGTGTCCAACTTAAAACACCAAAAGCCTATAACTAAATAATTTATTAGATTTAAAGCCTTTTACCAATATCAAAAGTTTCTATTTGAAACCCTTGACTAGAATGGTAAATCGTCTTCGAATGGTTCTTCGTCTTTAAAATCAATCTCACCTGCAGAAGAATCATCCTTAGTAACTTCAGTCTTTTTCTTTGGGGTAGCCGTTTTTTGTCTTTCTGAAATTTCTTCTAATTTGTTCGCAGTAGCCATAACTTCTTCTGTAGAAACTGACGACTGTGCTGAACTTAAAAATGTAACCCTATCAGCAACAATGCTATGCTTGCTCCTTTTTTGGCCTTCATTATCTGTCCAGGTATCTAGCTTTAAACGTCCTTCTATTAAAATAGGACTACCTTTACTCAAATATTGGTTAGAACTTTCTGCCTGAGCTCCCCATACATCAACATCTACATAACAAACTTCTTGTATCATTGAACCTGTTTGTTTATTTTTAAACTGCCTATTTGAAGCAAGACTCAATTTACAAACACCTTGCCCTGAAGCTAGTTGTTTATATTCAGGATCTCTTGTTAAATTTCCAACCATTATCACACGATTATAACTTGCCATAAATTTCCTTTATAATTTAAATGTAATCTTCTAATTAAAATAACAGTAATTTTAAAATTTAAAAACTATTTTTCACACAATAAACTATTAATTTCTTTTAAATTATTTCTCATTTCTTGATAAGAACCATCACTAGACAAATACTTATTATAAATAGATTTAACTTCTTTAAATATTAAATATTGTTTACATTCGCCCTGTATAAATTCTTTAAAAACCGGAGTCTTTAAAAATAAATTTGGCAGCCCCATAAATTCAATGTTTACAACTAACTTTGCCAAGAAATATGTTATCCACGAAGTTTTATAAAAAATAATAGATGGAACATTAAGCAATGCTAGCTCCAAAGTAACTGTCCCTGGTTTTGTAATTGCACAAAATGACTGTTTTAATTGTTTTAATTTTTCAACTTCGTTTATAATTATTTCTATATTATCACCAAAATTACCTATAAGCTTATTTTTTCTAAGCTCTGTTTTTACAAAATCAATGTCTAATGAATTGGGTATCGGTAATACTATTTTTATATCAGAATCTAAAAGATTTATTTTTCTTATAATCCCCGCCAATATCGGCAAAAGTTTTTTTATTTCTTGTTTTCTAGAACCAGGCAATACTGTAATTTGTTTTTTCACATCCAAATCTAAATTTATTACATCATGCAGCTTTTCACATAATGGATTTCCCAAAAACTCAGCTTCAACACCCCGAGCCTTATACCATTCAACTTCAAACGGATAAAGAGCAACAACATTATCACAATATTTCTTTAATTTTTTAATTCTCCAAGAACCCCAAATCCATAGCTGAGGCGGAGACAAATATGTTATTTTTATATCAGAATTTTGTTTTTTTAATCTTTTAGCCAAAATTAAATTAAAACCGGGAAAATCGACCAAAAGAACTTCGTCAAAATTATTTGTAGTAATATAATTTACAAGCTCTTTTAAATATCTAAAAATAAATCTTAATTTACTAAAAATCTCTACAACGCCAACAATATTTAACTTTTTAAGATCATCATAAATTTTAACATCAAGCTTTCGTAAACTCTGCCCACCAACGGCTTCAACATCTAAATTTTCAGTTTGCCTACGCCTATCCAAATACCACGCAGCAGTCTGATCTCCAGAAAGCTCTCCTGCAACTACAAATATTTTTTTCATATCTTTTATTTATCATCTTTTTTTCCAAAAAACATCCCATCAACCATATTTTTAGTTGGGAGATCTGATCTTACTTTTCCAAGACGAATATCTCTTGCCAATGGAGAAGGACTTACTCTTCTTCCTCTTGAACTTATAAACCCACCTATCTGATCCAAATATTCAGAATCTGCAAGATCTATATCAAAACGTTCATCATCACTAGAAAAAAACTCCGGCCCCACTTGATCATCAACAGAAGCCTCAAAATTATCATCATCAGAAAAAACCAGCCCATCCATTGGATTAAATAGTTCATCAAACTCTAACTCTTCAAAAACTTCGGGTTCAAAATTCAAATCTGACTCTTGTAAATCTAAATTATCGTCACCTGCTCCATCAACAGCATCATTTTGTTTTTTAAAAAAATCAGCCATAATTTTTTTTGCTTTTTCAGGATTTTGTAAAAAATAAAAACTTAATATACCAGAGGCAAGAATTAAACTTGTTACCTTTTTATGATTTTTAAAAAATTCTACTGGTTTTGTACAAAAAATATTTCTTAATTTATTCAAAAAGGAAACATTTACATCTAAATTATTTGCAACCAGTTCATCTGAATTCATGTTAACAACCAGTTCATCTGGATTCACGTTAGCAACCTGTTCATCCAGATTCACGTTAAGATCTAATAAGTCTAACCGGGTTATATTGTCTGAAAAATCATTCAATAACTGCCTATCACCAGTTGTTAAATCCAAACTATTTATCTTTTTTAGCGTATCCTTTAAAAAAATAATTTTTTCATTCAATTCCCCAAGCTCGTAAGAGTCTAAATTATTTTTAAACGTATCAAATTCAGATAAAAAATCCACAATATAAAAAAGTAAACTATCCAAATCGTGCTGATTTTTCTCAAGATCTAAAGAAACCAAATCAGATAAGTTTAAAGGATTTTCTCTAAAATCGTTTTTTTTCACTAGATTATTTGAGAAAACGCGGCCAAAACTAAAAAAAGAAACTAGCGCCACCAAAACAATACACGCCTTATAATTTTGTTTTTTATTCATAAAAAACCCCTAAATGTTTATTTAAAACAATCATCCTTATCAAGCTCAAACTTAATATTTTTTACAACAACCAACTGAGCATTTAATTTCCTATCTATCTCTTTTAGCAAAGATAAACTTTTATTCAACTGGCCTACCCCACCCTTTTTAAATTTACCACTATTATCTATTAAATCTTCTATCCCACCAAACAATTGTTTTTGTATTTTTGATGTCTGTATTTGAACTTTAGCAATTGTTTTATTTAAATCCGACAAAACATGTAAATTCTTTTTTGCTTCATCACCAATCTGCTCTTTTAATAAATTTTTATTTCTGGATAATTTAGTATGAGCTTTTTTTATAACAAAATTATCTGCGAAAGCACTAGTAAGTATAAAACCTACAAATATTAAACAAAATCTAAACTTCACTAACATTCTCCTGATTACGCTTCTTATGTTTTAACAAGTGACTAGCAAATCCAAATACAACCCCACCCCTTCTAACATCACCAAGAGTTTTAACAGTGGCTCGCCAAACTTTTTTTCCAACACGTCCTAAATCATTTTGCTTAGAATCAGAATCAATAGTTACGTCTAAATCAAGGTTCTCATCAGTTCTACTAACAAGATCCTGGTCCTTTGATATTGTTTGTGGATTCTTAACAAATATATCAATACCTCTTTTAGGCAAATCTTGCTCATCATCCAACTCCCCGTTATCCAAGCCCATTTTTGCCAACGAAGTTTTTTCCGTAAGTATCTTTTGTTCATATAAAAAACCAGAAATTGTATCAATTAAGAGTAAAATTAACTCATAATTTTTTTCCATTTTTTCAAAATCAACATCTTCAGCCTTTACAAAAACGTTTACAAGCTTTATTAACAAATCAATCTTTTCTCTTAACTCTTGAGATAGACCAAAAATAAAAGAGTCATCAATCAACAAAGTATCCAAACTTCCAACCAAATCCTTTAATTTAACCAATTTATCAGACTTAGGTATTTGATCATCTTTTAGTAAATCATTTAACTGACTAAAATAACCACCAAAAGACTCTATCTTATTTTTCTCCACTTGCAAATCAGACCTTAATGCATCAAACAACGTTATAACATCCTGGCTATCAGCATCTCCCACATCCGTAAAAGTTTCATTTTGAGCAAAACAAAAATCAGTGCCACTTAAAACAATTAAAAGTAATACAAAATACACTCTAACGAAAAACGTTCTACACACCATGAGAAATCCTCAAATATATTAATACAAAAAAAGGACGAGAAACTAAGCTTCTCATCCTTCTCTATCTTTTTATAAACTAGCTGATTAATCTGATAATTCTACATCAGATTCTATACCAGATTCTACTTTTTTATGGTCTAAGTACTTTTTAAGACCACAATACGAACCTGCCAATGCAGCTGTACCAGCAACAGCAACACCTGCTATTTTTAAGTGTTCTTTTTTTACAGAACTAATTTTTGATACAACGCTATTGTAATAAATTTTTGCTTTTTCCTTAAAAGTTAAAGTTTTCGCTTGCTCTGCTACCAATCCCGAACATAAGGCTGAAAAAACAACTAATGTTAAAACCTTTTTCATAATATACCCTTCATTATCGGTAAAAATGACTACTTCCCATACAAATATAATTCAATAAACAAAAATTAGCTTATTTAAAGGTAACAAAATTTTAGATTAAAACAAATTATTTTTTATCTAATAAATAATTTAATCCAATTCTGAGATATTGCACAAAAACCATCGCCGCAAAAGAAGCCAATATTACCAACAAAACATTATATGTTTTAACCGGAATCCAACCAAAAAAATTACATATGAATAACCATGAAATAAATAATAATTCTAGAACCGTATTCGCTTTACCCCAGATTGTAGGCCTTACTTTAAAACTCACCTTTTTACTCATAAGAAAAAAAGAACCCAAAAGAATAATTAACTCTCGCGTTAAAATAAAAAAAATAAACCATTTTGGGATTAAAAAGGTGGGAGAATGAATAAAGGCAAGCGAAGCAAATATCGATATTAATAAAATCTTATCTGCAATAGGATCAAGAATTTTTCCGAGATACGTTTCTTGATTTAAAGCTCGCGCCAAATAACCATCAAAAAGATCTGTCATTCCTGAAATAGCAACCAACAAGAGAGATAACAACCATCGCTGATTTGATATGCCCCAAATAATAAAAGGCGTCATAAAAACACGACTCAACGTTAAAATATTTGAAGCAGTAAACCAATTTTTATCTTTTAATATATTTTTGAAATCGTTCATATTATCTGTTTATTATTTTACCATTGCTCTTAATCTTGCAATTCGCTTCTCCATTGGAGGATGTGTAGAAAACAACGATAATAAATTACCTGATCGAAATGGGTAAACAATAAACAACGACGCTGTACTTGCCTGCGCATTAGAAACTGGCTCAATCTTTTTTTTATCAGCATTATAATGTAATTTTTCCAAAGCACTCGCAAGAGCTAATGGATCATGAGAAATTTCGGCACCAGTTTCATCTGCCAAATATTCTCTAGATCTAGAAATAGCTAACTGAATAAGCACCGCTGCAATCGGCATTAAAATAGCAATTAAAATTGCTATAAAAGGATTTGACCTATTTCTAGAATTTCGACTTCCACCAAAAATAAAGCTCCAACGCAATACATCTGATAAATAAGATATTGCCATTGCAACAGTAGCCGCAATTGTGGCAATTAAAATATCTCTATTTTTAATATGAGACAATTCATGAGCCAAAACTCCTCGTAACTCATCATGATCTAGAATATCTAAAATTCCTTGTGTTACAACAACCGAAGCGTTTTTAGGGTTTCTACCAGTAGCAAAAGCATTTGCCATCTGAGTTGGTAAATACCACAATTTTGGCATAGGCATCTGCGTATTTTGAGTTAACTCAGAAACAATATCATAAACAAAACCAAACTTATCTTGATCTAATGGTTGAGCGCGATAAAGTTTTAAAACCAATTTATCGGAAAAAAAATAGATAACAAAATTGATTAATAAAGAAAAAACAAATGCAAAAACAAGACCACTTCTACCGCCAATCCAATAGCCCATTAAAAACAACAAACCGCTTAGTAAGCCTAAAAATATTACCGTCTTAAATTGATTCCAAAACATAATTATCATCCATTCAAAAGTTAGACTTTTTTAAATAACGAGATCCACAAACAGGCAGGGCACGGCACACGCAGAATGCAAGGCTAAGTCATCCTAAAATTATTCATCTTTTTCGTAATCAATTTCCCAGTCATTAAAGCTTGCAGAACTCGACCCCTTTTCATCAGTTACATCATTAATGTCAAAAGATTCCTTTGCATTTTCACACTCTTTTTTCATATTAAATAAATCTTGGCTATCTTTTGTAACCAAAGTCTTATACTCATTGCCTTCACTTGCTAACTGACCTTGAGCTGTTTCAAATAATTTATTCATTTCAACTTGCATCTTTTTCATTTTGGCTTGCAATTTTAAAACCATCTGTACACCCGCAAGATTTACACCCATTTTATGCGTAAGATTAATCACCTGCTCTAACCTATCAACGTCTTCTTCTGAAAATAACCGAGTATTGCCTTCTGTTCTTTTAGGACTAATCAACCCCTCTTTTTCGTACATTCTAATTGTTTGCTGATGTACAGAAAACATTTTAGAAACAACAGATATCGAATAAAAACCTTTACGTCTTTTCATACAAACCTCATTCGTCTGTTTTTAAAATAGTTAAAAACGCTTCTTGAGGAAGCTCAACATTACCAACCTGCTTCATCTTTTTTTTACCTTCTTTTTGCTTTTCTAAAAGCTTACGCTTTCTAGTTATATCTCCACCATAACACTTTGCTATAACATTTTTACGCAATGCAGAAATAGTTTCTCTTGCTATAACTTTAGCTCCTATTGCTGCTTGAATTGCAACTTCAAACATCTGCCTATGAATAACTTTTTTTAACTTTTGAGTCAACTGGCGACCTAAATAATAAGCTTTATCCCTATGAACAATAACAGATAAAGCATCAACAGGCTTCCCATTTAAAAGCACATTCATTTTAACCAAATTAGCCGGTTCAAACCCAATTAAATCATAATCAAAACTTGCGTATCCAGATGAATATGTTTTTAACTTGTCGTAAAAATCAATAATAATTTCATTTAGAGGCATTTTATATTTTAGAACAATTCTATTTTCATCCAAATAGGTCATATCAGACTGTTCACCTCTACGCTCCTGGCATAACTGCAAAATTTTACCTAAATATTCTTTGGGCGTTATTACTGTCGCATTTATTATAGGCTCAAGTACAGAATCAACTTTTACAACATCCGGAAAGTCCGACGGTTTTTCTATAGAAATTTCCGAACCATCTGTCATTTTTATTTTATATAATACAGTAGGAGATGTTGCAATAATAGCGAGGCCATATTCTTGATCCAAACGCTGTTTAAAAACATCCATATGAAGCAAACCTAAAAAACCACATCTAAATCCAAGCCCTAATGCTGCTGAACTTTCTTTTTCAACATGAACGCTTGGGTCGTTTAATGTTAATTTTTCTATAGCATCACGAAGATCTTCATAATCAGAAGTATCAATGGGATAAACGCCCGCAAAAACCATAGACTTTGCAGGCTTAAAACCAGGCAACGCAGTTACAGGTTCTTTAGAATGATAAAAAGTATCACCAATTCGAGCTTCCTTAACTGTCTTCATACCTGTAATTAAAAAGCCAACCTGACCTGTATATAAAGCGTCTGTTACAACAGGCTCCGGATACATCAAACCAATATCTAAAACCTCATACTCTAAACCAGAGTGAGCTGACATAATTTTGTCACCCTTAGCTATTTTGCCATCAACAACTTCTATTAAACAAACAACCCCTCGATATTCATCGTACCAGGAATCAAACAATAAACACTTTAAAGGCAAATCTTGACTACCAGTTGGAGCAGGAATTCTTTTAATAATTTCAGGAAATAAATCTTTAACCCCTAAGCCAGTTTTTGCAGAAATACGTAAAACGTCTTCTTTTTCCATATCAAAAGCAACATTTAATTCATGCTCTACAACTTCTGGCATAGCGTTGGCCATATCGATTTTATTCATCACAGGAATAATTGAAAGATCTTGTTCAAAAGCTAAATAAAAATTTGCCATAGTCTGAGCCTGAACACCCTGCGCAGCATCAACCAGCAACAACGCTCCTTGACATGCATACAAAGACCGAGACACTTCATAACTAAAATCAACGTGGCCAGGAGTATCAATTAAATTTAATAAATAAGTTTCACCATTATAATCCCAAAAAAGAGATGCCGTTTGAGCTTTAACAGTAATACCTCTCTCTTTTTCAACTTGCAACTTATCCAAAAACTGTTCGTTTTTACCTCTATTGGAAATTGTACCAGACATCTCTAACATTCGATCTGCAAGTGTAGACTTTCCATGATCAATATGAGCAATAATAGAAAAGTTTCTAATATTTTTTTTAGGAAAATTCTTTAAATCTATTTTTTTTAAATCTTTGTACGCCATAATTAACTTCTTTTTATATCTACCCTAAATAAAACAACCCACCCTTTTTACATTTTTTCCGGTTGAGCCAAACCTAACAACTTTAACCCTAAGCCTAACACACTTCTCACCTGCCAAAGCACAAACATTCTTGCCTTGCTTAACTCTATGTTTTCTTTGTCGATAATTCTATTATTTGCATAATATGAATGGAACAAGTTCGCCAATTCAATCATATAATAAGAAAGTAAGTGAATTTGATAGCTATTCTGAATTACAACCAATATATCAAATAAAGATATTAATTTTTTAATAACACTAAACTCTGCTCTACATAGATTATTCAAACAAACCTCAAGTTCTACTTCAGATAAATTATTATTTATCAACTCGGAAATAAATTCTTTAAAAATAGATTCTGTTTTCGCTTTTTCTAAAACACCCCGAGTCCTTACATAAGCATATTGAATATAAAAAACAGGATTTTCGTCTGTCTTTTTTAACGCAACGCTTAAATCAAAATCAAGGTGTGCCTCTGATTTTCTATTAAGATAAAAAAATCGAGCAACATCCTTACCAACAGTATCAACAATATCTTTAAGCATTGTAAACTTACCGGCACGCTTAGACATCCGTTCTGCTTGACCCGCATTTTTGATACTAACCAATTGGTACAAAATAACATCCAATCTAGAAGGATCAAACCCCATTGCCTCAACTGTAGACTTTAAACGCTTAACATAACCATGATGATCTTGACCTAAAATATCTATAATTTTATCAAACCCTCGTTCATATTTATTTTTGTGATATGCAATATCTGCAGCAATATAAGTATACTCACCCGTTTTTTTTCGAATAACACGATCTTTATCATCACCAAATTCTGTAGACTTAAACCACAAAGCACCATCCTGTTCATAAACTAATTTTTTGCTTTTCAAGTTTTCTATTGTTTTTTCAACTTGTCCAGAATCATGCAATGTTCGTTCTGAAAACCAATTATCAAATTCTATTCCATAATCAGCTAAATCTTTTTTTTGCAAATCTAACATTATATTTTTTGCATAATCCGAAAAAAACTTATTTTCCTTTTTTAAAATATCATCACCAAACTCACGTACACATAATTTTGCAAGATCAACTAAATATTGACCGTGATAACCATCTTCAGGAATATTTAAATTTTGGCCCAATTCCTGTAAGCATCTAATTTTAAAAGACTCCCCCATTTTTTTTATCTGGCTACCTACATCGTTTATATAAAATTCTTTCTTTACATCATGACCTAAAAAACTTAAAACTCTAGCAAGAGCATCCCCAATAATACCATTCCTGCCATGACCTAAATGTAATGGACCCGTAGGATTTGCACTAACAAATTCTATTAAATATTTATTTTTTTTATCATCAGCTGAAAGCCTAAAAAAATTATCTTTAGATGAATAAAGCTCTTGAGTTATTTTTTTCCACGCAGAATCAGTAAAAGTAATATTCAAAAAACCAGGAGCCGCAACTTCTATTTTAAAAATTAAACCTTTAAGACCTGTATCAGAAGTGCCATCCTCAAATTTATTAACAATATCTTGAGCAATATCCATTGGTTTTTTACCGAGAACCTTAGACAAAATAAAGGCAACATTACAACTAAGATCTCCAAAATTTTGCCTATTTTTATCCTGATTTAAAATAATTTGCACCCGGGTAAAATCAAAATCTTCTAGTAAAAATATTTCTTCTATAAATATTAAAATCTTTTTTTTAACTTTATTGACTAAATCCATACTTAAATGCCTTATAATATTTACTCCAAACAACACGATTTCATAACAGATATTAACAATTAAACAAAAGTTTAAAAACATATGTAAATAAAAACATATTAAATTAAAAATTTACTTAATTAAGATCCTCCACCAAAACAAAGTGGAGTTTAGCAAAAAAAGGAGATTTCTTGAAGATTAAAGTTAGTAAAACTGCTATAGTCTTTTTTCTATTTGTTCTATTAGTTAAATATGAATCAAAGTTAACTTCAGGAACTTTTAAATTTCACTCACCACACTCAAGCATTGTACTAGACAGCTCAAGATCAAAATTGGCTGTAGTTTCTAGTACCATCGAAGGCTGGCCCGGAAGGTCTATCTATGCAACAGATGGGAAAGTTGCTAACATAAAAAATTATTATGTCACACTAAACAATACTATATTAAATGACGCAGGAGGAACAGAACTTGTTCTCTCCAATTCAAACGAACTTCGAGCAAACTCAAATGCTATAGTAACTCACGATAAAGAAATTATTAACAACAGTAATGCAATTATTGCAATTGACTCTATAGTAACTGATCATACCCAAAACATTACAAATAATAGTAATGCAATTGTCAGCCAAGATGGCAGAATTACAACTAATACTTCAGACATTACAAACAATAGTAACTCAATAGTAACTCAAGATGGTAGAATAACTACTAACGCTTCTGGCATATCAACTAACGTTCAAAATATAACAAACAACAGTAATGCAATTATTGCAATTGATTCTACGGTAACTGAAAATACCCAAGATATTACTAACAATAGTAACGCCATTGT
>DAOVPV010000001.1 GCA_030629005.1 bacterium | reverse complement strand
TATTGGATCCAATGATTGCAACGGGTGGAAGTGGGTTAAAAGCTATACAAATATTAAAAGAGCTTGGAGTAAGGGAAGAAAAAATTATATTTGTTTCTGTTATATGTTCCAAAGATGGTGTAAGTAGAATTAAAAAAAATTATCCAAATATAAAATTTATATATGTAGAGCAAGATGAAATTTTAAATAAAGACAAATTTATTGTTCCTGGTTTGGGGGACTTTGGAGATAGGTTTTTTGGAACTTTGTAGTTTATACAAAATTATTTCTAATCAAAGTTCCTACAACCTGTGAAATAATAACAACGAAGCCGGCAATTCCAACATGTTCTAAAACTACAGGCCAAGGATTTGCTTTTTTTTCTTTGGCGATTATGTAGCTAAATATTGCAAGAATAGAAATTCCTAGAAATACAGATAGTTTTATTGCTGTATTTAATTCAAAGAATATAATAGGAATTACGAAAAATAGTGCCATGAAAAATTTGGAAAAAAATGTTGTTAATGTAGCTTCCCAAACTTCTTTTTTGTTTGTTTTGTTTTCATATTCCTTTGCAATGCGTATTCCTAGCGAGTCTGAAAAAGCATCGGCTATTGCTATTGTAAGGACGCCACCTATTGTAGCTAGCATAGAATGAGTTCCGGAATTTAGGCCAACCATTAATCCTAATGTTGTTATTATTCCAGATGTTATACCAAAGCCGAGTCCTGTTTTGATAGAATTTTTCATAACGTTATCTTTCTTGAAATGCATTTTCTATGTAATTTATATTAAATTTATCCTCTTTAAATACAGCTGTTGCAACATCAAATCGTAAAATTTTATCAAACAACTTATTTTTTAGTGCAAAAATTTTTGCTGTTTTTATTATTTTTTTTTGTTTAGTTATTGTGATTACGCTTGATATAGGAAAATAAACATCTTTTCTTGTTTTTACTTCTACAAATACTACCAACTCCTTTTTTTGAGCGATAATATCGATTTCCCCAAGTTTACTTTTATAGTTTTTACCTATTATTTTAAACTTTTTATTTTTGAGAAAAGAGCTTACAGCCTTTTCGCCAAGATTACCTAGTTCTTTAGTATTGTTCATAGTTTATTTAAAAAATAAATTTTCTGCTTACTTCTAATCCTTGAGCCATTCTTGTAAAATTTGATTCAGGATATTCTTCCATAAGTTGTTCAATTTTTTTACTTAATTCAAGTTTGTTTTTTTCTTTTTGGGCAAGTTTTGCTTCCAAATACAGAACCCGTGGGTTTAAGTTTATATCTTTATCTAAATAGTTTTCTTTTATATATGCAATTCTATTTTTTGCAGATTTAAATTTGCCCTTTTTTAGATAAAAATTACAAACATATACTTCTTTGTCTATAAGTTTTCTATGACAAGTGTACTCTATATCTTCTATGTCTTTTGTATACTTTGCATAGTTGTTATTTTTAAAATAATCTTTGCATAGATTTATTGTTTGTTCTGTTTCAGATTGATCGCAGTCTATTTTTAATGTTTGATAAAATTTTGATTTTATTGATTTATAAAATGCATATTCTGCTTTTTTATCTGATGGATAAAAATCTTTGAAGTGTTCATACATTTGATACGCTGATGGTAAATCTCCTGTATTGAAATAACTTTCAGCAAGCATTAGCTTATATTTAGAAAGATCTTTTTTTTCTGCATGTTGTGCTACTAAAACTTCTAGAGGTGATATTGCGCTTTCATAATTCTTTTCTTTTAGTGCTGCCAATGTTTTTTCTTTTAATTCTTCAAAGGTTAAATCTTCTACCTTTTTTTCTTCTTTGGCACAATGGGGTGCTAAGAAGAGTATTGTCGTTAATATTATTAGTTTTGAAAAATTTACTTTTTTTTGGTTAAACATGTTTTCTCCGGAACATTAAATGTTTCTTCCGATTATTTTAAAATAAGCGTAATTTCAGCATATCTTGTGAATATAATAAATTATTGTTTAAAATTTGGCAAAAAAGTAAACTAAAAAGCTATTATGCTATATAAATTGTTGAGATTTTAATAAATTTAAACTAGATAAACCCCATAAATATAAAATATTAGAGTTGAGGGAGTTTTTAATGTTACGAAAAAAATTGGCAGATATTCTTATTGAATTAAATCTTATTACAAAAGAACAGTTACAAGACTGTTTGTCGGAAAAAGAAAAAAATGGAAAATTATTAGATGAAATATTGATTGAGAAAAAGCTAATAACAAAGGTGGATCTTGCGCGAGCTTTATCTAAAGAAGTAGGCTTTGTTTTTGTTGAAAAAATTAGTGAACAAATGGTTAACCCGGATCTTTTGGGTAAAATTCCGTTAAAATTTTTACGTAAGCATGTGATAATGCCAATCTTTTTTGAGGGGTTTAAAACGATTGTAACTGCGAATCCAAGAGATTTGCAGCCATTAGATGATATATCATTACTTTTGCCTGGTGATGTAAAATATGGTGTTGCTGCTCCAGATGTAATTAATTCTGCCATAAATAAATATTATCCTTTAGAGACAAGTAAAGAGATGATGGAGGAGTTAAAAGAAGAAGAGGGTGAGATTGATCTTGCCGAAGTTGAGGATCGTGACATTTTAGAAATGGCACAAGAAGCTCCTATAGTAAAACTTGTAAATCATATAATTTTTCAGGCCGTAAAAGAAGATGCTTCTGATATTCATATAGAGGCTTTCGAAAAAGAGCTTAAAGTTAGGTATAGAATTGATGGTGTAATGTATCAGCGTATTTTGCCTCCAAAAAGATATCAAGGTGCTATTATTTCTCGTATAAAAATTATGGCAAATCTTAATATTGCAGAAAAGCGTTTGCCTCAAGATGGTAGAATTCAAATAAAAGTTGGTGATAAAGCAATAGATCTTCGTGTGTCGGTTTTGCCGTGTAATTACGGAGAGCGTGTTGCTATACGTTTATTGGACAAAACCAAAGGTGCTGTGGATTTAAAGAGTTTAGATTTTTCAAAAAGAGACTTGGAGATTGTTAGTAGAAATATAATCCGACCCAATGGTATAATATTAATAAGTGGTCCAACAGGTTCTGGTAAAACTACAACGCTTTATTCTATTTTATCAAAATTAAATCAACCTGATGTAAATATAATTACTGTAGAAGATCCTGTTGAATATACAATTACAGGTGTAAACCAGGTGCAGGTAAAAGAAAGTATCGGTCTTACGTTTGCAAGTGCATTACGTTCCATATTAAGACAAGATCCCGACATTATTCTTATTGGTGAAATACGAGATAAAGAAACTGCGCAAATTTCTACACAAGCTGCTCTTACTGGACATGTTGTGTTAAGTACAATTCACACAAATAGTTCTCCAGCTACAATTACACGTTTAATTGATATGGGAATTGAGCCATTTTTGATATCTTCTTCTGTTGTTTGCGTCTTGTCTCAACGTTTAGTTAGAAAGTTATGTGATAAATGTAAACAAAGTTATAAACCAGAGAATGATGTTTTAAATAGAATTGGAATAACTCAACAAGAAGCTAATAATATTACATTTTATAAAAATGTTGGGTGTGATGATTGTCTTGGAACAGGTTATAAAGGTCGGTTAGCTATTTTTGAAGTTATGGAAATTAATGATGAAATCGCTCATTTAATTATAGAAAAAGCTGATGCAAACATAATTAGAAAAAAAGCTTTAGAGCAAGGAATGTCTTTATTAATAAATGATGGTATACGAAGAATAAAAAATGGGCAGACATCTATAGATGAAGTTATGTCTGTAGCATATGCTGGTCAGGTTTTAGACGAAGATTATGAATAGAAATGGCTTTTCTTTATTAGAGTTAGTTATTACGCTTTCTATTTTTGTTACAATTTTGTTTTTTACAATACCTAGATTTTCATTTGTAAGTAGTTTTATTATTAATAATGAGGTAGACAGACTTTATTCAACGTTTTATTTTTTACAACAAAAGGCGATTGCTATAAATGAAGAGCAAAAATTATATTTAGACTTAAGTCGTAATGGTTATTATTATTTTGGAAAAAATAATAATAAATGTTTTCATAAATTTCATAACTCTGTGAAATTCGGTATTTTGGCTGGAGCCTTAGGCCCACCATCTAAACCTAGAAAAAAAATAAAAAAGGTTATAACGTTTAAAAAAGTTGATAAAAATATTTTTAGGGTTAGCTTTTTATCGGATGGAATAATTTCACCTGGGAATTTGTATTTAGTAAGTAATGACAAAAAACATTTAATGGGAATAGGTTGTCCGGTTTCACCATTTTCTTTTATTAAAAAATATAGATATCAAAATAAAGTATGGGTTTCTTTAAATTAAAAAGAATACAAGTCTTTTCAAATATATTTTTAGGCTTATTTTTAAGTCTTTTTTCTCTTTGGATATTTCAAGAAAATCCTAAGACTCAAAAGCGTATATTTGATAAGTTAGTTAATGTTTTAGAACAAGAATGGAAGGCTGATATTTCCGTTTCCGATTATAAAATTAATTTTTTTACAGGGAAAATTGTTTTAAATAATGGTAATGTTTTTTCAAAGAAAAGTTCTGGTAAAAATTTTTCCTGGAGTTTTAAACGAGCTGATATTCGTTTTTCTAGATTAATGTTGTTTTTCAAAAACTTTTTTTTATTGGATGTAAATTATAATAATGTAGTCGTTCAAAGTGTTTTTTTTAATAACAATCTTGATATAAAGGAACATTTAGAGAATGTTGCTCTTTCGGAATCTTCGGTTTCTAGTCGATTAAGGTCTTTAAAAGTTAAAAATATAGTCGTAAATATAAATAATAAAAAAGATAATGTTATTTTTAATTTAAAAGGTTCCTATGGCTTTAAGAATATGGGGAACATTTTTAAAAAACCTTATTTAGCCGGTTTTTTAAATTTAAAAAAAGGTTTTGTTGTTTATAATGACTTTGTAATTCTTAAAGATGTATTTTTAAAATCAATTTTTTTTGAAAAAGATTTATTAGATAATAAATTTAATGTTGATTTGTTTGGTAAATTTAAGGTTTGCTTATCATCGGGAAATAAAGATTGCATCATAAAATTGAACAAACAATCTATAAATATATTTGATCAGCAAGATAATTTATTGATGGTTATTGATTTTAATAATTTAAATCAAATAAGGACTATTGGTTCATTAAATATTTTATTTTTAAAAGATCTTTTTGATTTGTTTAATGGATTTGAAAGAAGGACTAGATCCCGCATACAGGCTTCGCACAAGGCTACGCCGCACATGGTTAAGTGCGGGATGACCCAGCCGTCGCATAAAGCTTTGGCGGGCACGGCACACGAAGTAAACCCTGGAGAATCAAAACCGAATAAATTTGATGCTTTGTGTAAATTTGATTTTATTTATGATTTAAAAAAAATTCGAGGGAACTTTATTCTTTCAAAATTTACAAACAATTTTTTAAGAGATAAGAGTTTTTATGGTGATGTTTTTGTTGATATTAAAAAAAGAGAGTCGAGATTAAATTTGAAAAATTTAAAAGCTTTAGACGTTTTAAATGAGTTTAAATTATTCCCCGGCGATTTTTTGGTGAGCTATGATCTTTTTAAGAGCCTCGGAGATTTTTCATTGCTTTTTAATGGTAATACTCCAGAAATAAAAAAAATAGCTTATTCTGGAAATTTCTTATTAAATCGTAAAGGTTTAAATCTTTCAGCTCATGGGGTATCCGATAGATTGATTTTAAGTTTGGGATTTTTACCCAATTTGTTTTTGGAAAAAATATTGTATCTAAAAACGGGGAAGAAGATTGTAGATTGTTCTGTTGGCCAAGAAAAAAGAGATAAAAAAAAATTGACAGGATTTTTAGATTTGTCTTTTTTCAAAAGATTTATTCCAGAAGATTTCAAAAAAAAAAATATTAGGTAGTATTAAAAAGTGTGATGTTTTTCTGGATCAAACAGACTTGAAAAAATTGAGGGGACGGTTGTTTTTTAATGGTGGCAAGCTTTCTTTTGTAAATAATTACAACCCTATTGAAAATGTAGAATTGGAATTTTTGTTTAAATCTGAGCTGATGCAGTTTGATATTGGCAAATTAGAAATTAAATTTTTAAAGGGGACAATTAATAGTAGTAGTGGCCTAATATGTTTTGATGATAATTTTTCTTTGGGAAGAGTGGATTTGCCAATAAAAGTTAATAATTTTTTGTTTAATTGGAAGAATGATTTTTATTCTTTATGTGATGCTAATTTTTTTATTACAAAAGAATTCGATAAAAGGATGGATGTTAAAGGAACGTTGGTTTTTAGAAAGAGCTTTTTGAATAGTAATTTTTTGAACTTTGATAACAGTTTAATATTAAAATATTCCTTTTTAAGGCCTGTATTAAAGGAGAATAGCGAGAGGCTAAATTTTGATATAAATATCATATCTTTGGAACCATTAAAGCTAAGGGGAGATGTTTTAAATTCTGACATTAATCTAGATTTGAATTTGGGTTTAAAGGTTGCGGATGAAGGATTATTTTATCCAGAGCTTACTGGAAGCTTAGATATGAAAAATGGGGCGTTAAATTTTTTTGAAAAAAAACTTTTAATCGATTATGGGAAAATACAATTTTTACCAAATAGAATAGATGATCCTGTTATAGACTTGGTTGCAAAAAATAAAATAAATGAGTATTTGATTAGTTTGCAAATTATTGGTTCTTTAAATGTGCCAAAAGTGATATTGGAGTCGTACCCACGTTTGGAGGAAAAACAAATTTTGGGATTGTTATTGGCTGGTTCAAAAGATATGAACCTTCAGTCTCAGTTGTCTTTTGTTTTGCAGAAAAACTTTAAAAATATAGTGGCTGATAATCAAAAACAAAACATTTTTAAAAAAATATTTAATCCATTTAGATATATACAAATTACTCCAAATTTTATAAATAATATTGGTAAAAATGGGTTTAAAGGTTCTGTTGATGTTGATGTAAACGAAAGGCTTCATGCCAAAATTCAGAAGGATTTTAATTTAAATGATGATTTTTCTATGCAGTTTGAATACTTTGCTTCCGATGATGTTAATTTCAGGTTGCTAAAAGATCAAAGAGATGAACTTGGCGCAGAAGTTGAGGTTAGGTTTAGGCTTTGATTGTTTGGCAATTTAAATTCATTATTATTATCATTATTGCCGGTTATGTTTTTTTGTTGATTTAGGATCAGCTCGTTTTTTTGTTTTTCTAATTCATTTGCTTTGTTTTGTATAAGTTCTTTTTCTTTGTTTATGTTGTTAAGTAGATCTATGTTTTCGGTTAGGGTTTTGTTTTTTCCCGCTAATTCTTTTTGCATAGAGATGAACTTGGTTTTTAGCTTTATAATATTTTCTTTTAGTGCATTGTTTTCGTATTTTAATATTGTGCTTTCTTTTATTTTTATTTTGAGTTTGTTTTTTGTTTTTGCTCTTTTTTCGATAGATGTTTTTGTTGCCGTGTACATTTTACATACTTGATCTAGCAGGGAATAAACTTTTGGTTGAGTTTGCGGTTGTTCTTTTTTAAGTAATAATAAATCTTGATTTATTTGGTTGTATAGATTTGAAATTAAAATATCTGTTTTTTTTGCCATGATTATGCCTTTAAAAGACATAAATGATAATAGTATTACTAAGAATATTAGTAAATGCTTCATTAATACTTCTCCTAAATTTCATTATTGCATATTTGTATAAAATTTTTATTTAATAAAGCAAGAAATTAAATTAAAATTTTTATATTTTTTTTAAATATATTTGATAAAGAAGGGGAAATTGTGAGTATTAACGGTATTGAGTTAAAAAAAATAATTTATTTTTGGTTTCTATTTTTTTTTGTTTTATCTATCAGTTCTCAAAATAGTAAGGTTTGGTTTTCACCAGATGATAATATTTCGAAAAAGTTGATAGAAAGAATATATAAAAGTCAGCATAGAATATATGCTGCGATTTTTATATTAACGAATAAAAAAGTAGCAACAGCTCTTATTGAAGCTAAAAAACGAGGAGTTGATGTTCAGTTTATAACAGATCAAGGCTGCTTGGAGAGTTTGTTTGGTAAGGTTGATATGTTAAAGTCGGCCGGAATAGATCTTTTTATTTATAAAAATAATTTAAAAAATAAGAAATATGTTAATACGATAATGCATAATAAGTATGCTATATTTGATGAGCTTGTCTGGACGGGGTCTTTTAATTGGACTGTTCAGGCTGGAAAAAGAAATCATGAAAATGTAATCTGTATAAGTGATGAATCTGTTTTAAAGAAATACTTAAAATCTTTTGAGCATCTTAAACGTGTTTGTAAAAGGTTGAATAGATTTAAAACAAAACAGGAGATAAGGCCTGGATTTAATAATAAAAAATATACGGAAAGTCAGGCTTCTTATAAGAAAAGGCTTGTTATGTTTTTAAAAAGAATAAGGGGTATGTTTTAAATTAACGTTCTTTTAGATTACTTATCATATCAGAAATATCTTTAGGTAGATCCAGTTTGTAGTCAAATTTCTGGTCTTTATATTCAAATGATAGTTTATGTGCATGTAATGCTGGTCGTTCTATTAGTTTTGATAAATAACCATAATAGCCATCTCCTAATAACCCGTGTCCGATTGCTGCCATATGAACTCTAATTTGATGAGTTCTGCCTGTTATTATTTTTATTTCGACAAGGCTCTCTGTTTTAAAGTATTGTACAACTTTGTAGGATGTAAGGGATGGCTTGCTATTATAGCTGTTATGACTCATAAGATGATTTTTTGTTGGGTGACGTCCTATTGGTAGATCAATTCTGCCTTCTTTGGGAGGATGACCTTTTACAATAGCGAGATATGTTTTTTTAATCTCCCTATCTTTAAATTTATTTGAGAATTTTATTTGAGATTTTGTGTTTCTTGCAACGATTAGAAGTCCAGATGTTCCTCTATCTATTCTGTGAACAATTCCTGGGCGTTGATTATCATTAAAATCATTAAATTCATTGAATTTATATAAAAGTCCGTGAACCAAACTAATTTCTTCGTTGTTATTGTCGGAAGGGTGAACCACTAAACCTGATGGTTTATTGATGATTATAAAATCAGGTTGTACATCGACAATATCAAAATCAACCTTTTGTGGTGAAAGATCATATTGTGTAATTTTTGGAAAGTTTATTTCGATAATATCTTCGGTTTTAAATTTGTAGCTTGCTTTTGTACTATTGCTAGAATTAACAGATATTAAGTCTCTGTTAATTAAATTTTGAAAATAAGATCTGGAATAGTCCGGATATTTATGAAATAGAAGTTTATCCAGCCTTTTTAGGTTGGAGTCTTCCAGCGTACAAATAATAGTTTCTGTTTTTTCTATATTATTAATAATATTCATATTTTTTTGTAGAGATTTCAATCTGTTTTATTTCTTTTGTATTTTAACCTATAATGATTATTATTTATAATAGTAAAAAGTCAAACACGCCTTATTCAGAGGGGGCTAAAATAGTGTTAAAGTTGAAAAAAGTATTTTTTCAAATAGAAAAAAATTTAAATGCTGTAATAAAAGGCAACACAGCTCTAGGTAAAGATCTTTTTAAATTGTTGATAAGTCAGCACCCTGCGGACATAGCGTTATTTTTTGATAGTACGCTTGTTGAAAAGAAGATTTTGAAATTGTTTAACGTTTTACCCAAAGATTTGTCAGTAAAAGTTTTTGAAGAGTTGTCAGTGTCCAGTAGGGCCTATTTGCTGGTACACTTAGAATCGCGCGTGGTTTCTGAATTTCTAAAACATATTTCGACTGAACACTTAACAGATATTTTTGATGATTTATCGGATGAAGAGCTTAAAAAATATTTAAAGTTACTACAAAGAAAACAACGTTCACGTATAATTTCGAGATTGAATTTTAGGCAGGATTCGGTTGGTAGAATCATGAATTCTGATGTTCTTACATTGATACAAGATTTTACTGTAAAAAAAAGTCTTTCTATTTTGCAGCGACTGGGTGAAAAACAAGAAGTTTTGCGTGTTATTTATATAACTGATAATGAGCAAAGACTTGTAGGTCATATAAAGCTTGGTGACCTTGTTTTAAATAAACCGGATATTATTTTAAAAAATCTTGTTCGTAAGAACATTTTGGTTTTAAATGTAAATCAAGACCAGGAAGATGCTGTGAATCAGATCAGACACTATGCTCTTTTTACGGCTCCCGTAGTGGATGATAAAGGACATTTTTTGGGTGTCATAATGGCAGATGATGTTTTTGAAATTTTAGAAGAAGAGGCGAGTGAAGACGTTTATAAAATGTCAGGTGTAAGCCCTGTTGAGGATGAATATTTACAAACTTCAATCTGGACAGTTATTTGGCAAAGGACTCCTTGGTTAGTTGGACTTTTATTATTGCAAAGTTTGTCAGGTTATATTTTGGCTGGCAATCAGGCAATTGTTGATAAATATTTTATAATTACGATATTTTTAACGATGCTTATTGGTACGGGCGGTAATGCTGGAAATCAGTCTTCTGCTGTTATAATTCGAGGTCTTGCAACTGGTCATATATCAAGAAAAAGTGGCTTTAGAGTTTTGTTAAGAGAAATCAGCGTTTCGGTATTTGTTTCTTTAATACTAGTTTCTGTAGCCTTTGTTAGGGTTTATTTATTTAACTATGATTTATTAAGCGCATTTACTGTCAGTATTGCGCTTTTTTTAATTATAATGACATCGATGTTTTTGGGCGCACTGTTGCCGTTACTTCTAGAACGTTTAAATTTAGATCCTGCACATTCGGCCGCGCCATTTCTTGCGACATTGATGGATATTTTAGGTGTTGCGATATATTGTTTTGTTGTAACCAAGATGTTAGGGTAAAATATAGTAAAAAGGTGATTTTGCTTGACATGGTTTTATAATTCTTGTAAATTTTCCTTGTGAATGGGGTTATAGTCTATTTAATTCTTTGATATTTAATTTTGACACTAAAATTTAGTGAGCCGCTAGCTCAGTTGGTAGAGCAACAGCCTTTTAAGCTGTGGGTCGTAGGTTCGATTCCTACGCGGCTCACCAGCCTACGCCCTTCGTGGCTACGGCTGGCAAGCCAGTTCTCAAAGTTTATGTGTCCCCATCGTCTAGTCTGGTCAGGACACTGGATTTTCATTCCAGCAACAGGGGTTCGAATCCCCTTGGGGACGCCAGTCTTCGCTCTAACGAGCTTCCTCCTACGCCCTGCGTGGCTTCGTAGAACAGGTCGTCTGGGCTTTGCCAGTAAAATTAAAGATTGATTTATAGAGTAATATTGAACGCGATAAGCGAAGACTGTCCGACGTAGCTTATGCGTAGACGGACCGGCCGGATGAATTAATGGATTCTATGTTTTATTACGTTTATCTAATTAGATCAATTAAGTGTCCCAACACGGTGTACGTTGGATATACTATAAATTTTAAGCAACGTCTTGAAACGCATAATTCTGGTGGTTCTATTCATACAAAAAAAGACAGGCCTTGGGAATTGGTAGTTTGTATGGCTTTTAAGGATATGTGTTGTGCAAAAAAGTTTGAGCGATATCTTAAATCACAATCAGGTAGAGCATTTTCTTCAAAGAGATTTTGGTAAAAAATTTGAACATATTTATTTTTAGGATTTTGTATGAATAGACAATTAAGAGGCTTGCTTTTTATAATATTTGGTTCTTTTTTAATTTTTATCTTTGCCGCAGAATTTTTATTTAGAGCATTCTTTGTTGTTTTGGGTATTTACTTAATTTATAAGGGTTTGCAGTTAAGAAATGCTCAAAATGTTTTATTTTATTTTTATCAAATTAAAAATAAGTTTAATAGATTTTGATTTAATAGAATTGCTTTAATGATGTAATTTAATTATCTTTTAAACAAGGTAATAAAAGTTTAAGGTATTTTATTTGAAGATTAAATTTTATGTTAAAAAAAGAAATCGAATCTGAACGTTTTGGGCGTTATAAAATCGAATTATTAAGAATAATAAATAAGATTCTTCCTGAATGTAAAGTTTATTTATTTGGTTCAAGAGCTCGTTTAGATCATAGTCAGGGTTCGGATATTGATTTGGCGTTAGATGCAGGTAAAAAGATTGATTTTAAAATTATTTTAGATTTGTATAATAAAATTGAAGATACGAATGTTCCCTTGACGGTTGATTTGGTGGATTTACATAGTGTTGATTCTGACTTTAAAAAACGAATAGATAGGGAAAAAATATTGTGGACATCTTAAAACTGAAATATGAAAATTTAAGCAATGCAATGGATAGGTTAAATGAGGCTATTTCTTATTTAAAAAAATTGGATTCACAAATAGAAAAACAAGCGGTGGATTTTTTGGAAAATGAAGATCTAAGAAGATCTTTAAGGGATTCTTTGATTCAACGGTTTGAATTTTCAGTTGATTTGTTTTGGAAATATATAAAGAAATATTTAGAGTTACAGTTAAATGAACCATCGGAATTTAATACCCCAAAATCTGTAATAAAATCAGCATGTAAAACTAAGATTATCTCAGAAAAAGATGCTGAATTAATAATTGAAATGATAAAATGCAGAAATTTAACATCACATATTTACAAAGAAGAACTTTCAGATAAAATAGCTTCACAGATTCCTGTTTATTACGAAGTAATGAAAAAATATTTAGATAAACTTATTTCTTAGAAATTTATATTAGTCCCCATCGTCTAGCCTGGTCAGGACACAAGATTCTCATTCTTGTAACAGGGGTTCAAATCCCCTTGGGGACGCCAGTCTTCGCTCTAATGAGCTTCCTCCTACGCCCTGCGTGGCTTCGTAGAACAGGTCGTCTGGCTTTGCCAGTAAAGTTAATGTAAGATTTTTAAATGATATTGAACGCGATAAGCGAAGACTGTCCGATGTCGCTTTAGCGTAGACAGACCGGCCCAACAATAAATGTTTTTCTTAATACATTCTTATAACATTGGAAATTATTACTTTGTTTTAATAGGAACAAGTTATTTCTTTACATATTTTGTTGAAAATATATACACTTTAAAAAATAGAAAAATATTTTTTAACAAAATTTTCTAGGGGGTAGTATGAATTTAAAAAAAAGTTTAATAAGTTTATTTTTGTGTTTGTTTTTATTAAATTTTAATCCATTATTTTCTACTGAAATATCTGTTCAAGATCAAAAAGTAATAAAAAAAGTAGCAGTCTTTTTACCTAAAAACTATTGTTTTGATGTTAAGGGTGGATTTGCACGCGAAAAGTCTATTAAGCTAGATAAATTAGGAAAATTGTATAAAAGAGATCATAGAAAAATTTGTAGAATTGTTACAGCTGTTATACGAGAATTTTTTTCTACAAAATTTAAAAAAGATAATCTTGAATTTTTTATTCCTGAGCATATAAATCCTAAATTACCTTTAGATATAGTTGCCTATTATGAAGATCATGAATTTTCAATTCGGTTTTTTCAGGATGGTGGAGGAAAGCAGTTTGGAATTCAGGCTTTTAATAATGATTCTGATTATATTTTGGTTTTAGGTGATCTTGCTTTTTATAAAAAAACAGCAAAGCAAAAAATAAATAATATGCTGAAAAAAAATAGGCGTTCAGTTTTATTTTTTTCAGATCTTGTTCCGTTAAATGTTATTTTAGTTGATTATAGCAGGCCTGTTTATAGCAAAACTGAGGATGGAGTTAGAACTAATAAGGCAAATGTTCTTAGTTATATTCAAAGGGTGGATAAGCAAAAAAAACTTCAGTTTTTTGATTTTAAAAAACGTTCAAAAACATTAAATGTTTCTTTCGAAAATATTTTGGATGGAGCTTGCGTTGTTGCGGGAACAGGCTTGAATGCTAGGCGATATTATTTTGTTCAACCAAAAACATCAAATTTTTCTTCCGAATTTAAGCCATGTTCTAGAAGTGGTTTAGTACGATTTGTAAAAAAAACATTGCGGCCTATAAATCTTTTTGTTTTTGATCCTGAAATTGGTGATATGCAAAAAAAACTTGGTAGAGCCGGAGTTACTTCTTTGGTTAAATTAATTCCTACTAGAGAGCCGACAATTTTTATTGCACCTTATAATAATGAATTATTTCTAAAAGTTATTTTTTGGGGTATTTCGCCTAATAATATTAAATTTATATTATCTGATGATCAGGATTTGAGTTTTGATGTTTGTAATTTATCTATGATGTGTATTTATAACGTACCTTTATCAGGACTTGATGGAAAAGAAATAAAAATTTTGTATGGCAATAATGAAAAAATTATTAAAGTTCCGGATATTTTTAATGCGAAAGAACCAGTTTATTTTTTTAGTGATATTCAAGGACAATACACTTTTCAGGTAAGAGATAATATCCAAATTTTTAATGAGGGGAAAAGGGGGTCGGTTGCTTGGTTTTTAAATTCTATTTTACCTACAAATGGTGCAGCTTATATTAGTATTGGTGATTTTGTTTCTTATTCTGGACGAAGTAATAGAGAAAGAGAATTTCCATTTGAATGGTTTAAGGCTTTTAATGCAATGGGAAATATGAATGGCAAGGTGTTTACTTCTGCTCTTGGGATTCCTCATGACATTGCATATTTTGGTGGGGTTCGATTCAAGTCTCCTTATGATGTTATAACGAAAGAGCCAACTTTTAATTATATTTTTAATCAAGTTAAGTGTGATAAAAATAAACTTTCACCTGTAGAGCAAGTTAGTTCTTCGTCCAATTGGTTTATAAAAGATCGTGTTTTATATTTAAACTTACCTCTTTCTTCAGAAGAGATTGGTAAGAAGTATAACTTTAATTATACTCCGAGTTTACTTAGAAAAATAGAGCAATTAATTAATATGGCCAATGCTAAAAAGGCTTGTGGTGAAGTTGATTTTGTTGTTGTATATGCACATTTACCTTTAATTAATTTTAATAAATATTCTCATCCTGGTTTGTTAAATATTGCATATAAAGAAGGTGCTTATAAGGGAAAATTTAAAAATATATTAAAGGATGTGGGTAGTGTTGAAGTAGATGATTTTAATCACAAATTATTCGGAGTCAAAAAATTGAATGCCTTTGAGTATATAGCAAAACTTATTTTGGATTCACAAATAGATGTTTATTTATCTGGACACAATCACATTTATGAAAGAAATGAAATAAAAGTAAATGGAAGGATCTTGCATTCTATAATAATGGGTACAGGTGTTAATTTGAGGTCTTTAAGTAAGAGAGATTTAGAGCTTCATGAAATATATGCAGGAATTTCTCGTAGAAAGAGTTTTGCTAAGAATAAAGACTTACCTTTATTAGATATTAAGTATAAATATTGTTTACATTCCAAATCACCACGGGCTTTGCTTGTAAAACCAGATATTTTTACTTTAGCTACTATTAAACATGAAGATGGTAGGTTTCATTATATCCCTTCTTACATGAAATTGTTTAAGGATGATAATGGTATTTTAAAGTTCCAATTTTATCGTGCATTTTATGAGGAGAATATTCTTAAAAATGTAGGGATTGTGGATAATTTTGAGATTTTGTCAGGGGCTTAAATATTAATTTATCGGTGCTCTATGAAAATAGCCTGTATTTAAGGTTGTTTTTTATTTTTAAATAATATAATTGTAAACAGATCGTACAAATTGCTAAGCTCTTTAAGCTAAAAATATTTTATTATATTCTTTTTATAGGGGGATAGTTTTATGAAGTTTGTAAAATATTTATCGTTGTTATTTATTGCTTTTTCTATTTCGAGTGTTTCTGCGACTCATTATAAAATAATTTATGTCTTCGGGCCTCATACCAAAAGAGTAAAATATGATTATGTAATGCAGAAATCTTTATTTACTTTATTTAGCGAGTTAATGGAAGTTGCCGATAGAAAAATTAAGGGAACAACCTTTTCTGTAAGTAAATTTGCTTCTTCTAAGAAAAGATTTAGCAAAAAAAGATATAATGTAGATAGAAATGCTAATAAATTATTTAGATTTTTAGAAAGAAGAGTTAAAACTAAAGAAATTCGTCCTGAAGAGGTTGTTCCGGTTGCAGCAGAAAAAATAGCACAATCGGAAGAAACATTTAATGTTAATGTTGTTGATAATGCGGTTCAAGACACTATTTCTCAGGTTGCTCAAGATATAGCAGATAGTATTGTAAAGTCAGTTTCTGAGGATGCAAAAGTAGAGGCAAAAGAAGAAGTTCCTTCAAAAGCTCCTCAACAAGAAAAAATTATTTTTATAGCATTAGGTAAAGGCGAGCAAGTTGTTCAAGAAGCCATTGAAATGTTTCAGATGGAAATTGGGGAAGATGAATTTGATGAGTTAGTAGATTCATGGCAAGAGGTTGCGGTTAACAATATTTTTAAGAAAATAAAAATTAGAAGATCTGATAATCTTTATCTTGTAAAACAATTTATAGAGGCTTATGCGGAAAGTAATCCTTTAATTTCTATAGACTTTACTGAATTAAAAACTAAAGCTAGAAAATTTTATTATTTATTAAAAAGATTAGGAAAACTTTTTGGTTCTTTTACGAATTCATTTAAGACAGTAGAGAGTGTTGAAAATATAGAGATTGTTTTAGATACAGAGAATGTTATAGAAGCAATAGGGGTTTAAAACTTGGGTAAGGGCCTATGTTAGATAGGCCCTTAAAATATCAATTTTTTTGGGGGAAGAATAATGAAAAAATTTTTAGTTATATTTTTATCTGTATTTTGTTTTTTGAATATTTCAGCAGATAAAGGTATTCTTGTCTTTTATGATTCAAGTGAGTGTCAATCTAAACGTAAATTAGAAAATTCATTTAGAAGAAGAGGTTTTTCGATTTATGAAAGTGATAAGCTAGAAAGACTTATAACAATATCTTTAGGTGAGTATGAATCTGCCTCTAGATTTGAGTTATTGGATTTAGCAGATGCTGAAATTATCACCAGTAGAACTTTCTTATTTGATTTGGATTCATATATAAAGTTTTTTTCAAAAAAACCGGACAGCAAAATTACAATTGTTACTTTTGGTCGAGCTATAAATTTTGTGTTAAATTTTTTAAAAAGATCTGAATTAAAGTTAAATAATTATATAGATGGTGTTATCGCTGTTGATTTTGCGAAATCTATAGATGAATACAAAGTTTCTAGAAGTATAGGGTCTAGACGTCCAAAATTTTTACAAGAACTTTTATATCCGTATTTCGATCCAGAAACAGGTGAGATTGAATTAAGACCAGTTGTATCAGATAGAAGAGATCCCTTCGATATTCGACGAGTTGCTGTTGTCGAAGAAGATGGTAATGGCGCTCCAGAGAGTTCTGGGTATTATACGGATTACAGTTGTACTGACGATGATTCTGGTTATTTAGGTGATGATGAAGAGGTAGAAAAGCCACTAGTAGTTTTATTGACTTTAGAACAAGCAAAAGAGCTTTTAAAACAAGATCGTGAAGATAGATTGGAAGAAAGATCTTGTTGTACTAACTTTTGTACCCCAAAGCGTGTTGATAATATGATTGATTTAGGTAATGCTATTGCTAAAATTATTTTATTATTTGCATCTTAGAAGTAAAAAATATTATTAAATTCTAAAAACAAGATTTTTTAGAAAATATTTGTTATTAAAATTAAATGAGGTAATTTTTATTAATAACAAGGAGATGCTTGATGGCTGATTTAGAAAAGGCAAGTAAGTGGGTGACTGCAAATATTACAGGATTATTAGCCGTTATGGCTGGTGTAATTTTGTTGGGTGTTACTTATAAAATAATTTTAAATATATTCTTATTTATTGTTGGCTTGATGCTTGTTTATTTTGGACTTGTAAAGTTAAAGGTATCTTTTGTTGTAGATGCTGTGGATAGAGTCATAGAAAAGATTAAGTTAAGTTTAAAATAAATTTTGTTTTTATAATAATAAACGACCACCGGTCTGACGGGTGGTCGTTTATTATTATAAGATGTTATTTTTCTGCAATTTTAGCATTATGAATAACAAGTTGTGGGTATGCAATTGTAATATTATTTTCTTTAAATGCACTTACAATTGCAAGACGGACCTGGCTTGCAATTTCCCATTGCTCTTTTACTCTTCTAGCACTTACAAATGCACGAACAAAGAATGTTGCACCATTTTCGCTAAATTCTTCTAAACGAACAGCAAGTCCTGGAACTTTTAGAATTGTTTCATGGCCTTGAACTGTTGTTGTTATGATTTTTTTTATTTTTCCAAAATCTTGGTTGTAAGCAACAATTAGTTTGAGCTCAAAGCCAACAGACATTCTACCGTCACCCCAATTTATTATTTGATTAGAAACTAGATTTTTATTTGGAACAATTAATGAAAAGTTTCTGGCTGTTCTTATTGTTGTTGCTCTTGCTGAAATCTTTTGTACAGTTCCCATTGTGCTTTCATCAAGTTGTATAAAGTTCCCTATTTCTATAGGCCGTTCTATTAGAATGAATAGTCCTGCTACATAATCCGCAGCCAGATCTTTTAGAGCAAAACCTGTACCAATAGCTAAGAAACTACCAACAATAGTTATAAATTCTTTTAGTTGTATTGTTGCGAATCCAAGGATTATTACCAAAGATATTATTATGTAGTGTGCTATTTTAAATATTGTATTTTGGGTACCAGGCTCTGTTCTGAATATTTCGAATAATTTATTCAATACAAATTTTTTGAGGAATGTTGAAATTAAAAAACCTGACAATATAAATGATATTAAAATTAAAAGTTGAATTATTCCGAATCTTGCCCCTTGTCCCAAAGGAATGGTCCAGTCTATAGATAGATTTTTAAGAAGATCGTTTATGGAGTAACCCAGTTGCCATATTCTTGTTATAAATACAAATGCTATAAACAATAGTCCTATAAATGTGAGTATTATGAAAAAACCGTAGTAAGTTTTTGATTGTTCAAAGTTATCAACAATTTCATCATTTTCTTCTTTTAAAAAGAATGGCATAGACCATTTTCGTATGTATTCATGTACAATCATTATGCCATATATAATTGTGACTGTACTTGGCACTGCAAATGCTAGGTACCAAGCAAGATTTAAATATCCGATATATGGATTAGAAAGGATTAAAAGACTCATTAGAAATATAAATACAGGGTAATAATGACTTTCTACATATTTTCTTATCCATGGTAAAACTTTACCGTGAGCTGGGATTAATGTTAAGACGTCTTCTTTACCAAAAAATAGAAGTATTAAGCAAACTAAAATTAAAGAATATGCGGCTAGCATCACGTTTGGAAATTCTGACGGTGTGTCTATGTAATTTAAAAAAGCTTGTCTTAATGGTATCAAAATTGCTGTAGAGTACATAATTGAAGTTAATAAGAATATAAACTTATTTTGTGTTTTTTCTGCAAAAAATACGAATGATAATTCTTTATTTAATTCTTTTGCGATTGCTAAAAGCTTACTTGATAAATATATCCATACTGGTATTGAGATAATATGGAATACTGCGATTACGTACGGTATTGCTAAAAATTCTACGGATGAGAAGATATATTTGAAGTCAAAAATTATATGTAGATAAATGAATAGCCATACAAAAAAGACTTTGAAATTATTTAGAGCAAATCCTACTAAAGTATTGATTACTCTATATATGTTTAGATAATATCTGCTTTTATCTTTTTTTAATTTTAATATACAAATTTTTTGTAAGTATATGAATAGCTTTTTTGTACCGAAGAGATAAAAAATAAAAAATATTATAAATATTAAAAGTCCCAAATAGTTTGGCCAGGATAAACTATTTACGCCTTTGATAATGTTTTGTGGGCTTAGGTAGTTTGGCGTGTCCCAAAAAAGTCTAGTTAAAAGTTTTTCAGCATCATATAAAGATCTGGAAAGATCGTTTATTGAAATTGCTTTTCTTGAACGTGACCATATATTTTTGGATATATTTTTGGTTTCCAGTTGTTTACTTATAAAATCAATAGTATTTTTTATCTGTTCATTAATATTTTTTTGGTCATTTATAATAGCGAATGATCTGGAATCTTTTATGCTTATTAAGTTTAAGTTGGCTTTTCTTAGATTTCCGATTGCCGTTTCAAATCTTTTTTGCTTGCCTTTAAAAATGGATGTTTGTTTTAAATTTATTTCTTCTATTTTTACTTTTATTTGATCTAATTTTCTTATTGCTTCTGTTTGTACATTTATTTCATCATTAATTTTTTGGCCTAATTCGCCAGAAAGAACTTGAGCTATTTCTCTTTGATTTTTAAAATTATCCAGCCATGTTTGAGCTAATTCGCTATCAAGACTACTTTGATAATAGGATTTTATCATATCAAATTGTAATTTCTTAGATGCTACAATTAAGTCCAGTTTATTTTTTTCGTACTCTATTATTTTTAGATAATTGTTATCCTTTTCTATATAGGTTTGTATTTTTGTTATTTCGGAGCTTAGCAAAATTTGTTCGCTTTGATCGAGTGTTTCTTTTTGCGATTCCTTTTCTTTTAGTTCGTCTAATTTTTTCCTTAGAATTTCGAGTTCTTTTTTTGCAGGTTTCTTTTTTTGTTCTAAGGTATTTTGACTTATTTGAGCTTTTTGAGATTCTATACCCCATTCATCTTGAGCTAAATTTACATCTTCGTTGGTTGGTATTAGATTTCTTTCTATTTCCTTTATTTCTTTATTTTTTTGTTCTATATCTACAGAAAGTATTGCAAGTTCGTTGTTTTTTAAAATAACTTCGAGCTTAAACTTTTTTATTTTTAGGTTATATAAGATTTCTTTTTCGTCTAAAAAGCTTAATTCTTCTTTTAAAAGTGTGCGTTCGTGGATTTTGGCAGGATCCTTAATTCCTCTTTCTAGTTCTTCTTCCACGGCTTTTAAGGCTGATTGTTTATTTTCTTTTTGTGTATTATTTGAATCTAAAAATTTGGCACTTGTTTCTTGTTGTTTTATAAGAGCTTCTATTTTATTTTCTAAATTCTTTTGTTCGGTTTTTTTGTTGTATAATTTTTTTGATGCTTCTTTGAACTCTTTCCACGAATAAGAAGCGCTTTGTTTTGTTGTTTTAGGAAATTCTTTAAAGCTTATTATTGATTTTAAATTTTTTATATTTTGTTCAATTATTGTGACAATTTCTTTCCAGTAATCAGTTTGTAGTGATAATATTTGTTTTTTTTCATTTAATAAGGTTATAAACTTTACCAGAAAGTCTTTTTCGGTTTCGCTTGCAATTTTTAGCTTTTCATCTATTTTGCTAAGTTCTTGTGAGATTTCATTTAATTTATTGTTAATACTTCTTTCTTCTGCTGTAAACCTTATTTGTTCGTCTGCAAGCTTGGTTTCTTCTTTTTTTAAGCTTTCTTTTTCAATCGTTATTGGGTTTAATATGGGCTGCACTTGATTTGTTGTGGGAAATATTGATAAACCGTAAGCAATATCAACGTTATTTAAGATTAAGGTTAAAACGATAAAAATTATTTTTAGCATATTGTGGCCTTTAAATATTTTTAAAAGAGTTTATTGTTTTAAAATTTCTAAAACAAGGATGCGAAGCTATGCATTTTAGTATCCATGTATCTATTCTTGCGATTTGTTCTGCTTTATTTATATCTTGTAAATTTTCTTTTATTAATTTTATCCTGTTTTTGTCAACAATCTTAATATATAAATTTGTAATATTAGAATAAAGTACCAGAAGGGAAGTTAAATTTTTTTCCGGATAAAATCCTATTAGTGTTAATAATTTTAGAGTATAAATTTTTTTAATTATATTCATAGATTCAGGAAAATAATTTTTAATTATATTTAGATTAAAGCTATTATAAATAAATTCAAAGATTTTAGGTTCAGGGTGGTTTAGTGGAATAAAATAATAACATATTTCTAAGATATTGTGGGCCCATTCTATATTTATTGTGTTGTCAAAGAGGGTGGTCATTATTATTTCTACTTTTTCTGCTATAAATATCTTTGAATCCGTTATGCGACTATTTTTGTTGAAAGATAAAAGCATGCTCGGCCATAACTCGATTATTTTATGATTAGGCCGGGTTATTATTTCTATTTTTCCGAAATTTTCTGTAAGCACAGAAAGTTTGTTTTTATTTGGTAAAAATCTTTTTAAAACAAAACAGTGTTCTTTTTGCACGATTATATTTTTATTATTTTTATATTGTTTATTTCTGGGTACGGTTTATACAGCATTAGACCCTTTGTTTTGGCATAAAAATCTTGTAATGTTCTTCTAGTTTTTGCCTTGAAGTCATTTAGATTTATGTCATTATTCAAAAAATCGGTTGCTTCTTTAGAGGCTAACATTTTGTTAAAAGAATCTGAATACTTTAATTTTATATTTTTTCGATTTTTTAAAAAGTTGGCGATTGTTATTATTGGATTGAAGTATGAAAACTTGCTTGTATTTTGAATATTATTTATTTTTAATCCTACAAATTCTACCTTGTTTTTGTTTGTATGAGAGAATTTTTCACAATTTAGCCCAATGCTAGTACAAATTTTTTTAAGGTGATTAATTTCCCAAGGAGTTAGGCTGTCTTTGGTAAACAAGATGGATGTTGCCGCTGTTTTATTATCGATATTTAAGTTGATTGGTTTTATTTTGTTTAATATTTTGAATAAATTCTTTTCGGGGTTTGCTTCCTTTTGGTTCTTTCGTTTCCAGCCTATCATAGGTACTACAAATAGGCTTTGTGTCTTTTTTAGGACATGTTGATTAAAATATTTTGCGAGCTCTCCTGTTGTAAGTCCGTGTTGAAACGGTATTTGACCAGGACCTTCCATATATTTTGATACAGGATTTGGTTGATCAAGAATTACGATCTTTTTATTATATTTTTGGTTTATTTCCATTATTTTTAATAGGGCATTAAAGCAAATATCTCCTCTTAGCCCGTTACCTTTAGCATTAAATAATATTGCATCTATATTGTTTAAAATTATTTTTGTGTTGTTATTTGTGCTTGTAGGGTTCCACTCTATAATCGGGATATTTATGTTTTTGTAATGAATCCTTTCTTCGGAGTCTTTTTTTATTAAATATATTTTTTTTATTTGAAATCTATTTTTGGTTAATAATTTGGTTGTTTTTTTAAGGCTTTCTCTTGTGGTTGTATCACAAAAAAGAGCAATGTTTTTATTTTTTAACCAATAATAATTCTTTTTATTTTTTATTAAGTTATTGATGCTTTCTATGTGCCTTGATCTTGAATTACTCATAGAGTATGGATTGTTATTTTTTATTTCTTTTTTGTGAGATATTATTTTGGGAATAAATATAACGAGATATATTATGCATAATAGTTTAACAAATGCTACTATTTGTTTTTTCATAGTTCCACCCCACAGAAATCTCCCTAAAACTTTAACCTCTTTTGTTCCCTGTAATAAAAATAGAATAAACTAACTTACTAATGCAAGATTTTTTTAAACTTCTAGTTTTATTTTTTATTAACGAGCTTGTTTTATTTAGCTTGCTTTTTTATGCTCATTTTTGCTTATATAAAATATATGTAAATTATTTTGGGGGATTCGATATGTTATTTTTCTTTAAAAGAGTTTTTTTAGTATTACTTAGTTTTATTTATTTATTCCATTCGGTTACTAATGGGCAAGCTCCAACTATAAATCAATTAAATGTTACGCCTTATTTTAGTTTGAATAGGCAATTTGTATCGGCTTTAAAGGTAGATACAGATCCAAAGGCGTTGAAGCGGGCGGCTAAATATGCATTAAATAGTATTAATAATAACAAGAGCTTTGACAGGAGGTCGTATTCTCCTTATAGCTTTAGTAGAAACTTTGAGAGCCTTGCTAAGGTAAAGGAAACTTTAAAATTCATAATTGATATTATTAAATCAGACCAAAGATTAAATTCTGCGCCACGGGTTTTAGATCCTCTTTTTTTGAATAACTATTTTAAATTTATAAAATGGTCCGGAGATAGGGTGAGTGCCGCAAAACATGATAAAAAAATTTTTAATGGTGCAGTATATTTGACTCATTATGCAACATTTAAGTTGCCGGGTAGTTATACAAAATCTAAAAAATATTTGCATGCTTTATATGCTTTGGTGAATAAATCTGGAAACAATGTTTGGATCAAGAAATTATCCAAGCAGGACGTTTTAGCAGGAAAATTAGATACTACAGAATATAAAGATAAAGCAAGGCCATTATTTTGGGTTTCCAGGGATGGTTTAGAAGAGTCTTTAATGCAAGGCTCATCTATTATAAAAATGCCTGATGGCAAAGAATTTATTGTTTCTGTGGATAAAAATAATGGCTTTGCTTATGACAAAACAATAAAGGATCGAAAAAATCAAAAGCGATATTGGTATTTCAGAGTTATTCCTAGAAATAAGAAGTTTAAAGAATATAATATAATAAATTTGGGAGGAGCTCTTTTTGCCGGAGATGTTTACAATATTGGATTTGGTAAAATTGTGGCCATAAGATATAAAAGTAAAAGAACTGGTAAGATGGAGATGCGTTTGGGAGTTATTGCAGATTTTGGAGGAGCATTTGTAAATAATCTTTACCAGTTAGATTTTTATGGTGGAGTTTTTAATTCTAAAGGTAATTTTTATAAGTGGGTATCTTCAATGCCAAGAAATGTGCAAGCTTATATTCTTGTTAAAAAGTAGACTATTTCTGTCACGCTGAACCCTGTCCTGAGTGCGCGCAGCGTGTATCGAAGGGTTGTTTCAGGATCTAGTTATGTATAAATTCCATTATTCATGTCTTAATAGCTTTACTTTTGAATATTTTAAAAACTTTGTCTCGTGTATTTCTTGTCTACATATTGGACAAGCTGGATTACCATTTTCGTGATTTTCAAAAAAATCTACTGTATATACATCAAAGGCTTCTTTGGACATAGAGTGTCTGCAAGGTTTAAATAATGCTAACTCTGTGTTGTTATTATATTCTTCCAGAGTAATTGGACATTGTTTTTCTACAAAGTATTTTTCTTTTCTTAGAGCTTCTTTTATTCGATCTATTTTTAATTTAAAAAGTCTTTTGATGCCGCTTAAAGATTTAAGATTCTCTCTGTTGTCGTTGATATAGTCAATAAGCTTTCTTTCCACTTGTGGTAGAAGATAATATTCTAGATATGAAACGAATATGTCTATGGGATCGTTTGCTCTTCGAAAAATGTTGTTTCTTGCTGGATAAGCTTTTATTGTATTGCTAAAGTTTAATAGATTTAAAGAAATAATTACTGTTAATACTAACGTCTTTTTCATATGCACCCCAATGATTTATGTAAGAATAGGTTATATACGATTTGTATAGTTGCAACCGGAGTGGATTTATTTTTGTAAAATATCTGATAAAAAGCAAATAGAAAGTCTGAATGGGTTCCTGGCCTAATATTGTTTATTTATTAATTTTGAAATTTCTTTTGAGCTAAATAGTGGATCATTTGGATGGAATTCTTGCCATTGTTTAATAAGTTCAATAGATCGTTTTTCTGGATATGGATGATAACCTGGCTTTGTTTTATTATTTATTAATAAATCTATTGCTTTGTTATGTGCATAAAAAACAGGGTCTAGAAAGCGTAAGGTTGTCGGTTCTTTTATGGCAAAATTTACAGGAAACTTTTTGTTAAGAACATTTTCTTGCTTAAATTTGTTCCCAAATTCATCTTCTGCTCCAAGATTGGCAAGAATAATGTTATTAAAATCTTTAGAATCAAAGTTTTTAGAAATACAGCCTTTAACTGCTGTGCTTGTTATTGCGCAAAAGGTATCTGTTAGTTCTTTTTTTATCAATGATATTTTGTTCGCATTAATTGCTTTAATTCCAGAACTATTTAGTGAATCAATTAATTTGGAATTTGTGTCTATAACTACCACGTTTTTTGTGTGTTGTAGTAGTGATTTTACAACACCATTGCCTATTTTACCGTATCCAAATACCAAGAATTTTTTGTTATTTATAGGTTTGCCGGTAAGCTCTGTTATAGCTTTGACTCCACTATCACCAGTACCAATCCCTTCTAAGAATTTTATTTTGCTATCGTCTACAGAAATAACAGAATAAGATAGGTTGGTTTTTTTATAAACAATTGTTCCGGTTCCTGTTAATTCTATGGTTCCTAACTTTGGAGCTGGTGCATTTACCAATTCTGCTCCACAGTCAAGATAAACATCATATCTTTCTTTTATGTCATGAGACAATTGGACTTTTACATTTGCTCTCTTGAGAATATCTAGAGCTTTTTCTTGTGGCGGCATTCCTGTCATATTAGAAACAGTAACATCTGCGCCACCTTCTATTAATGGTATAACTTTTAATACTGTTTCCATTGTTAATGGAATATTATGAAAAATTTTTAAGCCAGCATAAGGTTTTTTTTCACGCATTTCTTTTCGTAATTTTAAAAGAAAGGGTACATTTTGTTTGTTGTATTGATTGTAAGCTTCTTCTAAAACGGAAAAATTAATTTTTCGTTTTTCTACGGAGAAGTTTATAGCTTTTTTGCTTGTATTTTTAGATAAAATAGTTGTTGTCATAATAAAAATACCTAAACATTAAATGTTTCTTCCGAAAATTGCAAAAATATTTTTTATAATAAACTCTTGCTTCTTTGTGATTTTACAATGTTGCTAGTAATAGAGATATTACAGCCATTAACTTAATTAAAATATTTAGAGAAGGTCCAGATGTATCTTTGAATGGATCGCCAACTGTGTCACCAACAACTGCTGCTTTGTGTGCATCAGATCCTTTGCCGCCAAAGTTGCCTGCTTCGATATATTTTTTTGCATTATCCCAAGCTCCACCGGCATTTGCCATTGTAAGTGCTAGAAGGACTCCGGCTAAAGTTGCTCCAGCTAAAAAACCACCGAGAGCTATTGGTCCCAATGTGAATTTTATAACAATTGGAGCACTAATTGTTAGTAAGCCTGGTAAAATCATTTCTCTAAGTGCTGCATTTGTAGAAATTTCTATACATCTATTTGAATCTGGTTCAGCTTTACCTTCTGCAAGACCTTTTATTGTTTTAAATTGTCGTCTTACTTCTAGAACCATTTGCCATGCAGCCTTGCCAACAGCTCTCATTGTAAGCGCAGATAACAAAAATGGTAATGTTCCGCCTATAAACATGCCCACAATTACTAATGGATTTAAGAGATCTATATTTGGTAAATTTGCTCTTTCTGAATAAGCTGCAAAAACAGCTAAAGCTGTAAGAGTTGCAGATCCAATTGCAAAGCCTTTACCAAGAGCTGCTGTCATATTTCCTAAAGCGTCAAGCTTATCTGTTATTTTTCTAACACCAGGACCAAATCCTGACATTTCAGATATTCCACCAGCATTGTCTGCTATTGGACCATACGCATCAACAGACATTGTAATACCAACTGTTGCTAGCATAGAAACGGCGGCTAGTGATATTCCAAATAATTCACCAAAGTATGTGTAAGAAAAGAATATAACTAGTGCTAATGCGATAATTGGTGCGACTACAGATTCAAATCCTACGGATAGTCCATAAATTAAGTTTGTACCAGCACCGGTTTGAGATGTTTTGGCAAGATTTCTTACAGGTTTGCCATTGGTGTAGTAGTCTGTAGCAAGACCTATTATTGCGCCAGAAAAAGCTCCTAGTACCATAGCTCCAAATAGTTTCATTTCTATGTCAGCATACTTTATATATGTGTAAGAACCAGCTAAAAATGCAACTATTGCTACATATGTAGAGTTGTGTAGCATAGAACCTAAGTTCCCTTTAAATAGTTTAATGGAAATTAAACCAACAATTGATGCAATAAGTCCTATTGATATTAAAATTAAAGGTAAAGCAATATATTTTATGTTTCCTGCATATGCAACAAATGCTAAACTCATAGCAGCTAAGGTTGCACCAACGTAACTTTCAAAAATATCTGCACCCATACCGGCAGTATCACCGACACAGTCTCCTACGTTATCAGCAATAACGGCAGGGTTTCTAGGATCATCTTCTGGAATACCCATTTCTACTTTACCAACAAGGTCTGCTCCAACGTCTGCCGCTTTTGTATAAATACCTCCGCCAAGACGAGCAAATAATGCGATAGAACTAGCACCAAGACCGTATGATGTTATCAATTGAACAAAGTCCACATTTAAATTATTAACAAACAGAACAAACAATGAGCCTAAACCAATTATACCTAAAAGAGCAACTATAAAACCCATAACGGCTCCACCAAAAAGTGCTGTCATGAAAGCTGGTCGTTCACCGTGTTCTTTTGCAGCCATTGTTGTTGCAACGTTAGCCTTTGTTGCTGCAAGCATTCCAATGTATCCTGCCAGCATAGAACTAAGGGCTCCTGCGATATATGCAAATCCTGTAAAAAGACTGCCAGATGCATAAGATAATGTTATAAATGCAATTGCAATTACAATTGCCAAAATAGAATATTCTTTTTTCAAGAATGTCATTGCCCCAGATCTTATAAGGCCGGCTATTTTATTAGCTTTTTTACTACTAATTTTTTGGTTTAAAATATTTCTAAAAAAAATAGCAACAACTAGAGCTCCAAGAGTTGAGACTCCGGAGAATATTAGCATATAATGCATCAGTTCCATGAATGCTCCTATGGTATATTGTTATATATGATTTACTACGTATGAATTTTAGAGTTTAAATTAGGAGTTACTTTTGTAAAGGTTAAATTTAATGATCAGTTATAATTAATGCGTTTCCTGCCGAAATTTTTATAAATCCATTATAAATGTCCAAAAAATTTGGCTCAGTTTTACCTTTAATTTTGTAACTAACTTGTGAACGATCCTTTAATACTGCAATTAAATCGCTATGCTTTGGACCTACAAAAAAGTTACCTTGATTTGTTTTTGCATCTAGCCACTCAACAATAACATTTTTATTATTTGTTGGCGTTACTATTTTTAAATTAAATATTTTTTTATCTTCCATAATATTAAATGTTCCCACACTCGCCGTGCCCGCCATAGCCTTTGGCGAAGGCCGGGTGTGTTCTTCCGAAGGATTATCTTATAGTTATTTTATTTTTTTCAATGGCATCTTCTAATGTTCCTACCATATAAAAAGCTGCTTCTGGAATGTCGTCGCATTTCCCTGAAATAAGTTTTTTGAAATCCTGAATAACCGTTTCTCGTTTAACATATTTACCTTTTATGTTTGTGAATTGTTCTGCAACAAAAAGAGGTTGTGTTAAGAATTTTTGAATTTTTTTTGCTCTATATACTGTTAATTTATCTTGTTCAGATAATTCATCCATACCTAAAATAGCGATTATATCTTGAAGTTCTTTGTATTTTTGAAGAGTTTTTTGAACAGCTCTTGCAACTTCGTAATGATTTTTGCCAACAATTTCTGGTTTTAGTCCACTTGATACAGATTCTAAAGGATCAACTGCGGGATATATACCTGCTTGAGAAATTTTTCTAGAAAGGACTGTACTAGCGTCTAAGTGTTGGAATGTTGTTGCCGGTGCGGGGTCTGTGTAGTCGTCTGCTGGTACGTATACGGCTTGTATGGATGTGATGGATCCATTTTGTGTACTGGTAATTCGTTCTTGGAGCATGCCCATTTCTGATGCTAATGTTGGTTGGTATCCGACTGCAGATGGCATTCGACCTAAAAGAGCAGATACTTCTGATCCCGCTTGAACGTATCTGAATATGTTATCTATAAAAAGTAGCGTATCTTTTTTTTCTTCATCTCTAAAATATTCAGCCATTGTAAGTCCGCTAAGGCCAACTCTTAGTCTAGCCCCTGGCATTTCTCCCATTTGTCCAAATACCAGTGCTGTTTTATCTAGAACGCCAGAAGATTTCATTTCTAACCAAAGTTCATTACCCTCTCTTGTTCGTTCTCCAATTCCTACAAAAACAGAATAACCTTTATGTTCTATGGCAACGTTACGTATTAATTCTTGAACTAAAATTGTTTTTCCAACTCCGGCTCCGCCAAATAGTCCTATTTTTGAGCCTTTAATGTAGGGACATAAAAGGTCTAAAACTTTAATTCCTGTTTCTAATAATTCGTCTGTTATTTTTTGTTCAACTAATTCTGGTGCTTGTCTATAAATTGGCCAGCGTTTAACATCGTTTCCTATCTTGGGACCATTATCTATTGTTTCACCGATAACATTAAATATTCTTCCCAAAACTTCTTTACCGACAGGTACTTGTATTGTATGCCCTGTATCGAGAACTTCTGTTCCTCTCATTACGCCATCTAGTGGTTCTAGAGCTATGCATCTTACAACGCCGTCACCAATATGTTGTGCTACTTCTAAGCCTATATTTCGTTTAAAAAAACCTTTGTTGTCTTTTTTATTTATGATTATAAGTTTGTTATAAATATTAGGAACATTTTCTATTTTGAATTGGACGTCGGTAACGGTGCCGCTAATTCGCAATACAGAACCTAAGTTTTCTTTTGGGGTTTGATTATCTAGATCCATAGCGTGGCCTTATGTTAATAATTTTAAATACAGCATTAAAATACAATACTAGGAAAAAGCTATTCCAACATGATATTTTTGTAAAGCATATTAAAAACAAAAATTATTTTATATAATTTAAAGTGATTGTTTGTTCAACGAATGTTTAACCAATAAAAATCTATAAAAATATTTACGGAGATTTTATGAAAAAAATAAAAAATATACAGATATTTTTACCGGCATTTATGTTTTTATTTTTTTTTACATCATCATGTGCAAAAAAAACAAAACAAAAAAAACAGATTTATGTTAATAATGTTGTTGATAGTGATAGCCAAGATATAAATATTGCTGAATTACAAAAAAGGGATTTGAGGCCTGATTTTAGTCATGATAATAAGATTGTTTTTAAACAACAAAATGGGCATTATGTTCCTATAGAGCATTTTAACGAATTAGAATCTAAAAAAGAATTGATAACTATATTTGTTCATGGAACTATTTTACCGTATCCATCTATTTCTAATATATTGCAAACATTAAAAGGTGATGTAAATTCACCGGTAAAACAGGAGAATTTTTGGCATAAATATATTCATAACATAAGATTTCGTGGCGTATATAAATTTCAACCAATACAAAAGATTGGTTTACACAAAATTGATTTGGATAAAAAGGATAATCTTACGACTTATGAATTGAGTTCTCAAAAAATTTCTAACATGTTTTCAAAGATATATAGAAAAAATAACAGAGCATATAAAGATTATTCTTATTATACATTTGGTTGGTCTGGGCGTTTGGATAAAAAACGTCGTTTGGAAAGTGCAAAGCCGTTTTATGATCAACTTGTGGAAGTGATAAGAGAGATAAAAAAGAGAAATAAAGATGATTTAGAGCCGGATGTTCAAGTTTTTGCCCATTCACATGGTGGAAATGTTGCTCTTAATTTAGCTGTTATGGAGAACGAGAATAGGCTAAATTTAAAAATTAAAGATTTAATTTTACTTGGGACTCCAGTGCAGGAAGAAACTAAAGATTTGATAAATTCTGGTGTTTTTGATTGTGTTTGGAACTTTTATTCTAAAGGTGATGATGTTCAGGTAATAGATATTTTGTCTACAAAAAAACATCACTCAAGAAGAACGTTCAAAAAAAGAAGACATGAGAAGATTTTGCCAACAAAATTAGTTCAAGTACAAGTAAAATGTGATAAATTAAAACCAAGGCATAGTGAGTTATGGTTAATAAAAACAAGGACAAATCTTTTGTACAGGAATCGGTTGTCTATTTCACCATATCCAATTTCAGTATATACGTTAGATATAATTAGATTATTGAAAAAATATTTTAAGAATTCTAATAATATAAAAATTAACATTAGAAATATAAAAAACCAGAAAAATAAATTTAACGTAACTATAAAGGACTTTGATAGTTTTATTAAAAATAGTTATAACCTAGAAATGCCAATTTGAAAAATTTAAGGAAATAAAAAATGATAACAACATTATTAGCAAAAATATTTGGGACAAAGAATGAGCGGGAGCTTAAATTGTTGCGTCCGTTAATCCAAAAAATAAATTTATTGGAAGATCAATTTACTCCATTAACGGAACCAGAGTTAATGCAAAAAACTTTTGACTTTAAGCAGCGAATCCAGAATGGAGAATCTTTAGAGAATATTTTGCCAGAAGCTTTTGCTCTTGTAAGAGAAACCGCTAGAAGAAAACTTGGTGAACGTCATTTTGATGTTCAGTTGGTTGGTGGTGTAATTTTGCACAAGGGTAGGGTTGCAGAAATGAGAACAGGTGAGGGTAAAACTCTTACTTCTACATTATCATTATATCTTAATGCGCTAGAAGGTAAGGGAGCACATCTTATTACCGTGAACGATTATCTTGCAAAGCGTGATGCAGAATGGATGAGTCCGATTTATAACGCCTTAGGAATGGAGGTTGGTGTTATTCAAAATTCAATGGATGATGACATTAGGAAAAAGGCGTACGGTGCTGATATAACTTATGGTACAAATAATGAGTTTGGGTTTGATTATCTTCGGGATAATATGAAGTTTAATCTTTCTGACTATGTTCAGCGAGATTTAAATTATGCGATAGTCGATGAAGTTGACTCTATTCTTATAGATGAAGCAAGAACTCCTTTAATTATTTCTGGACCAAGTGAAAAAGGTAGTGACTTATATCTTAAAGCAAACAAAGCTGTTCAATTTTTAAAAAACGTAGAAGATTACGAATTAGATGAAAAAGAAAAATCTGTTCATCTAACAGATTTTGGAATTGATAAAATGGAAAAAAATCTTAACGTAGATAATTTATATGCTCCCGAAAATATTCTTGTACTGCACCATGCTCAACAAGCTTTAAAGGCAAATGTTTTATTCAAAAAAGATGTTGACTATGTTGTTAGAGAAAATGAAGTGTTAATTGTTGATGAATTTACCGGAAGAATTTTAGCGGGTCGTCGTTACAGTGACGGTTTACACCAGGCTTTAGAGGCTAAAGAGGGTGTGCGGATAGAGCGAGAAAATCAGACATTAGCAACTATAACGTTACAAAATTATTTTAGAATGTATAAAAAACTTTCAGGTATGACTGGAACCGCAGAAACTGAGGCAACGGAATTTCACAATATTTATAAATTGCCGGTTACAGTGATTCCAACTCACCGACCAATGATAAGAAATGATGAATCTGATATAATATTTTTATCTACAGATGATAAATTTAATGCAGTTATAGATGATATAAAAGAAAGTCATGAAAAAGGGCAGCCTGTCCTTGTTGGTACTATAGCGGTGGAAACTTCTGAGTATCTAAGTCATATGTTGAAACAAAAAAATATTCCTCATAATGTTTTGAATGCAAAACAGAATGAGCGAGAAGCTGACATTGTGAAAGAGGCGGGTGAGCCGGGCAAAATTACTATTGCTACAAATATGGCAGGACGTGGTACTGATATTAAATTGGGTGACGGTGTAAGAGAGGCTGGTGGACTTAGAATTATTGGTACAGAGCGACACGAAAGTAGGCGTATTGATAATCAGTTGCGAGGTCGATCTGGTCGTCAGGGTGACCCTGGTTCTACAAAGTTTTACTTGTCTTTAGAAGATGATCTAGTAAGAATTTTTGGTGGTGAAAAAGTAAAAAACACAATGATGCGAATGGGCATGCAGCCAGGTGAAAGTATAGAACATAAAATGGTTTCTCGTAGTATAGAAAAAGCTCAAGAAAAAGTTGAAAAGCATAACTATGAAATAAGAAAACATTTATTAGAATATGATGATGTTTTAAATCAACAAAGAACTGTTGTTTATTCGTATAGGCGAGAAATATTAGAAGGTGAAGAACATATTATACAACTTTTAAATCAAATGATCCGAGATGTTGGTTCTAATATTTTTGCAATGTATTGTTCATCTGCTAGGTGTAATTTAGAAATGGAGACTAATATTTATGAATCGTTGCAAAAGCTAACCGGCTTAAAACAACAAGCATTTATTGATGCAAATTTGAATACCAACGATTCTGTAACATTTGAAAACAATGTTGTTGAGTTTTTAAAATATCAGTATGAACAATACAGATCTGTATTAGATAAAGAAATGTTAAAAGGGGCTGAAAAATGGATTCTTTTAGAGTCTGTAGATCAGGCATGGAAAATGCATTTACAAAATATAGATCATTTAAAAGAAGGTATTGGTTTACGTGGTTATGGCCAGAAAAATCCATTAATTGAGTACAAAAGAGAAGCTTTTGATCTTTTTAAAGACATGATGTACGAAATTAAATGGGATATTGTTAGAATGATATTTAGAATGCGCCCTGAAAACTTTGATGCGGCTCGAGTTCATGAAATAGAAAAAGAACGAGAAAAAGAATTGGCAGCAGCTCAAGTTGGAGGTGGGGATGAAAGTAGCAAAGGGCAAAGAACTGTAAGGCACGCAGAACCAAAAATTGGGCGGAATGATCCATGCCCTTGTGGTTCAGGTAAAAAGTTTAAAAAATGTTGTGGTAGATAATAAAATCGGGCCAGAAATTTTCTGGCCCTTTTTTATTAAAATTTATCTGTTTTTTACTTAAATTTTCGTTGAACTTTTACATTTTTTTTTGTGTCACATGTTTTTTTACATTTTTTGCAGCAGCCTGCAGCAAACGTTAGTAACACTACAATAGAAACGAGTGTTTTTATTTTTAACATTGGATTCCTTTTATAAATAATATTTTTAATAATTAGTATTATACTTTGTAAGTATTCATTGGATAGTAAATATTAAACCAATTTTAAAAAAAAGATATAAATTGGTTCTAAGTAATTTATGGTTGGCTTTTGTTTTATTAAATGGTTGATGTTAATATACCTTGTTGTTTGTCTTTTTAACTAAATTTATGTGATATTTATGAATCAAACTATAAAAAAAACAATTTTATTCTTTATCCCTTTTTTAACAAAAATTTATAAAAATAAAATTGTTTTTACTATTACCTTATCTTGGTTATATGCTTTGTCTTCGCAAGTTTATATACCGTTGCCTTTTAATTGGATACCAATAACATTACAAACATTTGTTATTTTTTTAACTGCGATGTTGTTTGGTAGACTTGCATTTTTTGCTAGTCTTTTATGGATTTTGCAGGGTGTTTGTGGTGCTCCTGTCTTTTTTGGATTAAAATCAGGCTTATTGCATTTACTCGGTCCCACTGGTGGCTATTTAATTGGTTTTGTTTTTTCTACGCTTTTGATTTCATTTTTAAAAGATTTGTATAAAAAAAATATTATATTTAGCAACATTAAATGTTTCTTTCGATTTTTTATTTTGTTGATGGGATTATTTGTTTTGCATACTTTTGGAGTGGCGTGGCTTTCATTTTTTGTTAAACTAAATCTAAATATGTTTTTATTTTTCTTTGTTGATTTGGTTAAAATATTATTTATTTCTTTGATGTTAAAAATAGTGTCATCCCGCACTGGATGCGGGATCTAAGTCCTTATTAACAAAAGATGTTTTTGGAGCTTTATTTGAATAAATTTATAAAGTATTTTTTTGTAATAAATTTATTACTTTTCAGTTTTTGTTTAGGAGCTTTTTTTTATCTATTCAACTATGATTGGGTAGATTTATCTAAAGCTTTTTCTACTGATCCGTCTAAATCATCAGTTGTTCTTGATGATAAAAACGATGTTTTATTTAGATTTAAATTAGACAAACGAGAGCTGGTAAAATATAAAGATTTTCCTCAAAAATTAGTTTATGCCTTTGTTGCTGCGGAAGATTGGTCATTTTTTTATCACGGAGGTGTTTCTTGGCGGGGTATATTGCGTTCTTTAATAATTAATTTACGTAGGTTTAAAATTGTTCAGGGTGCAAGTACTATTACACAGCAAGTCGCAAAGCTTTTATTTTTATCGCATGAAAGAACTTGGTTTAGAAAAATAAAAGATATCTTTTTGTCGTTTCAGATTGAACGAAAGTTTACTAAAGAACAAATTTTAGAACTTTATTTAAACAATGTTTATTTTGGTAGAGGTGTTTATGGGGTGGAGGCTGCAGCGCAAAGATTTTGGGGCAAAAGTATAAAAGATTTAACGTTGGAAGAGGCTGCAATTTTAGCCGCAACGGCTAAATCGGCTTTATTTTTCTCGCCGTTAAATTCGCCACAGAGTTCTTTGAAGCGTCGAAATTTAGTTCTCAATAATATGTTAAAGCTTAATTTTATATCAAAACAAGATTTTAAATTTGCTGTTAATCAAGAACTTTATATTCAGAACTATGTTTCTGGTGATCCTATATTACTTTATGTTCAAGAGTATATAAGAACATGGGCCGAAGAGCATTGGGGCAAAGATGCTTTATATACGCAGGGTTTAAAAATAAAAACTACTATCAATAAGGAAAAGCAAGAATTGGCAGCTAAAATTTTTAGAAAAAAATTAGAAGAAACTCGAGATAGTTTAGATGAAAAATTAAATGGTGGAATGATAGCGATAGAGTCTAATACTGGAAAAATAAAAGTTTTAATTGGTGGGTTTGATTTTAACGAATCTCAATATAATAGAGTATTGCAGGCAAGGCGACAAATAGGTTCAGCTTTTAAACCTTTTCTATATGCAAGTGCAATAAAGGGTGGTCTTGATATGGATGATCTTTTTGTAGATGAACCTTTAGAGATGGAAGTTGGCGGGCAAGCTTGGACTCCAAAAAATTGGAATAGTATATTTTCAGGTGAGATGACTTTATTAAAAGCTTTGGCAACTTCTAACAATATTGTTGCAGTAAAGTTATTATTAAATCTTGGTTATGATCATGTTATAAAGTGGGTAAGGCGTTTTCAAATAACAGCAGATTTAATGCCATATCCATCTTTGGCCTTGGGTACAGCAGAAATGACCGTAAAAGAGCTAGCAACTTCGTTTAATGTTTTTTCTAATGATGGGATTTACGTAAATTCATATTTTATAGAACATGTAAAAGATCAAAATAATAAAAAGATCTGGGAATTTAAAAATAAAAAAATAAAGGTCTTAGATTCTACTACAAATTCAAAGATGGTAAATGCCCTTTCTTATAGATTAAAAAGAGCAAAAAATATGCTTGGTTATAATAAATGGATAGATGCTCAATCTATTGGGAAAACTGGCTCTACAAATAAAGCAACTTCTACATGGTTTGTGGGTTCGACTCCTGAGCTTACAACCTGCGTTTACATTGGGCGAGATGATAATAAGCCTATTGGTAAGAATATATTTGCAAGCGGAACAGTGTTGCCTATATGGCTTACATTTAACATTAACTTGCATTTTAATAAGAAGTTTTTTTATATTAATCCAGCGTTGCATGAGGTTGCCATAAATTGGAATACTGGTGAGCCTACAAAAAAATTAAAAAATAGTAGTACAGTAACTATTTTAAAGTAACACAATTTATTCGCCGGTTTAGATTGGTATTTTTTGTGTAAAAAGAGAAGTACGTAAGGTAAAATTATGAATCCTAAATTTGTAATAAATGAGCAGGGCAAAAAGGTAGGTGTATTTTTAGATATTAAAGAATACAACGCTTTGCTTGAAGAGTTGGAAGATTTAAGTGATATTGCAAAAGCGGAAGAGCGTTTAAAAGCAGATGAAAAAACTTATTCCCTAGAAGAAATAGAAAAAGAAATTTTAACTGATGATTAATAAATCATGTAAATATGAGATTATTTTTCTCGGTGAAGCAAGAAAAGATTTAAAAAAAATAAATAAATCAGATAACTTATATATTTTAAAAAAAATCAAGGAGCTTGCGGAGTTAAAAGCCAATTTAAATATAAAAAAATTAAAATTTAAGAATGATTTGTATAGATTAAGATCTGGAAATTACAGAATTGTTTATGCTGTAAAAAAGAATGAATTAATAATTTTAGTTATTGCAGTTGCTCATCGTAAAGAGATATATAATAAGGTTTTGAAAAGGATACGATGAATTTTTAGGATAAAAGGGAGTCGTTAGATGAAGAGATTTGATGTAAAATTTTTTCTATTCTTATTTTTATTGTTATCAATTAAAAATATATATTCTTATACAGGGCGTACATTCTTTATGCCTCGACCAGTTTTACAAGATATAGTAATGCAAAAAGTCGCTTCTCATAGTTTTATAAAAGAATTTGATGATGGTGGTATTAAAATTTTGGCAACGCCATTTTATAAGCAATCAAATAATTCTCATGATTTAGCCAAGTATTTTTTTATAAATAACAAGGCTGATCTTACTGTTCAGGGCCAAGATGTTGCGGGCATTCCAGATATATCTTCTACATGGTTAACCATTACGGATGTAAATGAAGAGTTAATAAAAGAATTTAGTTCTAAAATTCAGATACGTCCAAAACAGAAAACGTTAGGTTATAATTTACAATTTTTAAAAAATTTAAATTATCTCAACAAGCGTATAATGTTATCTCTTACTATGCCTTTAACTTATGTGGAAACAAATTTAAAATTTAAAGAATATGATATCTCTCCTATTGGTACGGTTTTGGATAAAATGCCGTTAGATACGCAGAATCATACCGTTTCTGCAAATGCTACGGAGGCGTTTGATCATCCATTATTATTTAATGCAAAAATGAAAAATGGGATACAAAAGTTAGCTGGACTTGCTGATATACGAGTTGCTGCAGATGTGAATATAAAAACAACTGGTTCTCTTAATATTGGTATTTATTTGTTTGGAGAAATTCCAACAGGCTTTAGACCAAATTGTGAATATTTATTTGAACCAATTATTGGTAATGGCAAACACTTTGGTTTGGGTGGTGGTGTAAATTTTGATTTGTTGGCTTGGGAAAATAAAAATAAAAGTAAAAAATTAAATGTTTTTGCGGGAATGGAGTATGAATATCTTTTTGAAAATAATAATAAAAGGGTTTTTGATTTAAAAAATAATGGTCCATTTAGTAGATATTTGGATATTCAAACAAATAATGCCGGTGTTAACTTTCAAGTTACTAATTTAGCTAATATTACTACTTTAAATTCTAAGGTCACGCCTAGATCAACATTTAATAGTTTTGTAGATTTTTGCTATGCATATAAAAATTTAAAATTTAAAGTTGGTCATAATTTTTGGTGGAGAGATAGTGAAAAATTAAGAATAGATGATAGTTTTGATGAGCGTTATGCAATTGTTGGCCTGGAGGTTGCTGGGGGTGATGGTAGTTTTGATATTCATGGATACTTTGTAAGTGCAACGATAAAAGATCATGCATCTTTAGATCCTAATGATGCTTTTAGTGCAATTACTATTAATGATTTAGATTTAGAATCTGGCAGATTACCAGAAGCTTATTCTAATAAGTTGTATTTAAATGTTGGTTATGATGGAACTATCGTTGGTAATAGATATTGGCTGAATGCTTCTTTAGATTATGAATTTGCTGGTAAAAATAGTGCACTTTCTAATTTTGGCATTATGTTACAGTTTGGCTTAGCTGTTTAATAAAAAATTGGAGAAAGTATGAATTTAAAATCAAAAAAAGTTCTACAAATTTTATTGTTATTCTTTTGTGTTTCTAATTCTTCTTATGCAGAATCAAATGCAGAAACAAAAAGAAGTGTTACTAATTTAATTAATCTTAATCTTTATAAAAGGTTTAACCAAGATTGGGATGCTGTTGCAGAGTTTATTAGGGGTGGTCAAAGTAAGATTTGCGATCTTGAAAAAGAAGTCAAAGATTTGAGAGAAGCTACTGTTGATCAAACAGCAGTTCGAGAACTTGAAGCACGTGTGCGGACTTTAGAAGCAGAAAAAACTACCATTGAAAATGAAAAAGCAGCTCTTGAGAGACGAGTCGTTGCCCCTGCCGGTGTTCAGCCAGAAGAATTAGGGCGAGTTCAAGATGAATTAAGACAAGCTAATGTAGAAAGAGAACGATTGCAAGGTGAGCTTCGTGATTTAGTAAATTTACAAACAGAAAATGCCCGTTTAAAAGTTCAACTTAAAGAGTTAGCTAGATTAAGAACTGAAAATGAAAGGTTAAAGGGCGTTCAAACTGCAAATGCAAGATTGCAAGGCGAACTTCGTGAAGAAAAAGAAAAATCTGCAAGAGTTGAAGAACTTGAAAGAGAAAAAATAGAACTTGAAGGGAAAAAGAAAGCCTCTGATGATATGGCAAAGGGCCTTCAACTAGGACTTAAAGCTCAACATGGAGCGAATAGAACTCTTACTGAACAACTAAAAACGCTAAGAGAAGAAAAAAGAGGCGTTGAAGGAGAAGTTGCAGGATTGCGAGTTAAAGAAAATATTTTGGAAAATGTTCAAAAAGAATTAAGTGATGAGAAAGAGAACAATGCTCGTTTATTACGTGAGCAAGCTGAAGGAAAGTTAGATGTACGGGCAGAAATTGAACGTTTACAGAAAGAATTAGGTGAACAAGAAAAAGCTTTAAGAAATAAAGGTGAATTAACTGTTCAAGTTGCTACTTTAACCGAACGATTAAAAGAAATTGAAGGACTTAGAAAACGAAATGGACAATTGTTAGGGCAAATTAAGACGTTAAATGTTCGATTAGAAAAAATAGCTGAACTCAAAGATATAAATAAAGATCAAGCAGCAGAAATAAATGATTCGTTACTTATGATTGAGGAATTAAAACGAGCAAGGACAAACGCTCTTGTTAAGCAAAAGAAAAATTTTGAAGCAAGAATTGCAACACTTAGAGACTGTAAGTCTGATTTAGAGGATCAAATCAATAGATTAACGAAAGGTGTTCGAGCAGAAACTGAAAAAACGGCTCGTCTTGAAGGGGAAAGAAAAACATTAAATGCTGAACTTGGAAGGTTAAGAGTTGCTGATAGCGCAAATATAAAACTTGCTGCTGATCTGGAAGAATTAAAAAATTTATATGGAACAGCACATGTTGCAAATGATATTTTAAGTAAAGCAAATGTAGGGCTTAAGAAAAAAAATAGTGCACTTGAACGTGAAAAGCAAACTTTTGGTGAGCAAAAAAGAACTGCAGATGAAAGAGTTGCAAAACTTGAAGCAGATTTAGGGAACGCTCAAACAGAATTGGGTGATTTAAGAAAAAGTCAAAAAGAATCAACTCGTTTAGCAAATCAGCGTGCTAAAAAAGCTGACGAAGAAAAACAACAAACTTTAAAATTAGCAAATCAGTTGTTGTTTGTAATTGCTGTATCAGATGAAATTGTTGCAAAAGATGTATTAAGACTAAGAAACTGGAACGATCTGGGTGATGGTAAAAAATTAGAGGATTTTGTAAAAAAAGATTTAAGTTTGAGTTTTGAAGAATTAGAAGGAGTTCAGTCTGTTTTAGTGGGACATCTTCATAGAAATTTAAAAGAACTTTTAAGTAGAGACTTTAAGAGACGAGAAAGAAATCGTTTAAGTATGAGTGTTGATGATTTACAAAGAGAGATTAAAGCATTGAATGCTGAAAATCTGAAGTTAATGGAAGTAAAAGAATTTACAGAAACTGAACGCAAAGTATTAGAAGAAGAATTAGACAGAGATATTATTAAAAAACGTGCTGAAATTAAAAGTTTGGACGAAACGATTAAGGCTTTGAGGAGTAAGTTTAAATTTGATGAAAATATTACAGCAAATGTTGTAGCTTACAAAAATATAGTCGCATCTTTTGAAGCAACAAAATTGAGTTATAACAAAATGCTTGAAAATATTAAAAAGCATTACGAGGCTCCAGGATCTGTTGAAAGTATGAAACCTATAACAGAAAGTCGTGAATCCATAACAAAAACTGGTGACGTTAGAGTGAATAATTTTAGTGAGCTTACAACTAGATATAAAACACATTTAAATGCTATGGTACAACGATTTGAGATATTAATGAATAAGGTATTTGGTTATCAAAAGGATCTTTTAGATACGTGTCGTAAAAAACTGCCTCGGAAAAAAAGAGGACAAAGATAGAACTTATAAAAATATAAAAAAGGGCCAAACGTTTGGCCCTTAATGTTTATATGGAAATATTTATAACTAGACCCTGAAACAAGTTCAGGGTGACAGATTAAGTATTAACTTCATCTTGTCATGCTGAACTTGTTTCAGTATCCAGTTATGAATAATTTTTAAAATTTTTCTTTTAAATCATCATAAATTTTATAAAAATCAGAACAAATTACTTTAGCATCCCCAATGGTTGTGAGAAAATTTGTATCTCCGTTCCAGCGAGGTAAAGCATGAAAATGTAGATGAGATGGTATTCCTCCGCCGCTTGCAGATCCTAGGTTTAAGCCTACATTAAATCCATGAGGCTTTAAAACTTTTTTTAGAATTTCAATACTAATATTTACAACTTCTAAAAGTTCGTTTCTAATTTCAGTAGCAAGGTCTGAGAGTTCTCCTTTGTGTTCAAATGGTAAAACTAAAAGATGTCCGGAGTTATATGGATAAGCATTAAGCATCACAGCACAATGCTTAAATCGTTTGATGATTAAATATTTTTTATCATTATCTTCGCTAAATTGCTGACAGAAAATACAATCATTTTTCAACTTTGATTTATCTTTTTTGTGAACAGTTCCGGTGACATAATCATGTCTCCATGGAGCGTAAAGCTTATCCATAATTACCTCTTTTTAAAACTAACCTATTTTTAATAATTCAACATCAAAAATAAGTGTAGCATTTCCTGGAATGGCATTGCCAGCACCTTGTGCACCGTAGCCTAAATTTGCTGGAATTGTAAGTCTTCTTTTTTCTCCAATTTTCATTGTTGCAACACCTTCATCCCAACCACGAATTACCATGCCAACACCAAGTACAAAGGAGAATGGTTGGCCTCTATCTACAGAGCTATCAAACTTTTTACCTGTTGTTCCATTTTCTTCTAACCAGCCTGTGTAATGAACAGTGACAGATTTTCCTTTTTCTGGAGTTTGTTCTGATGTTCCGGCAGTTAATATTTCATATTTTAATCCGGAATCCGTTGTAACGATATTGTTTGTTGTTTCTGTTGTCATATTGTTTTCCTCAACATTAAATGTTTCTTTTGATTTCTTTGTTATCTCTTGGTTAATATTATTTTTACTGATATTTTTTTCCGTTGTGTTGTCATTGGTGCATGCACCAAGTAAAAACATAAATCCTGTAAGTGTATTTACAAGAATTATTACTTTTAATTTTTTCATTACACGTCTCCTTAATATTAAATGTTTCTTTCGATATTTTTACTTATCTTCTAGTATATCTATTTTTGTTTCTATTTCACTTTCCATTTTTGGTTCTATAACATCTTCAAATTCACATGATTCTTCTTCATCATCTAAAATAATAGTTGTGGGCACTTTTTCATTTTTATCAAAAAAAGAACATGCCGAAAGTAAAGATAAGCATATTGTACTTGTTAATAACATTAAATGTTTCTTTCGAATTGTTAGTTTCATCCGCAACATTAAATGTTTCTTCCGATTTTTCATAAAGCCCTTTCTTTTCTAATGTGTAAATTTTTTAATTTATTCCTGTCTGTTCGTTTCTTATACTTATAAATATAATTTTTTATTAAAATGATTGAATCTATATAGACTAATTTAATAATCTAAAATATAAAAAAAATAGCAAATATATACAAAAAAATGGGAATTTAAGTTATGAAGAAATTAATATTTAAATTAAAATTTTTATTATTGTTTATTTTTATATTAATAAATGTAATTAAGTGTGAAAGCGATAGGACTACAATTGCAGAAAAAGCTTCAACTGCTTACGCTAGTGTGCTTCAGTCATTAGCATCATTTAAAGATGTTCTTTTTACAGATGAACAAAAAAAGGATGGTTCTAATGAATTACATAGTATTTTAGATTCATTGTTTGTTCAAACAGAAGTTATACCTCCAACTATTGAAATTATTGAAAGCGTTAAGCCAGGGGATAAGCCGGAAGTAATTTTATCAAAATTATTAAAAGAGAATGTTAACCAAAAGATTTTTTGTTACAAAAGATATATAACGATACCTGTTGCCTCAGATATATCTGATAAAATAAAAGCTGAAATAAAAAATAAGACTTTAAATCCAAAATCTCAAATTCTTGTAATACATTTAAATCGACTTGTTGAAGGGATAAATGATCCTAAAGATTTAGTTGATATTGCAATTCCTACAGAACTAAGTGTAAAAGAAGTAGAATATAAACTTTTTGCAGTAATTTATCATACAGGAATCGCGCTTCCTAGTAATTATAATGACTTAGCCGAACTTCAAAAAAAGTTTGCAAACAGGGACTCAAAAAAAGGGCCATATTCAGTTCTTACAAAAAATATTTATGATTCTGACGAAAATGATTGGTGGTACATAGATAAAGATAGCGTTATAAAACTAGAAGGCCAACCTGATGATAAGTATTTAAAAAATTTTGAAATTCATGGTCCTGAAGCAGATTTTGAAACAAAAATACGTACGCCGTATATACTTTTTTACCAAAAATCAGTAATTGAATTTATAAGTGCAGATGATTTTAAAGAATTAAGTTATGTTGAAAAAGTACGAGTTATATTAAATCAAAAGCTTTTAATACGTGATAAAGATGACAAATTAATTGTAAATTCAAATATTCAGGATAATTCCTTAAAAAATGAATTAAGCGGACTTATACGAGAAGATCTTGATGTAGAAAAATTTAATTTTATAAGAATAATTGTACAAGATAGTAGAGAGGAAGGTGATTTTTTAATTTCCTGGGTTTGTTCTCCAGAAAGATATAAAGTAGCACAAGAATGGGAGAGTGAGCTTGATATAGATCCAGGATTAGATGAATTTAGGATTGAAATATTAGAACTATTTTTTTTTACTGGTGATGCAACTATATCAAATCCCATAGCCAATCCAGATGATCAAATCTTAAAAGGTCAGTATTTAATTCTCAATAGTGTGTTTGGCGACAGTGTGTTTATTCAAGGAAGATTGGATGAATATTCAAGTTTAAGAATAAAGCGCACAAGAATCGGACGTGATCTAAATTTAAAAAAATTAAGACTTGAGCCCAACTCCACAATTATTCTTGAAGATGTAACCGTCGATTCGGTTATTTTTCCAGAAGATATGCCAGAATGCTTTAAAATAATTTTTAAAAATGTAAAATATGGAAAAATAGAAAAACCAATTTCTGGAATTTTTAAGAACGTAGATAATATAGAGTTAATAGATAATTTAATTAAGATAAGAGAATTGAATGGTAAATTAAGGTTTGAAAAAGATGACAGTAAAAAATCAAAACTTGAATTAGACATTAAGAATTTAGAACTTAAAAGTATGGGATTAAAAAATAAAAAGGATCTTGCGGGTATTCTTAAAGAATACAGCCGTGAAAAGTCTGAGCTTGATCAAAGAAGGGCATTTCTTGAAAAAATGAGTGGAAAAACAGATATGAAGATTAAAAAGGCTGTAGTGGAAGCTAATGACAATATAAACAAAATAGAAAAAGAAATCGCAGGTCTTGGAATAAGCGATGAAGAACGCAGTCTTTTTGACGAAATTATAACCCTTCAAAAGAAATGTCCTGTAGAAAGCAGAGGATTTGGATCGGAAGACATTGCTTTCGAGCTGTCTGAAAGGCGCCGCGCTATGGGATATCTCGAGGAATCCGAATCCGATGAAGAATCTGACTCGGATGACGATTGGTAGAATATAGTAAAAATTATAATTAAATTGGTAATAAAATTTGAAAACTTGCTCCGTTGGTATTTATAAGTTTTATAACTCCACCATTTTGAGCAATAATTTCGTGAACTATCGCAAGACCTAACCCCATGTTTTTTTGTTCCGTCGAAACATATGGCATAAAGAGAGTTTTCTTTACATTTTTAGGAATGCCTGGACCGTTATCTGATATTAAAATTTCTATTTGGTTTAGCCCAGTTTTAAAACCCGTTTTTATTTTTACAAATTTGTTATCAATAATATTATTGTTATATATGTTCACGTCTTCTTTTTGTAGTGCTCTTACACTGTTATCTAGTAAGTTTATTATTACGCGTTTAATTTTTTTTGGATCAATTTTTATTTTTGGAATTAGTTTTTCTAGCTCAAAAATAAATTTTATTTCTGGATAACCTACCTTATAAAGGTATGCGACTTCTTCTATCATGTTGTTTAGATCTATAGATTCTTTTTTATTCGATGGTAGTTGTGCAAATTCGGAAAAGTGAGAAGCTAAATCTTTTATTATTTTTACATGATCTAAAATTGTATTAGTGCTATTAAAAAAAACTTTTTCTTTTTTTAAAGTATCTTTATATTTTCTCTGCAAATGCTGAGTTGCTAGAAGTATTGGTGTCAATGGGTTTTTAATTTCATGTGCTATTTGAGTTGCCGCTTCTTGCCACGTTTTGATTTTGTTTATTTTTACGATGTTACTAAGATCTTCTATAATAACGAAAAGGCCTTCTTCTTGTTCTTTTATTTTTGTATTACTAAAATTATTTAGTACTCGTGTAAGATGTATAAGCAATGTTTTTTGTTCTGATTTAAAGCTAAAAGTTATTTCTTTTATTAATTGTTTTTTATTACTTAGAATTAACTCTTTTATAAGTTCTTTTGCTTTATTTGTTACTTGTTTTCCAAAAAAATTTAGTCGCTTATTTTTGAATCTAGAAAGTCCTAAAAACTTTTGGACTATATTTTTTGATGCAGTGTTATAAATTATTATTCGACCTTTTTTGTTTATATAAAAAACGGCTTCTTTCATGTTTTCTATAATCATCAACATTTCTTTATTGTTTTGTTCTAGTTGTTCTTTTGCAAGTTTTAATGTTTTTGTCATTTGATTAAAGCCGATGGCTAAATTATTAAGATTTCCTGTTGAATCTTGGTTTAATGTAACATCCCAATTGCCATTTTTTATTTTTTCCATTGCATGTGCAAGTTCTAATATTGGCTTACTTATACCTTTTGCAAGATAAAATGCACACCACAATGATAAAAATAAAATAAGAAGTGTTACCAAGATAAAGGTGAAAAGATAACTCCAGTAAACAGGATTGCGTGTGGATTTAAATTTTGTGTAATCAACTATTTGTATACCAATATTTTTTTGTTCTCGTTGTATTAAAAGATAATTTTCATTAATACTTGCTGTTATTAATTTCCCTGCAATAAAAAAAACAAGAACAGATGGAATTACAGAAAATATACTAAATGCGAAAAGTAAATTTCTTTTAAAGTTACTGCCAGTAGATCTTCTGTGAGATTCGACAAAAAGCTTTATACTTTGCCTTATTATTAAATATGATAAAATTAATATTACGATAACATGTAGATTTATAAGTAAAAATAAAGCGATTCTGTTTGTATCAAGGCTTGAAAGATATTGTTTTTTTAACAAGAAAAATTCTAGCCACACTGTGACCAGCATACTGATTATGCTTAATGCTAAAATTATAAAACGCTTACGATTTGTAGAAAACATATTTTTATTTAAACTTTATACCTAATTCTTTTAATTGTTTTTCATCAACATTTGATGGTGTTTGCATCATTGGACAAACTCCACTTTGTGTTTTTGGAAATGCAATAACGTCTCTTATAGAATCTGTTTTACCCAAAAGCATAATTAATCTATCGAGCCCTAATGCAAGTCCACCGTGAGGTGGAAAACCAAGTTCTTGTGCCTCTAGTAAAAATCCAAATTTAGATTCAGCCTCTTTTTTATCAATACCTAAAATTTCAAAAACTTTTGCTTGAGTTTTGGAATCATGAATTCTTATAGAGCCACCACCCATTTCTTCGCCGTTACATACAATATCATATGCTCTTGCTTTTATATTTTCTAAGTCGTTTGTTTCTAAACTATCTTTAGGGGCTGTAAATGGATGATGTGTTGAGTAAAATCTTTTTTCATCTTCGTTCCATTCAAACATAGGAAAATCGGTTACCCATAAAAAATTAAACTCATCTTGAACATTAAATGTTTCTTTCGAATTTATTAAATTTAATTTTTTACCGAGTTCTAATCTTAAACGCCCAAGTGCTTCCCAAGCCTTCTTAAATTTGTCAGAAATTATAAAAAGAGTTCCGGGATTTTTAGTATCCGGAATTATTTTTTGTAGCTCAGAGGCGAAATCTGTTGGTAAAAATTTGGTGATGTTTGACTCTGTTTTTTGAGCATCTGTAATTTTTATACTCAAAAGGCCGCCAACTTTTAAAATTGTTTTTGCAAATTTTTCTAGGTTGCTAATTTCGGATCGAGAAAAATCTTGATTTTTTATGAAGATTGCACCAACTTTTCCGCCGGCTTCAATGTTGGACTTTAAAAATTTGAGCTCTGTTGACTCAAATAGCTTTGTAATGTCCTGGATTTCTAGGCCAAACCGGCAGTCGGGTTTATCTGTGCCAAATTTGCTAAAAACTTCTTGATATGAGTATCGAGGAAAAGGTAACTTGAGTGCCGTGTTGTAGATTTTTTCAAAGATGAATTTAATCATGTCTTCAATTGTGTTGATTATATCTTCTTCTTGCACGAATGACATTTCCATATCAACTTGTGTGAACTCTGGTTGGCGATTTGCTCTAAAATCTTCATCTCTAAAGCTTTTTGCAATCTGAAAATATTTGTCCATTCCTGATGCCATTAAAAGTTGTTTGTAAATTTGTGGAGACTGAGGCAAGGCATAAAATTTTTCTGGCTGCAGTCTTGATGGTACCAAAAAATCTCGAGCACCTTCCGGTGTGCTTTTGGAAAGTATTGGAGTTTCTATTTCCAAAAAGTTTTTTGAATTTAAAAATTCGCGAATAGCAAAAGTTACTTTGTGCCTTAGCAAAATTAGATCATGCATACGTTTTCTTCTAAGGTCTAAATATCTATATTTTAGCCTTAGTTCTTCGGATACATTTTCAGACTCATCTATTTGAAACGGAAGAGCTTTTGCTTTACTCAAAACTTGTAGGTTGTTTACAATTAGCTCAAATTCTCCGGTGCTAATTTTTTTGTTAATGGCTTCCGGAGTTCGCTTTAGAACTGTCCCTTTTACGGCTAATACAAATTCAGATCTAATATCTTTTGCTATTTCAATAAGTTCATTGGATTTTTTTGTATTTAATACAAGTTGCATTATGCCGGTATTATCGCGTAGGTCTATAAAGATTAAATTACCAAGATCTCGTCTTTTATTTACCCATCCGGTAAGAGTAATTTCTTTGTTTAATAAATCTTTGTTTACCTGTCCGCAATAAACAGAACGTTTAAAAACTTGCATTTATAAAACCCTTTTTTTGTATAAAATATTACATTCGTGAAATAATTATAGCAAAATTTTATATAAAATAAATTTAGAAGTTGTATTGAAGTGCCAGGTATGAATAGAAAGACCAGTCTGTAGAAACTCTAAAGTCTGCAGGGTTTGCTTGGTCTCTGGCATCAGAAGGTATTCTTGATCTGTAATAGTCAGTTCCATATGGTACCCCTTTAATGTCTTTGTAATATCCATCTGGAAGGAAAAATGAAATTCTTAAATATATTCTAAATTTTTCTATTGGATCATATCTAAATTCTGTATTAATTTCTGTACCAATAAATCTACGAGCTTTTTCTGTTTCAGATACGTGGCTATTATTTAAGTTATCTGGATAAAACATGTATTTGTAACTTCTGTGAGCTTTTCCAAAAAATATTAGATTTGGTCTTACTCTAAGCTTATTCTTTTTTACAAATTTAGGGTACCATTTACTACCTAATCCAAAGTATATAAGATCACTAAAGTGTTTATTTGTAGATGCTTTGTAACCAGCGGATTCGTACATTCCTGGAATTAATCCCATAAATCTTGGTACGTAACGTTCACCAAGGACTTGGTATGCTGATATTTTTTTACCTTTATACCATTCATGCAATCCTATAAACCCTTTATATTTTTTATCTACATATTCTCTTGTTGGATCTTGGTCTCCAGAAACGTAACCAACTTCTGCTGCAATGTTTATATTTTTTTTGTATTGATAATCTGCATCTATTATACCCATCCAGCCCGCAAGTGTTATATTGTGTGCTGGTATAATCCTGCCTGTTTGGTTTTCGAGTTTGTCTCTTTCTACGCCCCCGTTTGGGTATTTTTGAGAATTAGGATACTCAATGTAAGTATCGTTATAAACATATTTGGTGCTAATGTCGTTAACGGGTGCGGGATCATTATTGAGGTCTTCTGTGCTATTTATATTTACATAACTGTGTCCTTTGTAGAGTAAGCCAGCACCTCTTTCTTCACTATTTGAATCTAACATGTTTGCTGAACTTGTTGGTATTTCTCCATCCCTTTTTACTACGGCAATTTGATGTTTATTTTTGTCTATTTTATGGTATTCTTCTTTTCCAAAATTAAGAGCTACTTCTGCGCCAAACTCGAGTTTATTTTTTTTGTATCTTGTTTCTATTCCATATGCACCGAGTAGCCTTCTATGGTCGTTGAAATATCTTTGGTATTGATCCGAGCCTTCATTTGCATATATGTATGGCTCTAAAGAGATATAATTTGTTTTACTTTTGTTTATTGGTTTAACAGTTAAGCGTGCAGCCCAAAGATCACTGTCTTTCGCTGTTCCTCTGTATGGAGTTGAGCGTCGACCAACATGATATAATTTTTCTGTGTTTAAAAATGTATCATAAACAGATGAGCTATTATCAACAAATTTAGAATAATATAAGTCATACCATAATTTATTTTTTATTAATTCTCCATTTAAGTTAATGCCGTTAGAACCAAATTCATCGTAGTATGTGTAGTTGCTGAAATGTTCGTATATTTCATTATATATGGGGCCTAGAGCTGCACCTCGTCCGAGTTTAAATGAAAATCTTCCTAGTTTTAAATATTGATATTTTTTGCCTTTAATATTTAGAGCTTCATTTAAGCTGAATTTTAACCATGCTTTGCTTAGCCATGGTTGTGGGGTTGAATAATGATAATGTGATTTTAGATATATATCATCTAAATAGATTCTTGTATTGGTTGTTCGCTGATAAATTGTTAGGACGCCCCATTTTCTTTTTAGTCTAAGCTGAGAGTGGGCTTCGATTACTTTGTGTCCATATTTTTTTTCACCATAACTTGAGTTTAAATCTAAATATAGTCTTGTTCTAAAAAAACTAAGTTCATCAGGAACTTTTTTATTTAAATAATAATTTCGTAAGTAGATTTCATTTTCTATTCGGAACATTCCACTGAGCGAGATTTTGAAGTCATTGTTAACGTATTCAACTTTTGGAGAAATTAGTTTATTTTTATCAATTATTTTTTTTACAGGTAGATTTTTTTTATTACTTAAAATAGTTGTTTGGTTTATTGAATATGAGTTTGTGCAGATAGAAAAAAATAAAATTGGAAAAAGTAATAACTTTTTTTTAGTGATTAGGCTCATTATTCTCTTTTTTGTTTTTTTATTTAAAAGAGGGCGTAATTATTTACGCCCTCTTTAGTTTTTAGAATCTGTATTCTAGTGATACTACGCCGTAAAATGCTACGTCGTCAGATATTCTGTAGTTTGCAGGATCGACTCCTGTTCTTGCATCAGAAGGAATTTTGTCTCTGTAGAAATCATCTTTTAATGGAACACCTTTTATATCTTTGTAGTAAGATCCCGGAACAAATAATGATGCTATACCACCAAGTGTTAAATCTTCTATAAGTTCGTAGTTAAATATCACACTAAATTCTGTACCCAAATAGCTACCTGCTTTATCTGTACTCGATACGTGTCCGCTTTCAGGATCTGCGCTGTCTAATACATATTTGTAGGATTCATCATCTTTCCAGAAAAGCATAACATTTGGATTTATTTTAAATCTGTTTTTACGTAGATTTTCTGGTTGCCAGTTTGCACCAAAACCAAAATATATTATATCGCTAAATGTGTTATTTGTTTTTGCTCTAAAGTTGTCTTCAACTTCTCTTTGGCCTGGTAATAGACCAAGGATTCTAGGAATATTTCTTTCACCAAGTAATTGTGGTGCAAAAACTCTTTTACCCATGTAAATTTCATGTAATCCGACAAAACCTTTATAGTTTTTATTAACTTCTTCGATGTTTGGATCGTTGTCACCAGATGCGAAACCAAATTCGGTTGCTATTTTAAAGCTTTTGTTGATTTTGTATCTTGCATCAAGTATGCCCATCCAACCTTTAAATTTATTTCTATATTCAGGACGGATTCTTGTTGATCTGTTTAACAATTTGTTTAAATCGGTTCCTGCGTCTGGATATGGTGTTACTGCGTCTCTCTGAAGATATGTGCTGTTGTATGCAGCGCCTGTAGATGCAGTGTTAATTGGTGCTGATTTGCCATCTAAATCAGTTCCTGCACTATTTATTACAACATGGCTGTAGCCTTTATAAAGCATACCTGCGCCACGTTCGTTATTTGTTTCGTCCAAAATATTTGCTGAGCTTACAGGAATTTCGCCATCTGTTTTTACTACAGAAAGTTGAATGCTATTTCTGTCGATAGAATATAATTTTTCTTGACCATAGTTTACGGCAACTTCACCACCAATTTTAAATTTATTTTTGCTATATCTTGCTTCTAAACCAACAGCACCAAGTTGTGTTTTTGTGTCACTAGAAACTTCTACTTTTTGGTCGGAAGCTTCGTTGAAGTATACGTATGGTTCTAAATTTATTTTACCAAAGTCATCGTTATTTACAGGGATAGCCATTAATCTTGCTGCCCATAGTTCGTCGTCTTTTGCAACACCTCTGTATGGAGCGGAACGCTTGCCAACGTGATTTAGTTTTACTGTATTACTAAATGTTTGAGAGATTGATGAACTGTTATCTTCGAATTTGGCATAGTACAAATCGTACCATAATTTATCTTTTATTAGTTCACCATTTATGTTTATACCTGGAGCAGAAGAATCAGCGTTGTAGCTAAATAATCCGAGCCCTTCATAAACAGAAGCGTAGAATGGTCCGAAAACAACACCTCTTCCTAGTTGGAAAGGGAACCAGCCAAGTTTAAAATATTGAATTTTGTCATTTTTTGAATTTATTGCTTTGTTTAAACTTAATTTTAGCCATGCATCTTTAAACCATGGATTTGGTCTGCTTGCATTGTGAGAGTGTTCGCCCAAGGATATGCCGCTTAAAAATAATTCGGTGTTTGTTGTATTTTTATATGCTCCAACAACGCCCCATTTATTTTTCATTCTCAAGTCAGCATAAGCTTCTACTACTTTGTGACCGCATTTTTTTTCACCAAATACTGCGTTTACGTTAAAATCTATGGTTTGTTTAAAGTAGCTTATGTCATCAGGAACATTTTTGTTCAAATAAAAATTGTTTAAATAGTTGTCATATTCAACTTTTATTTTACCACCAAAGGTAACCTCTAAATCTTCTTTGATAAATTTTATTGGGGGTTTAATTAGCGGTTGTTGTATTGCACTTACAGTTGGAAGTTCTTTTTGTTTTAGAGGATTTATTACTTCTTCTTCATCATCTTGTTCCATTAAATTATAGTGTTTATCGTTTTTAGACGTTTGTTGATTTTCATTTTTTGCATATGCATTACTAAAAAATAATAGTGCTAATAGTGTTAATAAATATGTGTTTCTACTTTCTTTCATTTAAGTTTCCTAATTAATGTAGTTGACTATTTATATTTACAAAACTATTGATATGACTTTGTCTATAATAGCACTTGTATTTATTTCTTCAAATTCTAAAAGTTTTTCTTTGCTGGCTGATCTTGGAATTTTTGTAACAGCAAGTTTTTCTATTTTTATATTTTCATTAGAAAGTTCGCTTGCTACAGATTCACCTAGGCCTCCGTGAATATAGTGATCTTCAACTGTAATAATTTTATTTTCAGATTTTTTAGCAATTTCTAATATTGTTTTTTTATCTAGTGGTTTTACAGAATATAAATCGATTATAGAAACATTTATATTTTGTTTTAAAAGTTCTTCGTGGGCTTTTAAACTTTCATGAAGCGTTATGCCTGCTGTTATTATGCAAACTTTATCATTATTACTTTGTTTTAATACTTTGCAGCCACCAATTTTGAATTTTTCGTTTTTGTTATATAGATTCGGAGTTTCTGGCCTGGATGTTCTTAAATAAGAAACACCATCATGATAATTTGCCATGATTTCTGTTAACTTGTATGCGCTAACTCCATCGCTTGGATACAAGACAATAGAATTAGGAATGCTTTTAAACATTGCAATATCTTCTAATGCCATTTGAGATGGTCCATCTTCTCCAATAGAAACGCCACAGTGAGATCCACACAGTCGTAATGCGTTTCGTCCAATTCCAGCCATTCTAATTTGATCGAATGCTCTAGAAAAAAAGGCTCCAAATGTTGCTGCGAATGGAATTTTACCCCTAGATTCTAGTCCAGTAGCAACACTTACCATATTTTGTTCAGCGATAAAGCATTGTATAAACCTATCTGGAAACTTTTTGGCAAAAAAAATTGTGAATGTTGAATTTTGTACATCAGCGTCGAGTACAAAAATTTCTTTACTAGCTTTACCTAGAGCTTCTAATGCAAAGCCAAACGCTTTGCGAGTTGCTATTTTTTCGTTTTTCTCAAATGTCTTTGTATTTATATCGTTTTCTAAATCTATTTTTATTTCTTTAACACCAAATGTTTCTTCTGATTTTTCTAGATTGATATTTGATGTTGTTGGTAGAGTTGGTGAATAGTCTATCTTTTCTGTAACTTTTAAACCAAAATTATTTTCTAACTCTTTTATTATATTTTCTAATTCTTCTTGTTTAAATGGTTTGCCGTGATAGTTGTTTTTATTTTCTATTTCTTTAAGTCCGGAGCCTTTTAATGTTTTTGCAATAATTGCAATTGGTTGGTTTTTTGTTGCATGTGCAATGTTTATACTATTTATAATTTCTTCTATGTTATGACCGTCTATTTGGATTATTTTAAATCCAAAAGCTTCAAATTTTTTTGTGAATTTTTCTGTATCATGGCCATGTATACTTTCTCCTGATTGGCCAAGTCTGTTACAGTTTAAAATTGTGATTAGATTGTCTAATTTATAATGAGAGGCTAATTCTGCGGCTTCCCAGATAGAGCCTTCAGCTGCCTCGCCATCTCCTATCATGACATATGTTTTATAATCTAAATTGTCATGTTTAGCATTTAATGCCATCCCAACACCAATTCCTAAACCTTGGCCTAAAGAGCCGGTTGCTGCTTCATTGTATGTAAAGCGTGGTGTAGGGTGGCCTTCTAGGTTTGAAGTAAATTTTCTAAGCTTTAATAAATCTTGTTCTGAAATAACTCCTAAGTTTTTCCAGGCTGCATAAATTATTGGTATAGCATGTCCTATAGATAAAATAAATCTATCATTATTTGGATTTTTGGGATTTTTAATGTCGTATTTTAAGAAATGAAAAAATATTGTGCTTATTAAATCAGATATTGCCATGCATGTTGTTGGGTGTCCGGATTTGCTGGTTGTTGTTGCTTTTATACTGTTCACTCTTAAATTTAGTGCGACCTGTTTTAATTGTAGGAGTTTTTTTTGGCTTATTTTATTTTCCATCTTAGGTCCTTATGTTTTTTATCAATAAATTATTAGATTCAATCTGTAATAAATTTTATACAAAAATATCTAAATTATTAATTTAATTTAAGTTTTATAATAATTCAAGTTTATTTGTGTCGCTATATTTCAAAACAAGGGGTTGCTTTTTAAATTAGTTTTTTTTAGCAGAGAGGGCTTTTGATTTATTTAAGTGTTTTTGTAAGCTGATTAGTCCTTGATTTAAGGTGATAATATAATGTTTACGTATAGGGCGCAAAAGATTCATAAACGATTTACTTAAGGTTTTTGGGAGAGAAAGAACTAGTAATTGTAGAAGTGATGTGGCGTGTAATTAATTTGAATAGTTCCTTTGATTTATTAATAAAGATATTTAGCTGTATTAAAATGAAACAAGTTTTGTTGAAAACGAAAATTTTATTTTTGTTGTTTTTTTTAACTGTTTATAAACAAGTTTTACCGATGGATTTATCGCTAGTTGAGTGTGACACGGATTTGTTTTTAGATTTTCAAGGTCCTGGTCCAGATTTAGATAGTGTTCTTTCAGACGAAGAGTATTTCGAATTAGTTTTTTCAAAAGAAGATTGTATTAGTAATTCGCCGGAAGAAGTATCGCCGGAAGAAATATCATCGAAAGAAGTGTCGCCGGAAAAGTTATCATCAGAAGAAAAAAAGATAATAGTTGCGATAAAAGAACTGGAAGATAGTAGGAAGAAAAATGGCGGTAAGTATAGATTAAAGGTGGAATTAGAGCTCTTAATTAAATTATATGAAATTAAGTTTGGAGAGATAACAAAAAAGACTCGGTTTCATGCAAAAGATTTTGAAAGTTATTTGGCAGAAAATGGAATAAGTGTTACAAATGGTTTTTTACGATGTTTTTTATTCCGTTTTAAAAAGTCATTACCGGAAGAAATGTTGCCGGAAGAATTATCACCAGAAGAAAAAAATATAATAGTTGTGATAAAAGAACTGGAAGATAGTAGGAAGAAAAATGGCGTTAGGTATAGATTAAGGGTGGAATCAGAGCTTTTAATTAAATTATATGAAATTAAGTTTGGAGAGATAACGAAAAAGACTCGGTTCAATGTAAAAGATTTTAAAAGTTATTTGGCAGAAAATGGAATAAGTGTCGCATATTTTTCTTTACGCAGGTATTTATTCCGTTTTAAAAAGTTATCACCAGAAAATAGGAATAAAAGAAGACTTGAGGTAGATAAATATTTAGATGGGCTGGAAGAAATGTCATCAGAAGAAGAAAATATAATCGTTGCGATAAAAGAATTGGAAGATAGTAGGAAGAAAAACAACGGTAGATGTAGATTAAAGATGGAACTATGGCTTTTAATTAAATTATATGAAATTAAGTTTGGAGAGATAACAAAAAAGACTCAGCTTCATGCAAAAGATTTTGAAAGTTATTTGGCAGAAAATGGAATAAGTGCCACATATTATTCTTTATACAGGTCTTTATTACGTTTTAAAAAGTTATCATCAAAAGAGAAGAACAAGAGAAGGCTTGAGGTAGATAAATATTTAGATGGGCCGGAAGAAATATTGGAAAAGGAGGTTTTAAAGAAAGGTGGTTTGGCTGAGTTGGATATAAAAGTCTCTAAAAGTTTGAGCCCAGAGGGGTTAAATGCAAATAAAAATATTTTGTCGCAGGATGGTTTACAATCAAAAAAACTAAATGAGGGATTGGGTCGCAGGTTTGCGAGTGTTTTATTATATATGATTCATAAATCAAACGAAAGATTAAGTAAACAGCAAGCTTCTTTGGATAAAGATGTAATATTAGCAATAAAATTATTAGAAAAAGATGATGCTAAGCTTGATAAGGCATCAAAAAGATTTTTGTTCTGTGGCTTTGTAATTAAGTTATATGAAAAAAAATATGGGAAGATAGAAGAAGAAACAATGTTGAATAATAATTTCTATAATTATTTAAAAAAAATAAAAATAGAGTTAAAAGCAAATAAATTTAAAAAAACTTTTGAGGGATTTAAGCTATTGTCGAATGAAAAAAGGGCGGGGGTCAGAAAGATCATAAACGATTTACTTAAGGTTTTTGGGAGAGAAAGAGCTAGTAGTAGTAGAAGTGATGTGGCGTGTAATTAATTTGAATAGTTCTTTTGATTTATTAATAAAGATATTTAGCTGTATTAGTATGAAACAAGTTTTGTTCTTTTTATTTTTATGCTAAAAATGTTAGTGTAGCAAATTTGAAAATTAATATTTTTTGTTGTTAGAGGCTCTGTGTTTAAACATATTTCTGAATTATTATCTAGTTTTGTTGTGAAACAGGATGAATGGAAAATAAAATTATTTAACAATTGGGATAAGGTTTTGGGAAATTTATCCGATAAGGTTGTTATATTAAAAGCAGAAAGACACATGTTGATTTTGGGCGTAACGCATCCTGCTTGGGCGCATGAAATGTTTATGCTTTCAGATGTTTTAAAAGAAAGGATAAACTCCTTATTTGGCAGGGAACAAATAAAATATATACGATTTAAAATTGTAAAAAAACAAAATGTTGTTAAACACATTAAAAAAGTTGAGAGAAAGAAAAATACAGTAGAAAATAAAAAGGATTTAGGGTTGAGTCGGTCTGAATATTTAAGTTTGACAAAAATAAAAGATCCGGAACTGAAAGACTTTTTAAAAGAGTTTTGTCTAAAAACAAAAAGAGGGTAATGATGCAGAAGTTTTTTTTGTTTAATATAATTTTGAGCGGTTTATTTATTGTAGGTTTTGCTGATATTCAAGAAATTAATGGTGCTGGTATAACATTAGAATATATAAAAAAAGACCTAGGTCGAGATGCTAGAAATTATCAACATTATTTATCTGGTAGTGTTGATTATATGACTGGAAAATATGATTCTGCAATATTAAAGTTCGAAAAATTAAAAAAGTCAGAGTCGTGTATTTATTTCTACGATAATTATATAAGATTTTTGTTTACTACAAGCCAGTTTGATGCAATTGTAAAATTGCCCATTAAAATAAAAAGAGCTTTTAAAGGTAATTTGGAGATAGAAAAAATATTTGCTCAATCTTATTTTTATATGGGGAAGGGACAAAATTCTGCTGCATTTCTAAATAAATTGATAAAACAACATCCAAACGACATTCAGTTACTTTACTTTAAGGCTGTTGGTCTTATAAAAAATTCTAAGTTAGACGAGGCTTTAACGTTTATAAATAGTTGTTTAAAAAATGAAAATTTACAATCTAAGTATTTCTTATTTTATTTTTTGATTTCAAAAATATACTTACAAAAAGAACAAACCCCAGAAGCGTTAAAGTTTGTTAATAAAAGTTTAGAATTATTTCCGGATTTTGATAAAGGTTTGTTGTTAAGATCTATTTTGCAAGAACAATTAGGTCAAATAAAGGATGCTGTTTTTGGCTATCAACGATTCTTAGCTATTGTTGGTGCAGACGAGCCTGTAGAAAAACAGCTTATACGATTATTGTTTATGTCCAAGCGATTTGATGAAGCTGTTGTTATTTTGGAAAAAATAAAAAATAAAACACCGGCTCAGAGTTTTGACTTGGCATTAATAAAATGGCATTCCGGTAAGAATGATGCTGCATTCAAGTTAATAGAAGGTTTAATTAAAAGTAATCCTAAATTTAATGATGCTAAATTATTAAAAATAGAAATGTTGATTGCTCAACGTAAATTTAAGGACGCCCTGGACTCTTTAAACTGTTGGTTACAAGATGAACCTGAAAATAAACAGCTGATACAAGTTTTGCTTTTACTAAGGCACAATGGTATAAAGGTAAAAAATATTATAAATATTTTGCAAGACGTAGAAAAAAAGAGTTCTAATGAATTAATTTTATCTGCTTTAATCGATTTAAACTTCGAAAAGGAAGATACAAAAGGAACGTTGTTTTATTGTAAAAAGTTGTTTGATGTAACAAAAGATTCTGCTTTAAAATCTAAGATATTATTTCAAACGGCTTATATTCATTTTTCAAACAGAAATTACAATAATGTAGAAAATATATTATTAACAGCTTTAAAATATGAACCGGTATATCCATCTAATTACAATCTATTAGCTTATTTTTATGCTCAAATGAATAAGAAATTAGATGATGCTTTAAAGTATGCAGATTTAGCGTTAAAATATCAGCCAACATCTTATTATTATATGGATACAAAAGGGTATGTTTTGTTTAAGATGGGTCAGATTGGAGAGTCTGAAAAAATATTTGAGATTGCATTAGGCATAAATCCTAATGACAAAGTTGTTAAAGAGCACTTGGATCTGGCAAAAGCTTTTGGGCATTGATATTTATGAAAAGAAATAAAACACTATTCGTTGTAGCTTCAGGTTCTGGCGGGCATATTTTGCCTGCTTTAATGCTTGCAAAAAAATGGAAAGAAGCAAATTTCGGTAAAGTTATTTTTTTAACTGGTACTAAGAATTTAGATAAAAATATTTTAGAAAATAATAACTTTATAGATCAAAAGATATATTTAAATTTATCTAAATTTCCAGGTCAAAAGATATTGGGATATCCTAAGTTTGTTTATCAGCTTATTTATTGTTTTTTTAAAACGATATTTTTAATTAAAAAGTATGATTCTGTAAGTGTTATTACGACTGGAGGGTATTTGGCTATACCTGTTTGTTTTATTGCTAGAATTTATAAAAGCGAAATTATTTTGCATGAACTAAACGTTGTTCCTGGGAAAGCTATAAAGTTTTTACAAAATATAGCTACACGAATAGATATCGTTTTTGAAGAAACTAAAGAATATTTTGGTAAAAAGATTCAAAACAAAATTTTTGTTAAAAATTATCCATTAAGATATTCTCAGCAAGATAAAGTTTTTGATAAAGATGCTTTAATTTTAAAAATAAATAATCAAGATAAAGTTAATTTTGAATTGGATAAAAGAACTATACTAATATTGGGTGGCTCTCAAGGTTCAATTTCTTTGAATAGTTATTTTAATGTTTGGTTAGAACAAGAGAATAATTCAAATAATATTCAAGTAATCCATCAGACTGGTACTTTGGATAAAACAGATTGGTTTTCTTTTTATAAGAGATTAAATATTCCGGCTATAGTGTTTGACTATAAACAAAATATAAAAGATTATTATTTACTTGCTGATCTTGTATTTGCTCGTGCAGGAGCTGGTACTTTGTTTGAATTAGAATTTTTTGGCAAAAAGAGTTTCATTTTTCCGTTAAAAACCAGTTATACATCTCATCAAGTTTATAATGCAGCTTCTATGGTAGAAAGAAATTTAGGGTTGTTTGAATTAAAACAATTTTAAGTAGAATTTATATTTCAGTTTCTTTTTCATCTGACTTTAATATTTTTTTTAAAATGTTTAATTTGTCTAAAATAATTCTTGCCCTTGGACGTCTCGTTGGATCAGGATTCCAACAATCAGATATAATTTTGTTTATTGTTGGATGTACTAAAGAATCGTTAAGTTGAGGTTTCCAATTTTCATTTATTAATTGGTCAAAGTAAAAATTATGATATTTTCTATTTTTAAAAGTTACTTTTTTGGGGTCAAGGCTATTTTGTTCTGCAAATATATCTTTTAATTCTTGGTCAAAAGGCTTTTCATAAAAAAGCATATAAAGTGTTACACCAAAGGCATAAATATCATTTGCTTCAGATATTGTTAGATAATTTCTGTTTGCTTGTTGAATTATATTTTCTGGGGCTGTAAATTCAAAACTTCCCATAAATTCTTTTGTTAAAATGCATGTTTCGCCTGGAGGGATTTCTTTAAAAAATGTAAAATCAATCAATTTTGCAGTAATGGTTCCACTTTCATTTATAACTAAAACCATATTAGCTGGCTTTATATCTCTATGCACTTTCTTTTGATTATGCATGTACAAGATTCCGCTTATTGAGTCTATTGCTATATTTAATTTAGTTTCAAATGATTTGTTTAATTCAAATTCATTTTTAAATATATAAGAGTTTAAATCTGTTTTTGCTAATTCTGATAGAATACAATAAGTTTGCGTTTCTGGTATATTTATATGAGCTATATATGAAATTATGTTAGGGCATTTTTCAGCACTTTTAATAAAATTTAACTCTTTTGCGAATAGATTAGAGTTATCTTTTGGATCAAAATAAAGTCGTTTTTTATCTTTTATTATGTATGGTCTAAAGTAAGAACATGCTGCATTGATTGTTCGGCCCCCGTTTTTTGTTTTTTGTTCAAATTGAACTTCACAAACTAATTTTTCTGCACCATTTTTGCTAATTATTTTTATAAGTGTAATAGCATTTTGCTGAAGAGTATCTTCGAAAACAGGATATTCTGTCCTGTATTTTGTAATAGTTGTTTCTTGTTGCATTGAATACAAAACAGGTTGGCAAAAAGCCAATAACATTATAATTAGCAAATTTTTAATTTTTTTAATAAACATAAAATAACCTATTAATTGTGTAAATATACTACTTTCACCATTAGAATACTTTCTAATAGGATTATTTTATTCAAAAGAATCAAATAATACAAACAGGGAATCTGTAAAATAGCAGAAAATAGGCTTTTTAAAAGTTTTTTTGTTAATTTATAGTTTTTTTATTCATATTTTTAGGTATTTTGAGCCCGAAATATTTAAGAATTGTTGGTGCGATATTAGATAAACCATATTTTGGTTTAGTATATTTGGGAAGTTTAGTTTCTTTTTTTTCAAATCCTTTACCTACCTTTATAAAAATAACAGGGTTTGTTGTATGAGAAGTTTTAGGTGTCTTTGTTTTTAAATCTAACATTTCTTCCGCATTACCATGATCTGCTGTTATAAATAATGTGCCGTTTTTATCTTGAACAACAGCTTTGTATAATTTTTCTAATTGTTTGTCTAAACATTCGCAGGCTTTAATTGTAGCTTTGAAATTTCCAGAATGTCCCACCATATCTGCATTAGCATAGTTTACTAAATAAAAATCAGCGGGATCTTTTTTTAAAGATAGCAGTATTTTTTTTGTTATTTTATCTGCGGACATTTCTGGATAGTCGATATAATTTTTTGTTTTAATAGATGGAATTAGTTCGAATTTTTCGTTTTTAAGCTTGCCTTCTTGCATGCCTCTAAAAAAGTAAGTAACATGCGCATATTTTTCTGTTTCTGCTATCGCAAATGTTTTAAATTTTTGTTTTGCTAGTTCGTCAAAGAGGGTGTTTTTAATGATTTCTCGTTCAAATAAAATGTCATTGTTAAATTTTTTAAATTCATCTTTATATCTTGTGGTACTAATAAAAAATGTGAGAGTTTTTTTTGTAGAGTTCAAATCTTGTGTTTTAAATTCTACAAAATTAGGATTTATAAAAGACTCGGTAAGTTGTCTGGCTCTGTCTGGCCTAAAATTGTAAAAAATAACGCCATCGCCTTTTTTGATTTGTCCTTGTTTTATTAAAAGAGTTGGTTTTATAAATTCATCAGTAATCTTTTTTTTATAGGAATCTTTGAGCAATTCTTGCCAAGTTTTAAATTTGGATTCTTTTATTCTTGGATTACATAAAACGTTGTAACTTTGCCTAGTTCTTGTCCAATTGTTGTCTCTGTCCATTGCATAAAATCGGCCATGAATAGATGCAATTTTGCCAACTTTAATTTTTTTACAAGCAGAGTTTAGTTTTTTTAAATACTTAGCAGCGCTTTCTGGTGGCACATCTCTACCATCTAATATTGCATGAATATAAACATTTTTAATATTTTGCTTTTTTGCTAATTCTAATAATGCATGTAGCTGGAATTCGTGACTATGAACTCCACCGTCAGATAGCAGTCCAATAATATGCAAAGAGTTGTTGTCTTTTAGTTTTTTAAAATTTTTAATTAAAGTTTTGTTTTTAAAAAATCTTTTATTATCAATTTCTTCTTTAAATCTAATTAAAACAGACTTTATTATTCTACCAGCACCGATTGTAAGGTGTCCGACTTCTGAATTTCCAATATATCCAGGTAATAGTCCAACAGCGGTTTCTGATGCAGATAGTAATGTTGATTTATACTTTTTAATTAAATGTTGCCAGAATGGCATATTTGATGCTGCTACGGCATTGCCACTTTTTTGCTTTTTATATCCAAAACCATCTAAAATGATTAAAAAAATGGGTGATTTTGCGTTTATTTTATTCATTATGTTCTCTCTGCCTTTTTACAATAACCTTAATTTGGTTTAAAATATTATTGTTGATTTAAGTTTTAGGTTAAAGGAATTTATTATGTTTAAAAAGAATTTTTTAATATTAATGACTTTTGCAATTTCTGGTTTGATATTTAACTTTGCTAATGCTCAAGATTGTACAGCTGTTGTTGAATCGGAAATTGTTAAAGAAAATATTCCTGAGCTTGTAGAAGATTTTGATTTAGATCAAGATTCTGGTTTAGATGATTTTGATTTAAGTGAATTTGAGTCAGCCTTGAGTGAATTAGATAATAAATTTGGGCAGGGAACTCAAAGTATTGAAATTGTAAAAAAGCAAGATGGTCTATCTAAGTTTACGAAGTTAAAAGAAGGTATGTTGCAGTTGTATTTTTTACTTAGTGAGCCTGATTTAACAGTAAAAGATAAATATGAACTTTTATCTGGTGTATTAAAAGGCCACTTAAAAGAAAATACAAAGAGTTACATTTTAGCTACAAGTTCTTTTGCAACTGTTGGCCTTAGTTGTTTAGCTTATAAGTTATATTTTCAAAAAAATTCATAAGAGAAAAAATAATATAAATTATGAGTAAACATATATTTTCTATTTATTTAGAAGATTTATTTAGAACATTAAATGTTTTTTCCGATTATCTGAGTGACCTTATCCAAAATTCTGTATTAGAAATAAAAAACAAAGCAATACATACTCGTGTTACTCAAGTCTTGAGATTAAATAAGTTAGACAATAAGGTAATTCTTTTTGATGACAATTTTAATATTAAGATCGAGCTATTAGAGCAAACGTTTAAAAATAATAAAACTATCTATTTTAAAATCTTAGAAAAAAATGAGAATAAAAAAATATATCCAGAAATAATTTTATGTCCTAGTGTTGTAAAAAGACAGGCATTAGAAGAAATTGTTTACAGCGCTGCGGCTATGGGTGCTACAAAGATTTTGCCGATAGTTGCGCATAAATCTTATAGTAAGTTTAACTTTGAACAAGAAAGATCTAGATTAAAAAAAATTATGATTGCTGCTTGTGAGCAGTCTAAGAATTTTGTTTTACCAGAGATTTGTGCACCAATTTCTTTTTCTAATTTTTTAACAGAATTTGATAGTTCTAATATTCATAAAATATTTTTCGATTTAGACGGTCAAGTTATAACAAGTCTTATTTCAGAGTTGGATGATTGTAAAAACAATAAAATCGTTTTGTTTTTTGGACCAGAGGGCGGCTTTACAGATTTAGAAGTTAACCTTTTAAAAGAAAACAAATTTAATTCTGTTTCTTTAACGACAACAATATTACGAGCTGAGCATGCTGTAGCTTTGGGGCTTGGTATGTTTAGAAGTCTTTTTAGGTAAAAAAGGCTGGTTTTACTTTTTAGATTGAATGGTAAAATTTTGAGACTTTAAATATAAAGGTTGAAGCTTAAAGTTAATTTTATCTTTATCGTTTTTCCATAACATTAAATGTTTCTTCCATACATCCAAAGCCATTTTTGCGATTTGTTCTGAATTTGAATTTGTTATATCTAAAAATGAGACATTGCAGGAGTTTTGTAATTTCTCTAATATTAAATCTTTGTGAAGATTTACTCCATTGCCTGTGAAAACAATTTTTTTATTAGTGAAATTTTCTTTTAAATAATTGAGCAATAAATCTATTTTTATATATTTTTTTTCTTCGAAATCATTTTGAATATCAATTAATTTATTATCAGAAATTTTATTTATTTTAAAATAAACGTCGTTATTATAGGCATTTAGAAGTGTTATTAACAAATCAAAACTTTGATTTTTATCCAAATTATTTGAACTTTGTTGGGATAATGATTCTAGACCATCTATTCCAATTAATGGAATTTTGCCGGCAAAAGCTAGTCCATTGACTGTTGCTATTGTTACGCGCAGGGATGTAAAGGCGCCGGGGCCTTGATCTATAGCAATAAAACTTAAATCGTCCAAAACAAGATTGTTTTTGTTTAACAAGTCTTTAATTATTGGGATTAGTTTAGAGCTTGCTTTAAAATTATCTTCAGTTTGATTGTTTATAAGCTTAGAATCGTTATAAAGAGAAATATCTAGAGCAGAGTGACTGCCTTGAATCGCTAAGAAAAAAGTATTATTCATAAGAGTTAGGAATTGTGTTTTTTTAGTTTTTGTTTTTGATAAAAGAGACCAAAAACGTCATCTTTTATAGTATTTTCTTTTTTTTCTATAACTTTACCGCAGTTAAGGCACTTCCAACCTTCAAAATTTATGAAGTGGTCAAAGAAAGATTGCATTACCATCAATCCGTCACATTTCGGACACTTCATTTATTTCCCTCCTTTGCAAAGAAACGAAAAAATCCCCATGTTAATTTGTTTACATTAAATTAACACAACAATTTTGCGGTTTTTACAATTTTCCTCTTATCCTAATTTTTATAATATAAACATTTTTTTTTTCAATTGTAAAAGATTCTGAAAAATTATTTAAAAGATATTCTATCTAGATATGTTTGTAATATGAAAGCTGCGGCTACAGAGTGGCTTTTAATTTTTTCTTCTTTAGTTTTTCTTTTTTTTGTACTTAAACTTTCTGCTCGTTTGCTACTTAGTCGTTCGTCCCATAACACCCATTTTATGTTATTATTAAATTTGGGATTTATTTTATTTTCTAATTCAGAAGCCATTAGGATTGTTTTTTTTGTTTGTTCACTTTCTTGTCCGCTAAGAGTTGTTGGTTTACCAATGACAACTGTGTCAATTTCTTCTTCTTTGATTGTTTTTTCTAAAAATGGTTCTAGTTTGTCTAATTCTACTGTTTTATATGGCCTGCACGTAATTCCTAAGAAATCAGAAATTGCAGAGCCAACCCATTTGTCACCAAGATCTAATGCTAATATTTTCATAAAATATTTTACCTATTGTTAAATTGGTTGTTTTTTTGTAGATAAATTAAAATAGTATTTTTCTTGTTTTTGATCAAAAAATTTAAAATTTTATTATTTTATAAAATAATAGTACTGTTTTTGTATGTATTAATGTAAATATTTAAAAAAGAGTTTAAAAGTGCATAGAGTTAAAAAGAATGCTTTATTTTTAGTTGATGGTTCTTATATTTTGTATAGATCATATTATGGGCTGCGTCCATTAAAAATATCTTCGGGTTTAGGCGTGCAGGCTGTGTATGGTTTTTGTCGTACTATAAAAAGGTTAATGGATATTTTTGATCCTCAAAATTTTGCTGTGGTTTGGGATGTTAAAGGTAAAACGTTCCGATCAGAAATTTATGAAGCTTATAAAGCGACTAGGCAGGCCCCGCCATCGGATCTTTTTGTTCAAAAAGAGCAAATTATTAAATTTTTGGATTTAATAAATTTAAAACAAATTTCGAAAACAGGTTACGAAGCGGATGATCTTATTGGTTCTATGGCTCAAGATTATAAAGGAGAACAGGTTGTAATTGTTGGGCCTGATAAAGATTTATATCAGTTATTATCTGATAAAATTATAATTTATGATCCATTTAAAGAAGAGATAATAGATAAAGAGAGTTTTACGAAAAATAAAGGGATGGGTCCTGAAAAGGTTCCATTTTTTTATTCTTTATTAGGTGATACATCCGATAATATTCCCGGTGTTTATGGAATTGGTAAAAAAACTGCGTTGGATTTGGTAAATCAGTTTGATTCTTTAGATGATCTTTATAAAAACTTGGATAATGTAAAAAAAGATAGGACAAGAAACCTTTTACACGAAAATAAAGATAATGCGTTTCTAAGTTTAAAATTATTTTTGTTAAAGTACTATGATCTTGGTTTAAGTGAAATAGACCTTGTATTTGATAAAAATAATTATGTAAATGCTGCAAATCTTTTTAATGAATTGGAATTTAAATCATTGTTAACTGAATTAAAAAGGAAGTTTGGACAAGCAGAGGTTGAAAAAAGAATTTATGGTTATACAAAAAAAATAAAATCAGCTGGAGAAGTGCAACTTTCTTTGTTTGGCGGAGCTCCTAAAAAAACTAAAGAACCGGCAATTCAACAAAGTGTTGATAAAAATCAGGTGCATGAAAAAGGCTGGGATTGTCACACTGTTATTACAAAGGAGCAGCTAGAAGATTTAATTGATAAATTAAAACAGTCGGATGAGATTGCTATAGATACTGAAACAACTGGTATTCGACCGCTAAAAAATGAGTTGGTTGGCATTTCTTTTGCTTTTGATAATAAAAATGCTTATTACATTCCTCTTGTTCATGAAGATGATTCTATAGAACAATTGGATCGAATTGAATGTTTAGAATTATTAAAACCTGTTTTTCAAAATAAAAAAATTAAAAAAGTTCTTCATAATGCCAAATTTGATTTATTAGTTTTTAAGCAATATGACGTAGATATTATTAATGTAACTTTTGATACTTTAATTGCTGCTGGTTTACTAAGAGAAGAAGGTGATAAAATTAATCTTAAGTTTCTTTCTGCAAAATATCTTGGTGAGCCTATGAATACATTTGAGCAGGTGCTTAATAAGTATAAAACATTTAAACAGGTTCCTGTTTCTTCCGCAAGTGAATATGCTGCGTATGATGCATTACAAACCTTTAAGTTAAAAAATGTTTTAGAACCAAAGTTAAAAAAGGAGAAAGAGCTTTATAATATTTTTATTAAATTAGAAATGCCATTAATGTTTGTCTTGTTTGATATGGAATTATTTGGCATAAAGCTTGATTCTAGAAAATTAAAAAAAATTGGTGAAGAAATAAAAGAAGATTTAAAAATTGTTAAGCAAAAAATTTTAGGTCAGATTGAGGTTGCCGTTGGAAGTAAATACCTAAATATAAATTTAAATTCGCCTCAACAGGTTCAAGGACTTTTGTTTGATGGTTTAAAGTTACCGGTAGTAAAAAAAACCTTTAAGGGAGCGCGTGGAACAGGGCAAGAGGTTTTAGAAGCCTTGAGCAATGCGCATCCAATTCCAGGTTTAATTTTAAAATATAGAGAGTTGGCTAAATTATTAAGTACCTATGTTGGTTCTTTAATAAATGAAATCAACCAAAGAACAGGGCGAGTTCATACTTCTTTTAGTCAAACCATGGCCGCGACGGGTCGGCTTTCTAGCTCAAATCCTAATTTGCAGAATATTCCTGTTACTTCTGAGCACGGAATAAAAATACGATCAGCGTTTGTTGCAGATAAGGATAAAACATTTTTAGCTGCGGACTATTCACAGGTGGAGTTGCGTGTATTGGCCCATATGAGTAACGATAAAACTTTAGTTAAAGCGTTTAAGGCTGATGAGGATGTTCATGCTAGGACGGCTAGTCAGCTTTTCGATGTTGATATAGAAGATGTTACAAAAGAACAGCGACAGGTTGGTAAAAAAATTAACTTTAGTATTATTTATGGCCTTACGCCATTCGGATTATCCAAAGACTTAGGGATAAAACTTTCTGTTGCAAAAGAATATATTGATAAGTATTTTGAGACGTACAATAGTGTTGCTGCGTGGATAAATGACACAATAGAGCAGGCAAAGCATGATGGGTTTGTTAAAACTCTTATGGGACGACGTAGATTTGTAGCGGGGCTTAAAGAGAAAAATAAGAATTTGTATAATGCCGCAGCTAGAATAGCAACAAATACTCCAGTTCAGGGCACTGCGGCAGAGCTTATTAAAAAAGCTATGCTGGCTATAGATAAAAGACTTAAAATGGGTGAATTTAAATCAAAGATAGTTTTACAGATTCATGATGAGTTAGTGTTAGAAATAGCTTTAGGAGAGCTGGAAAAAGTGCAAAAAATAGTAGAGAATGAGATGTTAAGTGCTGAAAAATGGGATGTTCCTTTAAAGGTTTCCGTGAAAACTGGAGATAACTGGGAGTTGGTTACTAAATAACCCTTTGACTTTTATGAAAAAACAGGGCAAAATATTTTTATCTTTAAAAGATGTAAAATTTCGCCTTTTTACATAAAATTCTAGTTTAAAATGAAAGTTTATTTGAGATAATCTTAATTAGGTTTCTTATTAAAAATAAAGGATATTCAGATGTCAACGAGTAAAGCTGGAGGTTCTACTGGTAACGGCCGCGATAGTAGAAGTAAGCGCTTAGGCTGTAAAAAATTTGGGGGTGAAGTTGTTGTTTCAGGTAATATATTGGTTCGTCAAAGAGGTACCGGAATTCATCCTGGCAATGGGGTAAAGATCGGTAAAGATGATACTCTTTTTGCCGTAAAACCTGGATTTGTAAAATTTTATAAGGGGTTTAAGGGTAGGCAGTTTATTTCTGTTGTAGACCAAAGAGCGTAAGCTTTTGTATAGAAAGTTGTTAGTCTAGAGGATGAGTAGGAATCATGATTGATTTTTTAAAGTATAGAAGATTTGGTTTGATCTTTTCAGTAAGTCTAATTATTTATGGTCTTTTTGCATTTTTTGCCAAAAATGGTTTTAAGTATGGCATAGACTTTATAGGTGGAGCAGAAATTAATATATCTTTTGAAAAGAGTATTGATATTGGCATTCTTAGGAAAGCTATTTCTGGGCAAGGTTGGAAAGATTCTGTAATTCAAAGTATTGGCAAGAGCGGTAAAGATTTTATTGTAAAATTAGGTGGTGCTACTGTAGAGGGGCTAGAAGATAAGTTTAGAAAAGCAGTTGATGCGGCGACTCCAGGAAATACGATGAAAGTGAATAACATTGACTGGGTTGGTGCGGAAGTTGGCAAGGATACGAAGCAAAATGCGTTTATATCCGTGATTTTATCTCTAATTGCTATTCTTTTGTATCTTGCTATACGTTCAAAGTATGCTTATGCAGCGGGCGCGGTTGTTGCTTTGGCTCATGATATTTTGGCGGTATTGGTTTTTATTTTGATCTTTAATGAAACCATAACCCTTTCTGTTATGGCTGCAGTTTTGGCAACATTGGGATATTCGGTTAACGACACGATTGTTATTTTTAGCAGAATTCGTCAGAATGAGAAAAAGATGAAGGGTGCTCCTTTAGTTGATATTGTTAATACAAGTTTAAATCAAACCTTAAAGCGTACTTTGCTTACTAGTTTTTCCACTTTGTTGTCTATTATGACATTTTATATTTTTGGTGGTGAAGCTTTAAAGGGGTTTTCTTTTGTGATGATGGTTGGAATAATATTTGGAACTTATTCTTCTATTTATGTGGCAAGCTCTGTTATGATGGCTTTGAGCAAAAGACAGAAAGTTTAAAATTTGCTTGAAAAATTATAAAATAAAATGAAGGTTATAAAAAAATGATGGGGGTAAATCATAATGAAAAAATCAAATAATTGTCTAAATGATCTAAGAGGTAATTTTATAATGAAAAATGATTCGTCAAAAATTAATACGAGTGTTGATTTAAAGGAAAAGAAGTCTGAAGATAAAAATAATTTGGATAAAAAAATAGTTGAAAAAATAGATAAAAAATTTATAGATCAAGCTGACAACAAAGGTGAAGATTTAAAAGAGGTAATAACTAAATCAGAAAAAGAAGATTCTTTGCCTAAGAGTCCACCAACTATTCAAAAAAAGGCAATTAATGTTCAAGAATTAAAAGAAATGCCTATAACGGAGCTTATAAAAGTTGCTCAGGGATTGGGCATTCCTGATGTTGTATCGCTAAAAAAACAAGCGATTATTTTTAGAATTTTAGAATCTCAATCGGACAAAAGAATAGAAATTTTTGGTGAGGGTATTTTAGAAAGATTGCCCGATGGATTTGGTTTTTTGCGTTCTCCTAAGTTTAATTATGTTCCGGGTCCGGATGACATTTATGTTTCTCCAATACACATAAAACGTTTTGGATTGCGCACAGGAGATGTTGTTCGTGGAACTCTAAGGAGACCAAAAGAGGGTGAGAAATACTTTGCGTTGCATAGAATAGAAAGTGTAAACTTTCAGCATCCATCTTCTGGATATCATAAAACAGTATTTGAAAACTTAACTCCTATTTTTCCAAACAAAAAATTTAATTTGGTTGGTGATCCATTAACAATTTCAACAAGATTGATGGATATTTTTACACCAATTGGTATGGGGCAGCGTGGTATGATCGTGGCTCCTCCAAAGACTGGTAAAACTCAATTGTTAAAAGAGATAGCAACTTCTATTGTTAATAATCATTTAGATGTTATTGTTTTGATGCTTTTAATTGATGAGCGTCCTGAAGAAGTAACAGATATGCAACGCTCTGTAAATGCAGAAGTTGTAAGTTCTACATTTGATGAATCTGCAATTCGTCATGTGCAAGTTGCGGAAATTGTTTTGGAAAAAGCAAAACGTTTAGTTGAATGTGGCCGTGATGTTGTTATTCTACTTGATTCTATAACTCGCTTGGCACGTGCATATAATACTCTTGCTCCTGTTTCAGGTAGAGTTTTGACTGGTGGTATAGATGCCAACGCTTTACAGCGTCCCAAGAGATTTTTTGGTGCTGCAAGAAATGTAGAAGAAGGTGGATCGTTGACTATCATAGCAACAGCTCTTGTAGAAACTGGTTCAAAGATGGACGAAGTTATTTTTGAAGAGTTTAAGGGAACTGGTAATATGGAAATTCATTTATCAAGAAAACTTTCTAACAGAAGAGTATATCCTGCATTTGACTTGATATCTTCAGGTACAAGACGTGAAGACTTGCTACTTTCTGAAGAAAATATAAAGAGGATGTGGATTCTACAAAAGCTATTAGGTACTATGAATACTATAGAAGGTATGGATTTCTTAATAGGTAAAATGCGTGATTCTAAAACTAACGAAGACTTTTGGAATTCGATGAACAAGAAAAAATAAGTTTAAATGGGCTGCTTAGTGCAGCCCATTTAATTTGTAATGGTTGTGTGTGGCATAGTTGATTCGGTTATAACTTTTGTTACATCCTGTGTTTGTTATTATGTAAAAGATTACAGGTTGGTTGAAATCTATATCGCATTCTGCGTTTGGATTGTAGGTAAATTAATTAATTATATATAAAGATGTCAATTTACAATATGGCTTATTTGTTGTTAGAATAACATGTTATAATGGATTTAGTGGATAAATACTTATAGTTAAAAGTAAATTATAATAAAATACGGTTTGTGTTATGTCTATAATACTTGGAATAGAAACATCTTGTGATGAAACCGCTGCTGCGGTCTATGATAGTGAAAATAAAGCTCTTTTATCTAATGTGGTTTTTTCTCAAATAAAGTTGCATGAAATTTATGGTGGCGTTGTGCCAGAAATTGCTTCTCGATCTCATTTAGAAAAAATAGATATAATTGTAGACTCTGCTTTGACTCAAGCAAATATAACTCTAGAAGAAGTTGATCATATCGCAGTTACGAATAAACCGGGACTTGTAGGTTCTTTGTTAGTTGGACTTTGTTTTGCAAAGTCTCTGGCTTTTGCTAAAAATAAAAAATTAATAGGTATCGATCACTTACAAGCTCATATATTTTCTTCCTTTTTAAAATCAGATAACACTGTTCAAGATGTACCTTTTCCACACATATGTTTGTCTGCATCAGGTGGCAGTACGGTAATTTATTACGTAAAAAGTTTTGATGATTATAAAGTTATAGGTCAGACTATTGATGACGCGGCTGGTGAAGCTTTTGATAAAATAGCCAAGATTATTGGCTTTGGATACCCGGGTGGTGCAAAGATAGAGCGGGCTGCAAAGTTGGTTGATTTTCAGGATTTTTATAAGTATACGAGAACAAAAAATTTTACTAAATCTTTAGATTTCACCTTTTCTGGTTTAAAGACTGCTGTAATGTATGATCTTGTAAAAAAGGGTGCTTATAATTTGCAAACAGGTCCTATCTGGGAAAAGGTAGATACAGAATTACAAAATAAAGTTTCAAGTTCTCTTCTTGTTTGTATTGCAGATATTTTTCAGGCAAAGGTAGAGCTTGCGTTAAAACTCTATCCTGATGCAAAAGCTGTAACGTTTGTTGGTGGCGTTGCTTGTAATAATTACATTAGTGAACGATTAAATTCCATTGTGACCAATACCAGTAAAAAGTTTATAAGTCCTGTATGTAAGTTTTGTGCAGATAATGCCGCCATGATTGCCTTTTTAGGGGCTTGTAAGGCTGAACAAAATAAATTTGCAGAATTAGATTTGGATGTGTTCGAATAAATATATTTTAAAAACTTTCTTTTTTATTTCCTATTGATTTATATTTTACTTTATAACAAATAGGAGATAGCTAATGTTTAAATTTAAAAATAATTATTTTATTCTTTTGCTTTTTGTTTTTATTTCCAAGAATCTTTTTTCAGAAATTGATATTAAAAATACAGATCTTAGAACTAAAGATTATAATTATTATAGTGTTTTTATTGATGAAAGCGAGTATTCAAGGGACGGACTTTGGGCTATTTCGTCAGCGTTTGTGGACGCAATTTATTCTATAGACTATGAAGATGGTAAGGCTTTAGAGTCGGATTTTAATAAAAAATATTCTATTATTGTTTCAGAAAGTCTTGTTGTAAAATTAAAAAAGGATAAAAATCTTATAATTTATCATGATTTTTTAATTAAAAATTATTCTTTATTTTTTTTTAAAGAGAAAGAATATCATTTTATTGTTTGTATTCCAAAGATAGAAAGTCGAGATAAAGATACCGCATTGTCTGAGTTGGGCTATGCTTCTTTTTTATCTGGGTATAAAGTTTTGGATCCGCTTGGATATATACCACCTAAAAATAAATCTAGTAGTGATGATTTTATAGGACTTTTTGATTCAAAAAATAAGTTCCCCAAAATATTTTTTATGGAAGGTCACGGATATTATAATAAATACGTAGTAGGGATTAATTTAGAAGAATTCAAAAAAAATTTAGTTAGTTTCGTCGGTTTAAATTTAAAACTTTTGTATTTGACTTCTTGTTATAGTGGTGGGGTTACTTCAGATTTTATAAAAAACTTGGTTGTTCCTGCTTGGGAAAAAGATATTAATTTTTTTATTATTATAAAAAATGCTTTTGAGAGTCTATCTTATGCGAAAGCTCCATTTTTTGCTTTTCTGTCAAAATTAGAAAGATACTTTTATGAAAGATGTGCTTTCATTTTATCTAGAAGTAAAGCAGAAAGTAAGTCTATAAATATAAATCAAGAATTGCTATCTTCTTTTGGGGCAAGTGTTGTTTTGCCTAAAAATTGTGAAAGTTATAAAGATCCGGGCCTATTTAATTTTAAATCTTTTAATGATTATTTAATGCAAAGTGTTTATATTAGTACTGATATAAGGTTTGAACATATTCCTAAAATATTAGATTTTAAAATGAAATATTGGATTTTGCCTAAAGAGCTTTATAATATTCGTATAATTCGCAATAGATTGCCAAATAGCGAAATAAATGTATCAGAAAAATTTAAAAATCTAGTTATTTTTAATGCTGAATGGACTAAAAGTATTAAAATAAAATTAAGCTCAGAAATATTTACAAAAAATAGTTTTAATAAAATAGTTTTAATATCTAATAAAAATAATATTGATATAGATAGTATAAAATTTGTTTCTTTAGATGGAGGGATTGTTCATTTATATGAAGATGATTTAAAATATTTATTTGATACTCCATTAAATTCAGGTAAAAATATAAAAGTTGGAAATTATGAGTTTGAGATATTTTCAGGTGGATATGGCGTGTATGTTGATCCTCAAGCGATAAGTTCAGTTGAGGTTTCATTATTTATAAAAAACGCTGAAGGAGAGCTTGTTTTTGATTTTGATAGTGCAAATTTAGATTATTTGGCAAAAACATTTGTAAAACCGGAATCAAGATCGCTCAGAAAAAGAGTGGAAAAAGAAGCTTTGGAAAAGTTAAAAGATGAAACATTAGATAATGATAAAAAATTTAAAGTATTTCAAGTTTTGGCTTCTGCTTTACAGGTTCCTACAGCTATTTATTTGGTAAAAAATCCTAAGTCATTAAATGAGTATATAGAATATGGGTATTATGAAGCCTTAAATTATTTTTTTAAAAATAAAATTGCAGTTGATTATGTAACTGAGTTATTGCAATCTAAAATTAAGAAGAATCAAGTTAGCATTGATAATGATAAGGTTGTTTCTCAAATAGTGAAAAATGATATGGTTGTTTCTGAAATGGTGAAGAAAGCTTCTGAGTTGCTGAAAAATTCAGCAAATAATCAAGAGCTGGGAAATACTGGAGCGAAGTTATTCAAAATTTTAGTTAAAAATCATAAAGGAGTAGATGAATTTGTAAGAATAATGAACTCTTATATGCGAAAGCCTTTATACTTCGAATTAGTTGAAACTATTATTTATTTAAAAGAAAATAAGATTCCCACAAGCATTGCTTGGAAGTCTCAGAATCTTTTAAGAATTGCTTCATCTTATTTGAAATCTAATCAAAAGATGTATGACGAATTAGGTGAAAAGTTATTGGATGTTTTAATTAAAGATGATACTGGAATTCAAGGTGTAATGGCTGGAATTAAAGATTTGCTACTTGATTTAGATTCCATTTATAATGAATATGGATTATGTATTTTTAAATTTTTGATAAAAAGAAATAAATGTGTTACTAGCTTAATAGCTTTAGCATCTAATTTACTAAATGGCCTAAATGAAAAAGAATCAGATTTAGGTTTAAAATTATTTTATATTTTAGTTGAAAATGATAATGCTATTAAAGAGATTAGGAATATGGGTTTAGATATTGTAGTTAATCTTGCAGATTTAAAGGCCAATTGGAATGAAACATATACATCGAGAAGTTTTAAAAGGAAAGTTATAGTTGGTGATTTGGATGTAAAATTAAAACAGAATTCTATCCTTAAGTTAGAAGATGTTATTTTTACAGGTTCTTTTAGATTCGGGAAGTTTGAAATTCCTCCATGCTCTTGTTTTATCTTTAAAAATGTAATTTTTAAAGATAGTTGGGGTAAAAAAGTAACTGGTATATTTAAATCTACGGCTGCTCTAAAAGAGTTTATCCTTTACCCAATTAAAGAATAAATATTTTTTTAATTCGTAATAATTAATTTTATTTTTTCATTAACAGCCTTTTTTTCATATTTAATCTCTTCATGAAATGGGTTGTAATTCAAAGATTTTAAAATAGATTTATTAGATTGTCTTTCTGCTTTTTCTTTTGAAATTTCAGAGGATAATATCATTTTAGGTAGAGCAAGAAATGGTTCTTGTAGTTTTATTTTCCAGTTTTCGACTTTTTCTACATACTTAGGATTAACTAATGCAATAATGCAATTATTGGGAATGATAAGATCCTTGTGTATTAATTTTTCTTCTGCAAGATTCCATTGTTCTTTTTTTATATCTTTTTTATAAGAATAAAGTAGATACTTGTTTTTTGGCAAAACGCTTAGGTTTTTAATTGTATTTTTTTTATCGGCATTTTGTTTTATAGTTTTTGTTACTAAAAAATAATATTTATTAACAACATTAAATGTTTTTTCCGACTTTTGATCTGTTGGTATTGAGTAGAATCCATTTTTATCGCTTGTAACCTGTTTGCCATTAAACAAAAATTTAATTTTGGGCGAGTTTTTCCATTCTTGGTCGCATTGTATATACCCCTTTAGAGTTTGTTCTGTATTTGCGTAATTTTGTTTGAAAATAAACAATATTACTGTGGTAAATAGTAATATAATTTTGTGTTTGTTGTTTTTCATATCGATTCTCCCTAGTATTTCACATATAGATTAATATGGTTTATGTTATCTAAAAAATAAAGATAATAAAATTAAGCGCTAATTTTTTTATTAAATAGGTTTAAATGCAAATTTTAAAGAAAGTAAAAAAAAAATTATTTTCAATTTTTACGCAAGGGTGGTCAGCTAAAAAAATGGCCCTATCTTTTTCTATAGGTATTTTTATTGCATTTTCTCCATTTCCGGGTGTGCATTCTGTCTTGATGTTTGCTTTTAAGTTTTTATTTGGGTTAAATTTCCCGATTTTATTTTTTGCTACATCATTTAATAATCCATGGACAATGGTTGCATTTTATGGATTCGATTATTTTTGGGGGTATTGGTTTTTGCATACTTTTTTAAAAATTAATCCGGAGTGGACTATATCGTTTGCGCGAATTTTTGGATCGTCTGAAATTTGTATATGGTCGTTTATTATTGGTGGAAGTATTTTAGGTGTTTTTTTTGCATTGTTATCTTATCCATTTATTTATATTTTATTTAAAAAGTTACTATTAAGATCGAATAATTTAAATAAAAATTATGCAACAGTAAGTATAGAAGAAGATAATAATTTAAAAGATATTAAATAAATTTGTTTTATGAAGATAATTACTAAAAATAAAAGAGCTTTTCATGATTATGAAATAAAAGAAACCATAGAAGCTGGTGTTGTTTTAACTGGCGATGAGGTTAAGTCCTTGCGGCAAAAAAATGTATCTTTGGTAGATTCTTATGCAACGTTCCATCGAGGGGAAATAAATTTACTAAATTGTTATATTGCTCCATATTCTCATGCATTCTTAAAACAGGATTCCAGACGAAATAGAAAGCTTTTGTTGCATAAAAAACAAATAGCAAAGCTTGTTGGTGAAATCTCTAGGAAAGGAATGACTATAATTCCATTAAAAATTTATTTTAGTAATAGGGGATTGGTTAAGATAGAACTTGGTATTGGTAAGCATAAAAAGGCTGCAAGTAAAAAACGAGAATTAAAAGAACGAGATATTTTGCGTTCTGCCAAAAGAGAAGTTAAATATAAAATATGACGATTGGTTCAAAGATTTTTCGAAAATCAAAAGTTTATAATTCTATAGATTGGGCAAAAGAAAACATAAATACAGTCCCCGACGGTTCTGTTTTTATAGCAGAAGAGCATGAATTTACACGTGGGCGTCAGGGTAGGCTTTGGAGTTTCGATAAAGATCAACTTGCGATTACAATTTTATTAAAACCAAAAAATTTAGATAATATTTCTAAAAAAGATTTGGGCTTAAGGTTAATTCAACTTAATATGGCTATAACATCTGGTATATTAAAAGTTTTAGAAAAATTTGATGTAAAATTAAAATGGCCAAACGATTTTTATTATCAAGATGGTAAGGTCGGTGGCATTTTATCTACTGTTGTTTGGCAGGATAGCAAAATTTTGGGAATAATCTTTGGTTTTGCAATAAATGTTAATAATTCTATAAAAGATAAAAATCTAAATTTTAAAGCATATAGTTTATCTGAGATATTAGATCAAAAAATAGATAAAGAAGATTTATTAAAGGATATTCTTGTTTCAATTGATAAGTTTTATGATGATTGGTTGAGTTTAGATTTTGATAAGATCTTTAATTATTGGAAATTTCAATTAGATTATTTAGTTAATAAAAAGATATCAGTACATAAATTTGATGGCACTATAATTAATGGTAAGTTTACGAAAGTTTTGAGCAATGGAGATTTATTGTTAGCGTTACGAGATAATACTTATAAGCAAGTTTCGTTTAATATTGTTGAAAATATTTTAATTGATTAATGCGATGTGTTTTTTTTACATAATCTTTGGGCGATATATATAAATAAAAAAGGGCTCACTCTAACGCGAACCCTTTTTGTCTTTTAATATAAACGGTTAGTTGTCATCGTCGTCATCGTCTTCATCGTCGTCGTCATCATCGTCTTCGTCTTCGTCATCCCAATCTTCATCATCGTCATTCCAATCTTTGTCATCGTCGAAATCGTCATCATTGAAATCTTTGTCATCGAAATCTTTGTCGTCGAAATCTTTATCGTCAAGATTATTTTTAAGGTTATCGTCGTCATTGGCTAATAAAGAAATATTCTCAGTTAGTAACTCTAATTTTTTGTTAACATTAAATGTTTCTTCCGATAATTCTTCATTTATATAAAGAAAGTTCATGTGTCCTCTTCCTTGAAAATTAATATGTTTATATTTTTTATTTACAAACGTAATGATAATATAATATTGGATTTAAAATATGCAATAGTTATTTTAAATTTTAATTAAATAAATCCGTTTTCGCAAGTTTTTTCCAGTCGTTGTCGAATTTTTCTATGCCTTGTAATGTTAATGGATGGTTAAACAATTTATCAAGAAGCTTTGGTGGTATTGTTGCAACATCAGCACCGTATAGAATACATTTTTGTAAATGTATTACGTTTCGAATTGATGCTGCAAGTATTTCAGTTTTAAAGTTGTAGTTTTTTTTCATTGTTACTAAGTTTTTTACTAGGTCCATTCCATCTATATCTATATCATCCCATCTGCCAATAAATGGAGATACGTATGCCACTCCAAGCTTTGAGACTAAAAGTGCTTGAGTTAGTGAGAATATTAGTGTGATGTTTAGTTTTATACCTTCTTTAGATAACTTTGATATTACAGGTAAATATTCTTTGGCGAATGGAATTTTTACAATAACATTTTTGGCTAAATTACTAATTTGTTTGGCTTGTTCGTAAACTTTTTCCGGTGATTTTTCTACAACTTCTATGCTGACATCTCCGTCAACTATTTTGCATATTTCTAATAAGATATCTTTTATATTGCCACCTTCTTTTGCAATAAGACTTGGGTTTGTTGTGACACCATCAACAAGTCCTGTTGGTATCCATTCTTTTATTAATTCTATGTTTGCTGTATCTAAGAAAAATTTCACGTCTCTTATCCTTTCTATAGGAAGAGATCCTGAAACAAGTTCAGGATCTAGTCTTTATTTTATTACAAAATTTAATAATCTATTTGAAACATAAATTACTTTTACTATTTTTTTATCGACTAACCATTTTTGTATAACTTCTTTGGCTTGAAGTTCTAATAATTCTTGGTCGGTGTCTTTTGTGGTATTTATAGTACCTCTTAGTTTGCCATTTATTTGAATTGCTATTTCTATTTCATTTACCTGTGCTAGTTTTGGATTGTATTTAGGAAAATATAAATTTTCTAGTTTTTTATTTAATAGTTTTTCTGTTAATTCACTAGAAAAGTGCGGAACCATAGTGGAAATAGCAACTAATAGCTGTTCAAGAATTTCTTTATTTATTTTTAATTTTTTACCAGTTAAATCGTTCAAGTATTCCATTGCTGCAGATACTGCGGTATTTGTTTTAAAGTTTTCTATTCTTGTCTCGAATTCTTTTAAGAATATGTGAAATCGTTTTAGAGATTCTTCAGAAATACTTTCCTGATCAGATATTATATTTTCTGGTGTTGTTAAATAAACCCACAGTCTATTTAAAAAGTTTTTTACACCTTTAATAGAATCTGTTTGCCAAACTACATTATCTTCTGGTGGGCCCATAAACAGAATATACATTCGCAATGCATCTGTACCATATTCTGCAATCATGTCATCAGGGCTTATAACATTTCCTTTAGATTTGGACATTTTTTCTACACGACCAGATTTTTCTGAATACATACAAACCATTCCTTGATTAAATAATTGTGTAAATGGTTCGTCAAAGTTTAAATATCCAAGGTCATAAAGCACTTTTATGTAGAATCTAGAATATAATAAATGCAACACTGCGTGTTCTATTCCACCAATATAAAAATCGACTGGAAGCCAGTATTTCATTTCTTCTGGATCAAAGGCTTTATCTTTTAAGTTTGGATTTGGATAACGTAAAAAATACCAGCAAGATCCTGCCCATTGAGGCATGGTATTAGTTTCTCGTTTGGCTTTTCCTGAGCATTTTGGACATATTGTATTAACAAAACTTTCTATGTTTGCTAATGGAGATTCACCTGTACCTGATGGTTGATAATTTTTTACTTCAGGTAAAAGTACTGGAAGTTGATCTTCTGGAACTGGTACAATACCACATTTGGGACAATGGATGATTGGAATTGGTTCACCCCAGTAGCGTTGTCTTGAAAATATCCAATCTCTTAATTTATATGTGGTTTTAAATTCGGCGATTTTGTTTTTGGATAAAGATTTTACAATTGCTTTTGCGCCAGCAGTCTTTGCTTCCAGACCATTAAATTTTTCGGAATTTATTAAAACACCGTCCAGTTCCATTGCTTTTATTAAATTGTTGTTTTTATTGTAATATTTGTCATCTAACTTTTTATTTTCTATCACTGGAGTTATTTCTATATTGAACTTTGTTGCAAAGTCAAAATCTCGTTGATCGTGAGCAGGAACACACATAATTGTGCCTGTGCCATAATGTTTTAAAACATAGCTTGATAGCCAAATTGGAATTTGTTTCTTGTTTACAGGGTTTATTGCATAAGAACCTGTGAATATACCCGTTTTTTCTTTGTTTTCTGCGGTTCTGTCTATTTCGCTTAAGAGCGCAACTTCTTCTTGGTATTTTTTAACCTCGTTTTTTTGTTTAGTTGTTATAAGCTTGTTAACCAAATCGTGGTCTGGAGCCATTACCATAAAAGTTGCACCAAATAGGGTGTCTGGTCTAGTTGTAAAAACTGGCAGACTTAATCCGTTTTTTGTTTTAAAAATTACATTCGCTCCTTTACTTTTGCCAATCCAATTTCTTTGCATTAGTTTTACTTTCTTTGGCCATTCTAAATTATCGAGGCCATCAAGTAATTTTTCTGCATATTCTGTAATTTTTAGGACCCATTGTCTTATATTTTTCTTTTCAACCTTAGTTCCGCATCTTTCACACTCACCAGAAATAACCTCTTCGTTGGCAAGGCCTGTTAAGCAAGAAGGACACCAGTTTATCGGCATGTTCTCTTCGTATGCAAGGCCTTTTTTAAACATTTGTAAAAAAATCCATTGTGTCCATTTATAATAGTTAGGGTCTGTTGTATTTATTTCTTTTGTCCAGTCATAGATCGCCCCCATTTGTTTGATTTGTTTTTTTAAAACAGTAATATTATCAGCGGTTGCTTTTTTAGGATGAATTTTGTTTTTAATTGCGTAGTTTTCTGCAGGAAGACCAAATGCGTCCCATCCCATTGGATGTAAAACGTTGTATCCTTGTAAAAACTTTTTTCGTGCATAAAGATCAGAAAAGACATAGCCTTTCCAATGCCCTATGTGTAGGCCAGAGCCAGATGGATATGGAAACATATCTAAGCAATAAAATTTTTTTAAGTTTTTATTGTCTTTAGCATTATAATATGGATTATTTTCCCAATATTTTTGCCATTTTTTTTCTATTTCTAAAAAATTGTAGTTCATTTGTTACCTTTTTGTTTTTAAGGTTAATTTCCCGCAGCTTGCTGCAAAATGGGAAAATTATAAGACTGGACCTTGAAGCAGGTTTAGGATGACCTCAAATAATTTTAGCTTATTAAAACAACAAATTCAATTTTGTTTAAGAGATAAGAAAATTTATCTTTTAAGCTTTCAGATGAAACCGAAAAATTTTTTTTGTATTGTTTTTGCTCAAAAAACATATCATGTGAAATAAAATTTCCAATAGAAAATTATAATCTAAAAAGGCTTTTTTTAAGATAAAAACAGTTAAGTTGATTTTCTTTGTCAAAATTTCTTATTGTGAATTAGGGGTGCGGTAGTGCGCAGTTAGAATTCATAAAGATTGAGGGGGAAGGGATCATGAAAAAGAGGTATAATCTAAAATTGCTTTTGTTTTTGCCAGTTTTATTTTTTAACATTGTTCTTGCTACAGCAGATTGGACGGTTTTAATTTATGTGCAGGCAAAAAATAACTTAAGTAGGTTTGCAACTCAAAATTTGTATTCTATGTCCAAAATTGGATCTGATAATAATTTAAATATTTTGGTTCAGTGGTATCAGCCTGGAAAGGATGGTATTTGGAGGTATAGGATTTTGAAGAATCAGATAAAATTAGAGTCTTATTCACCGGTAAGCAGTGATGGTACTAATGTTAAAGATCTTGTAGATTCTATGGATTGGGCTGTTAAGGCGTATCCTGCAAATAAGAAATTTTTAATTTTATGGAACCATGGGGTTGGTATTTTAGATCCTGTTTGGCAAAGAAGACCTGGAGCTGGGGGTGTCAATAGTTTAGGTTTGGGTTTTGAGCAAAATATAAATTTATCTGAGTATGATATAAATTCAACTGAATATTTAGAAGAGCAGAATTTCTCTGAAGATAGTTTGCCTATAAAAATAGATAGTTTACTAACCGAAAAGTTAGGTATGTCTGATGAGTTTGATTTTTCAATCTTAGATCATGGTCATAGGGGTATTTTATTTAACGAACACACTCGAACATATTTGAATAACGAAGAGCTTCTTGAAGCATTAAAGCAGATAAAAACTAAGGTTTTAAACAACAAAAAATTAGATGTTTTTGGAATGGATGCCTGTTTAATGTCTATGGTGGAAGTTGGTTATTTGGTAAAAGATTATGCTAAATATATGTTGAGTTCTCAGGAGGTTGAGCTTGCATATGGTTGGAATTATATAGAATTATTCGGAGCAATGAAGTCTGAAATTCTTTCTCCATTAGATTTGGTAAAAAATTCTGTTGTTACATATCACAATTATTATAAAAACAGGATAGATTTTTATACACAATCAGCTGTGGATTTAGAACAGATGGATAATATAAAGCATAGTATTAATAGAATTGTAGTTGGTGTTAATAATGCTAAAAAACATTCTGCGAATTATGTTAGAAACTTGATTAGAATAGCCAGGCGAACATCGATTCAATTTACCAATAGAAGCTATGTAGATATACGTTCTTTTTATTCGGAATTATCAAACCAAATAAGTAGATCTTTAAATGGTCTTAGTAATCCAGCATTAAAGACAAGTCTTATTAATTTAAAAAATGAGCTTTCTTTAGGTATGAAGGTTATAGATGCCGCTGTAATTGCAAAAACTGCAGGTAAAAAGTTTGCAGCAGCAAGTGGGCTTTCGATATACTTTCCTGTTTCAGGAATAGATTATTCTTATTATAAAACTACATTTGTAAAAGATACTTTATGGTTAGATTTGATAAAAGATGTTGCTGTGTAGTCGAAGTATGGTTGGTAGCAAAATAGCCCTATAATAACAAGAGACTTACTATTTTGTTTGTGTTACCTTGCTTATTAAATAATTTGAAAATTTAGTAAGCGGGGTAATTTTATGCAAAGTCAAAAAGTTAATTCAACGAATCTCGATTCAACGAATCTCGATTCAAAGAGTCTTGACTCAAAGAATCTTGATTCGAAGAATGTTTTTGTAAAAAAAGAAGATGAAAAAATATTAGTTATAAAGCGAGATGTGCTTTTTGGGGAAAAAGTTATTTCTGGTTTAGAAAAAGTTGATTTTAATTATTATCAAAATTTAATAGAAGATAAAAAAGAGTTTTTGTGGCGTTCTCAAATGGAGATAGATCCAAATTATAAGCAAATAATTCCATATTTAATTTTTAATTTTGAAGATAAATACTTTTTAATGCAACGTCAGTCTAAGGCTAGTGAAGTTCGGTTACAAAATTTATATTCTCTTGGAATTGGTGGGCATATAAGAGAAGAAGACTTGTCTGGTTCCGATATTTCAGCTTGGGCAAAAAGAGAGTTTTTGGAAGAAGTTGAATATTCGGGAGATTTAAAAGTAGAGCCTATTGGTATTTTAAATGATGATTCTAATGATGTTGGCAAAGTTCATGTTGGTTTTGTTTATTTATTAAAAGGTGATTCTCAAGATATAAAGGTAAAATCAGAATTAAAGTCTGGTAATCTTTTAACATTGCAAGAACTGTCTGAGTATTATGAAAATATGGAGAATTGGACTAAGTTTGTTTTTGATTTTTTAAAAAAATAAGAAGTAAAAAAGGGAGTGCGAAGCTCCCTTTTTTTATTAGCGTCGTTCTTCTAGTTTTTCAACAATTTCTCTTCTTCTAGAAGACTTACTTCTTTTTATAGTTTGTTCTTTTCGTTGGTTGCCAAATATTCTAATTAATTCGGCTTGATTTCGTTGAAAGTCTTCTTCATCCTCTCTTCTTGGCTCGTCTGGAGCGAATGGATTAAATTCTGTTCGAGTTTTAATATATGTTTTAGCTTCAAAAACTCTTTTTTTATGACGCATTTCTCGATAGAAATCAAATTTTTCAGATAAATTTTCGTTTATTCTTTGTAATTTTTCTAATATTTCTTCAGATAATTCTTTAGGTAAAGTTTTATGTTTTATTGTATTTTCATCAAAATAATAAAATATAATTTGTTCTTCTTTTGTTAAAATCAGTTCTTTTGTTTCTGGATTAAAAACAATGGTTACTTCTGCTCTATCTAAGTTTTTATTTGATACTTGGAAAAAACAGTTATAGTATTCAATGCGTTCTAATACATTTTCTCCAAGTTGTTTTTTTGATATTGAACCTAAAAATTTTGTTAATAAAAACAGTCTGCGTTCTTCAAAACTTAAGATTGGTTCTTGAGTTTCTGGACAAACAAAATCAAAAACACCCGCAAGGTTTAAGTGTCTTTCTTTTATTTGTTCTGGCATGAGGCAGCCTCGGAATATTGCATTCATTTGTGGTAAAAAACAAAAACAACTTAAAAACAGAATAAAGAGTTTATTTTTCATGTGTTCCCTTTTTAGATTAATTTTTAAAGAAATAATTCCCAAATTTTAATAAAATCGTCAAAAGTCATTTGTTGAGCTCTGAGTTTTAAAATATTTTCTGGTATTTTTGCAAGATCATAGTGAGTTTGTCTTAAATTATTGGTTAAAGTTTTTCTTGGAGAAATAAAGCATAATCTTAAAAATTTCCAAAATTTTTCTTCGTCTTTAATTTTTGTTACCGTTTCTTTTGGTTTAAAGTGAATCAACCTAGAGTCTACTTTTGGTGGTGGTACAAAATTTTCGGACCCTATTTTTTCCATTAGTTTGAAGTCAAAGTAATGTTGTAAGAATATAGATGTTGCACTAAAGCTTCTACCCGATTTCGCTACAATTTTTTGTGCAACTTCTTCTTGTATCATAACAACACCTTCTTTGAACAGATTTCTATTTTTTTGTATTAAATAGAAAATTGGAAATGTTATTTGATAAGGAAGGTTTGCAAGCAATACCCAGGGTTTTAGATTTTGAAGTTTGCTTAGATCTACATCCAAAATATTTTCGACATTAATTTTAAGCTTAGGGGATTTTACTGTATTTTTAACATACTCGGCCCATTCTGGATCTATTTCATAAACAAAAAGTTCTTTGCAATTTGTTAAGTTTAAAATAGCTTTTGTCAAAAAACCGTCACCACAGCCAATCTCTAAAACTCTAGTTTCTTTTGTTACTTTTACTTTTTTTATCATATTTTCAACAACAGAAAAATTTTTTAAAAAGTGTTGACCAAACTGTTTTTTCTTAGCTGGCCTTTGGTGTGGAGGGCGCAAGTTTTGCTGTTTTTTTATCATAATTATTTTAAATATTATCTATTTTTGAGTTTTTATTCGATATAACCTATAAAACTATTCTTAATTAAGAGTTTTACAATTATATCATATTTTGTAAAAAGCTCTGTTTTTATCTTATTATTAAGTTATAATTAGCGTTCTGCTTGACAATTAGACAGTATTTTAGTTTCCTTATATTTAGATAAATGCTTTAAAATATATAAGCTTTAATGATTCTTTGAAATTTCTGGGGGCGTCACGGTTTCGACGTGATGTTTGACGTTTTGAGAGCATGTCGAGTTTTGTATGGGAGCTTGTAAAAATCATACGAATTAATAAGTGCAAACTTAGTTAATACCGGTATTCCTACAGGGGCTACCGCTGTCTGCTAATAATAGCTATTAGTAGGTCTTGTCAGTGAAGCATGTCTATCAGTGGAACTGGCTCGTATTAAACAAGATAGAACTCGCTTTATAGATTTTTTGGTTTTGTATGAAGCGAAAATCACTAAACCGGCTTTTACTTCTTTCTTTGCTCTTGAGGTGAAGTAAGAGTATATTCGAGAGATAAACATGTAGTGCTTGAAATTGAATGCGTTGCGGACATGGGTTCGACTCCCATCGCCTCCACCAGCCTTCGCTAAAGCTACGGCTTGGCGAGCCAGTAAAGGTATTTATTTTAAAAATAATATTTATAGAAGACGGTGCGAAGGCTGTCACGCCGAAGTATCACGAAGGCGGACTATTTTGATATCTAGAAGGTAATTTGGATGCATTACGTTTATATAATTCAATCTATTGATAATCCAGATAGAAGATATACTGGTATAACCGTTGATTTGAAAAAGCGTTTACTTTATCATAACAGCTCTATGTCTAAACATACTGCGAAATTAAAGCCTTGGAGATTAGAAACATATATTGCCTTTGCTGATAAAATAAAAGCTCAAGAGTTTGAAAGGTATTTAAAATCTGGTTCAGGTCGGTCTTTTGCTAAAAGGCATTTTTAGTTTAATATAGTATGGCTCGGCCAGTAAATTAATTTTTTTATAAACAACATTATTTTTTATGGATTTTATGAAAATTTCTTTTTATATCAAAATTTTAATTTTTGTTTTTTTTATAACATCAAGTTTGGATGCACAATCAAGAAGATTAAGGTCTTTTGTTTCTGCAGATTCAAGAGATATTTTTGATGGTATTAGTTCCTTATCGGCTAGTGCTCCTAATTCAGAACAATCTTCTACTTGCTTTGGTTCAGAATCTGGTACAGATTATCCTGGAGATGTTTTTTCACAAGAGGAACTTTCATTAGAAACTTTTTTCGTTAGTTTAGAAGATCTTTTATTTGATCTTGTGAGAAGAAAAAGTGAGATTGAATTTGTTACATTAGAATCAAATGATAGTGATTTTGTGATTATAGATGAAAATTTTAGAACTTGCTTAGAACAAAATCGAGAATATGTTTCTAATGTATTGAAATTTATATATGATTATCAGGATCAAGAAATTTTAGATAATACAAGTCTTATGGCAATTAACATTACAGATGATTTTACGCTTATTTTAACAGCAAAAATAAATGAGCAAACTTTTTATATTAAATTTCCTTTAATTTTTCCAACGAATTCTCCTAATGTTTTTAGCACTTGTGTTGGAGATTTTGTTTCTATTGATTATTTAGGGATGATGGATTGGAATTCTTCTTGTAATTTAAATTTTATTTTATCTGAGTTATTTAGTATTACCTAAGTTGGATTTTAAATTTATTTGCATCTATTTATTATTAATTTTAATATTTAAATAAAATTAATAACATTTAAACAAAAGTAATAAATTATGGATGCACAACTTTCTCTTTTTAAAAAAAATATAAAACCGTTATCAGAAAGAATCCGTCCAAAAGTATTGGATGGCATCTTTGGACAAGATCATTTATTGAATAAAGATTCTATATTTAGAAAATTAATTCAAGCTGATAGTTTTGGCAGTATGATTTTCTGGGGACCGCCTGGAACTGGTAAAACAACTCTTGCAAATGTTATAGCACATATAACAGAACGAAAATTTATTTCCTTTCATGCAGCTTTTAATGGTGTTAAAGATGTGAAGGAAATTATAGATTTAGCTCGTAAAGAAGTTAATTTTGGAAACAAGCCATTAATTTTGTTTGTTGATGAAATTCATAGGTTTAATAAATCACAGCAAGATTTATTTTTAAAGCCGATAGAGTTGGGTTTATTAATTCTTGTTGGTGCTACAACAGAAAATCCTAGCTTTGCAATAAATTCTGCTCTGTTAAGCCGTTGTTCTGTTTATACATTAAGTCAGCTTAAGGATTCCGATTTAAATAATATTATTAATAAAATTTTAGATTATTATAAAGAACTTAATAAGCAAGTTTTGATAGATGATGATGCAAGGGCTGCGTTAATTAATTATTCTAATGGTGATGCCAGAAATATTATAAATATTATGGAAATGGCTTCTAATATTTCTAGTGGTGTTGTAACGAATTGCACTATTATTACAATTGATATTATAAAACAAATTCTATCTACCAGAAAATTTTCTTATGATAAAAATGGAGAGCAGCATTATAATTTACTATCTGCTTTGCAAAAATCCATTCGAGGTTCTGATGTTCAAGCAAGTGTTTATTGGTTGGCGAGATTGATAGAATCGGGTGCCGATCCGTTAGTTGTTTGTAGAAGATTAACCGTTATAGCAAGTGAAGATGTTGGGCTTGCAGATCCGGATGCTATTGTGCAAGCGATAGCAACAAGGCAAGCTGTAGAGTTTTTAGGTCTTCCTGAATGCAGAATAAATTTGTCTCAACTTGTTGTTTACTTAGCAACAGCTCCAAAATCTAATAGTGCTTATATTGCAATAAGCGATGCTATAAAAGATGTTAGAGATAAAAAAAATTCACCTGTACCATTAAATATTTGTAATTCTGAATCTAAGATTATGTCAGACTTGGGGTATGGTAAAGATTATAAATATGACCATGAGTTTAGATATCATTACTCGGGTCAAGATTATTTGCCGGAAGAATTAAAAGGAAGTATATACTATAGTCCTGGAGATTTGGGTTTTGAAAAAGAGCTTAAACGTCGCATTGAATTTTGGAAGAACTTAAAAGAAAAAATTACAGAAAAGGAAAATAATGGCTGAACGAGTTGTGATTATAGGTTCTGGTCCTGCGGGATTAACTGCCGGTATTTATTTGGGCAGAGCTAAGTTTGAACCACTTTTGATTGAAGGTATGCAACCGGGTGGTCAACTTACTACAACTACTAAGGTTGAAAATTGGCCAGGATTAAAAGAAGTTATGGGCTTTAAACTTATGATGGACATGAAAGAACATGCTAAAGCTTCTGGTTGCAAAATAATTTCTGATACGGTAGAGCGCGTTGATTTTTCTGTTAAACCTTATAAGATTTTTACAAAATTAGGCAAAGAGATTGAAACCGAATCTGTAATAATAGCTTCTGGGGCTAGTCACAAAAAACTAAATATTCCCGGTGAACAAAAATATTGGGCAAAGGGCGTTTCTGTTTGTGCTACATGCGATGCTCCATTTTTTCAAGATAAAGATATAATTGTTGTTGGTGGTGGTGATAGCGCCGTTGTAGAAGCAGAGCATTTAATTCATTTTGCAAAAAGTGTAACGATAATACATCTTTTAGAGGAGTTAACGGCAACAGATCCAATTAAAGATAAAGTTCTAGAAAATCAAAAAGTAAATGTTATTTACAATTCTTTAGTTAAGAAGATAGATGGTGATGGTTTGCGTATGACAAAAGTTACAATAGAGCATCAAAAGACTGGTGATACAAAAGTTATTCAAGCCGAAGGTCTTTTTATCGCAATTGGTATGAAGCCAAATACTGATTATTTAAAATCACAGATAGATTTAGATGATTACGGTTATGTTGTTTTGACTGGTAAAACTACTACTTCTAAAGACGGTGTTTTTGCTGCAGGAGATGTTGCAGATTTCATTTATAAACAGGCGATAATTGCTTCTGGGTTTGGTGCAATGTCTGCTCTTGATTGTCAAAAATATTTGTCTAAAAAATGACTGCAAAATTTATTTTAAAAAAAATTAAAATAAGTCTTGTTTTTATAGATATATGTAGTATAGTATAGTCCCCTTAATTTTGGGCGCCTTTTTTTGAACATGGAAGGCGTCCTTTTTCATTTTTGAACTTTAATTTTTACTTAGCTTGCATACATATCTTTGAGTTCTCTAGCTTCTCTAATTTTTTGATCTATAGCTTGTTCTGCCATCTCTTTTGTAAGAACATCATTGCCTCTGTTGTATGCACTAATTTGCATATCTAAAACGGTTTGGCTTAAATCTCTACCAGAAAACCCATCTGTTTTTTGAGCTAAATGATTTATGAAGTTAGAATCTATTTCTGGTTGCATATATATTTGTCTAGTTGTTTTTTGTCCATTTATTTTTACTGTTTTAGTATCATTTTTAATATATTTTTCTAAATATAAATCTAGGATTTGTTTTCGTTCATTGGTTTCTGGTGCTGGAAAGTTTATTTTACTGTGTATTCTACTCATAACTGCAGGATCTAATATTTCCGGGTGGTTTGTTGCAAATATAAACATGATTTTATTAGAAGATTCACCTGTACGAGACAGGAAGGCATTTATTAAGTTTATTGCTTTGTTTGTTAAATCTTTTCTTTTTCTTAAAAATGAATCTGCTTCATCTATGAAAACAATAAGACCTTGTTTGCTATGTTGTGCCCAATCAAAAAACTTGTGTAGTTCTTCGATATCTTTACCGTCTTTAAATTGTGAGAAATCTGCTCCAGAAAGTATCGCATAATCCATGTTACAATATTTAGCGAGTCTTTTTGCGAACATGGTTTTACCTGTTCCTGGTTCACCGTAAAATAGTGCGTTTCTAAAGTTTAAGCGATTTTCATGAGTTCTTTTTGTATCATATGCAAAATTACTTAAGCTTGTTTTATGATCTGGGCTCAATATCACTTCTTCTATTTTTGCTTCTATAATTGGTTTACTTAATATTTTGTGATTCCAAAATTGTTTTAAATTTTGTTTTAAACCCAATTTGTTTGATTCTCGAATAAGAGTTGGTTGATTAATATATGCTTGCAGTAAATTGAAGCCGAGTTTGCTGCCATAGTATGCTGCTGTTATGCCTGCTGTTGTAAGAGCTGCAAATATTCCGGTTTTTTCTAGGTTTTCTTTTTTTAATGTTTCATTGATAAATGTTTTAATACCTTCTTGAACTTTTTTTATTTCATTATCTCTATTTTTGTCGTTTTCTTCTGCCATAATTTCAGTTTTAGCCTCAGTTGCTTTTATATCTGTAATTTGTGCTAGGGCAGCCTTTCTAAGTTCTTGTTGGTTTACTATTTCTTGTTCTAGTGCTTCGACTTTTTTTCTGTAGTTTTCCATTCTAGATTTAACAATGTGTAGATTATTTTTCTTTTTGTCTTTTTCTAATTCTACTATTCTATTTTCGATACCAGCTATATAACGCCTCCATTCATCTATTTTTGTATATAGGGCTTGAATGTTTCTTTCTGTTATATCGAAAATGTTTTCTAGATTTTTGCCATTAATTGTTATGAGTTCTGGATTGGTTGGAATATCAGATTCTCTTAGTGTCCATTCTGTTGATTGCGATCGTGTATACTGCCCGAAGTTGCTGCCCCAAAAAGCAGCCATTAATATGTTTGTTGGATTTAGAATTATTACTATTAATATAAATTTAATAAGTTTATTTAAACTTTTTTGCATAAAATCCCCCTAAGATTTATCCCTAAAAATGAGAATTTACTATAGCACAAAATATATTAAAGAAAAAAGGCACCTAGATTAGTGCCTTTCAGTATACAATTTGAAATAAATGTTGTAGGTTATTTTAGCTTTTCTTCAATAATTGCCCTGAAGTCATCTTCGTTTCTTCCGCCGGAGAAGCGATGAACCTCTTTTCCATTTTCAAATAAAATGAATGTTGGCACACCCCTTATTCCCCAGACATTGCCTAAGGCGTCAATATTAGAAATATCAGCTTTAACAAATTTTATAGATTTTAAATCTTTAGCTAGTTTTTCTATTATTGGATGCATCATTTTGCATGGGTAGCACCAATGGGCATAAAAGTCTGCAACAACTTTACCATCATAATCTAATATTTCTTTTTGGAATTGTCGTGGACTTGTTATTTCTAAAACAGAGCCAAAAGTTTTTGAAGCTTGTTTTTTCTCTAGTGTAGGTTGTATTTTTTGACTTGTTTCTTGTTTTTCACTTAGAACTCTTGAATTTTCAGAGACAAAGCCTATTTTATCTAAAAACTTTTGAGCCTGCATTGCAGCCTTAGCACCTTGGCCTGCTGCTATTATTAATTGTTTATACTCTGGTTCATTTACATCTCCAGCTGTAAGAATACCTTGCTTGGATGTATTTTGGTGCTTTTGGGTTATTATGTGACCACTTTTATCTAATTCTAGTTTGTTTTCAAAAAGAGTTGTATTTGGGATTGCTCCTATGGCTAAGAACATTCCATCAACAGGAAGTTCTGATATCGTGTTGTTTTTGTTATTAAAAATTTTTAGGGTTGTAACTTTGTTGTTATCTCCAAGTACTTCTTTTACATTAGTATTGTATAATATTTCGATGTTTTTTTTGTTTTTAACTGTTTGAGTAGATCTTCCTGAAGCCCGTAGTACACCTCTTCTTACGATTAGGTATATTTTTTTAGCAATGTTAGATAAATATAAGGCATCTGTTATCGCTGTGTTTCCGCCTCCAATAATTGCAACTGTTTTATTTTTATAAAAAGGACCATCACAAGTTGCACATTTGGATACACCTCGGCCAAAATATTCAGATTCGCCTGGTATGTTTAAAAAGTTAGCTGTTGAGCCCGTTGTAATTATGCATGATAAGGCTTTAATATTTTGATTTTTGGTTTTTATTAAATATGGCCATACAGAGAAATCTACAGATTCGACAAATGTATTTAAAATATTTGTGCCGCTACTTACGGCATGATCTTTTAGTTTATTTGCTAAATTTACACCGGTGATGTTTTTTTCTCCCGGCCAATTACAAACAGAATGAGATGCTGTTATTGCGCCTCCTGGCTCGGGACCTTCTATTACAACGTGTTTTATATTTGCTTGGCTTAAGTAGAGACCAGCTGTAAGTCCTGCAAAACCTCCTCCAATTATAACAACAGGATATGTATTATCATTTAATGTTACTGTACTTGCGTCTAATTTTTTGAGATTTTTTGTGGAGGAGTAATTTAGGCAACCGACTAAGAAAAATAGGCATAAGATTAATGTTACGTTTTTTATGGCATTCATACATTTCCTTTTTTATAGAAAAATATTTATTAATTCCCGAATAAGTTTTAAACATAAGAAGCTTAACAAAAGTTAAACTTAAGTTAAGCAATAAAGTTTCTATTTTCCTATTTGTTGATTGGTTAAATTTTTTGATGGATAATATTTTTTACTTAAATATAATTTAAAATATGAAACTAAATTTTTTTAATAAAAAATAAAAAGAAAGGGTTTAAGGGTGGTTGGAGTAGTTAGGAAAAACGGTTGGCTTTGTTTGCTTCTGGTTGTTTTTTTATCAATTTTAACAAGTAAAGTTACTAATGCTGGTAATGTTTTGTCATCATCTAACGATACGATTACAAAACAAAAGGTTTCTTTTTTTAGTTTAGAAAATTTAAAACGAATATTTTCGCCAGAGAAATCAATATTGGTTTTATTCATTATGGCATTTTTAATAGGTATTATTACCAGTTTTACTCCATGTGTTTATCCGATGATACCGGTTACTTTGGGTATTTTGCAGACGCAGGCAACGTCTTCTGTTTTTAAAAACTTTTTGTTGTCATTAAGTTATGTTTTGGGCATTAGTACTGTTTATGCACTTCTTGGTTATATTGCTGCTACAACGACTATAATTTTTGGGCAGTGGCTTTCTAATCCTTGGCTTATATTATTTATAGTTTGTTTTTTTATTTACTTAGCGTTTTCGATGTTTGGTTTTTATGAAATAAAAATGCCAGGTTTTTTAATTCGTAGGCAGGGCGTTCGTGTTGGTGGATCTTATTTCTATAGTTTTTTATTTGGTTTAATTTCAGGGTCTATTGCGTCGCCATGTTTAACACCATCTTTGGCCATACTTTTGGGTTTTGTTACGAAAGCTGGTAGTCCAATAGTTGGTTTTTTTACATTGTTTTTCTTTGCTCTGGGAATGGGATTATTATTGATTTTAGTTGGAACATTTTCAACGTCTCTTACTATGTTACCTAAAGCTGGAATGTGGATGGTTGAAGTTAAAAAGTTTTTTGGATTTGTTTTATTGGGTATGTCCATATATTTTATACAGCCATTTTTAGGTGGATTTGCTTTTTACAAGCTGTATGTTGTTTTAATTTTGGCTGCTGGGCTTTATTACTTAATAAAAGCAGGTACTAGTAAAATAAGGATGTTAATTGGGATATTGTTGATAATAATGTCTGTGGTATTTTCAATTTGGGTTATGAGGGAAAAAAGTAAGAGAGACCATCGGCTTTTGGCTATAAATCTAAAGCCAGATAGTCTTTTAGTTTGTTTAAGTACAGCAAAACATCAAAGATTATAATAGTTTTTTTGAGTGCTTTTATTCTTTTGTATAATAAAGGAACTTAGATTGGATATAGTACAATGACAAGAAGTAGTTTTTTTTCGGGATTGTTTTTTATTTGTTTGTTTTTTGTTTTTATTAAAATTTATCAACACAATTTATTAATAAAACTTAATTATGAAAAACAGCGTTTAGAAAAGAAAAATTTGAAATTAAAACGAAAAAAAAATATGCTCTTGGTAGAATTGTTTAAATTAAAAGACTTTAAGAGAATTAAGAATATTGCTGAAGAAAAATTTGATTTTCATGAGTTAAAATTATCTCAAATTAAAACATTTACTCATGATATTAAAAAAAAGGATAAAAGTTTTTATGTTTAAAAATGATTATAAACCGAGAGTTGTGATTGTTTTTTTTGTTTTTATTTTGTTTTATCTGATAATTTTTACCAGATTATATATATTGCAAATTTATGGTAAAAATTTTTTCAAAAACTTAGCGAATCAGCAGTATTTAGTTGAATTAAAAACTAGTCCAAGTCGCGGAAAGGTGTATGATAGAACGGGAAAAAATCCTTTAGCTTTAAATATTCAGACTTATTCTGCATTTATTTTGCCCAAACAATTTCAAGAAAAAAACAAGACATTGACGTTTTTGAAAAAAAAATTACAAGCATGTATATACAAGAATTCAAAAGTCTAAGCATACAAAATTTTTGTGGATGGAGCGCCATTTGCAAGAAGAGCGTTTTAATTGGTTAAAAAAACAAGAATTAAAAGATATTCATTTTATGACAGAGCCGTCTCGATTTTATCCTCACGCCTGTGCAAGTCCGATTGTTGGATTTACTGATGTAGACAATGTTGGCTTAGCTGGTACGGAGCTTTATTTTAATAGCCGTTTAAAAGGTCAGCCTTCTGTTGTTGAAATAAAAAAGGATGCTCGGGCTGGCTCTTTTTATTTTGATAAGAAAATAGTTGAAACTGGTTGTAAGGGTGATCCTGTTATTTTAACTTTAGACTCAAAATTGCAATTTTTAGCAGAGCAAGAGCTTGAAAAAACTGTAAAACAGTTTGATGCAAAAGATGGTTCTGTTTTAATTATGAATCCTGATACCGGGGAAATTCTTGTAATGGCAAACTATCCAGGCTTTGACCCGAATGTTGGTTCTATTAAGAATATAGAGAATACAAAAAATAGAATTGTTACGGAGTGTTATGAGTTTGGTTCTGTTATTAAAACTTTTACAGCTCTTGTTGCCTTAGAAGAAGGTGTTGTAACTCCTGATGAACAAATAGATTGTGAAGGGAAAGTTGCCTATATAAATAGATTTAGGGTTGAAAATTGGAAGTCTGTTGATATTTTATCATTTTCGGATGTTATAAGGTTTTCTAGTAATGTTGGTATAGCGAAAGTAGCTAGTCGGCTTGGTCCTAAGTTTTATACGCATTTATGGCGATTAGGATTTGGTCAAAAAACAGGAATTGCTTTCCCTGGAGAAAGAGACGGTTTTTTAAATCCACCAAGAAATTGGTCTAAATCATCGCTAATAGTGATGTCTTTTGGTTATGAACTTATGGCAACGTTATTGCAACTGGGCAAGGCCTTTTCTGTAATTGCTAATGGTGGATATTTAGTCGAACCCTTTTTGGTGAAAGAACCTGTAAAGATAAAAAATAGTTTTAGAAAAAAGATTTATAAATCTAAAACAATAGATGATATGAAGGATATTTTAGAAGCTATTGGCTCTAAATTTTCTAAAAATTTAGAGGGATTTAGGGTTATGGGTAAAACCGGTACAGCAAGGGTATTTAAAGATGGGCAATATTCGAAAAAAGATCACATTTATTCTTTTGCTGGTATTATAGAAAAAGATGATTATAGACGTGTTATTATTATTTTTGTAAAAGAACCAAAGGGTGCAGGTTGGTGGGCATCACAAATTTCGGCTCCATTATTTTCAAGAGTTGCAGAGAAGATGATCATCCATGATCTTACGCACGATTCTTTGGATAATAGTTAATCAAATATTAGCATTTGGCTTAATTTTTATTATGTAAATATTTGTAATTACAAAATATCTGTGAAGTTTTGTAATATGGTATTAGGTGTTTTTTTAGAAACATTTATCGTTTCTATATCAATACCTTCAGATTCGTAAGCATTAATTAGTTCTTTTTCATTTTTATAATAAACGTCGAAGCGTTCTTTAATAATTTCTGGTTTGTCATCAGCTCTTTGAATAAGCTGGGTGTCACACTTTAAACATTTACCTTCTGTTATTTCTGGCATAGAAGTATTATAAACAGCCTGACATTCTTTGTTTGGACAAACTCGTCTGTTAATTAAACGTTCGGTAATTTCTTCTTGAGGTGTTTCTAATTTTATTACTCTAAATCCAAATTCAGGCAAGTTTTTTTGAAGAAGTTCGATTAATTTTTTTGCTTGAACAGATGTTCTTGGAAAACCATCTAGAATTATAGGTTTGTCAGAGTCTTTAATTGATAATAGCCATTCTTTTACCATGCTTATTACAAGCTCATCGGGAACAAGTTCTCCTTTGTCCATGTATTTTTTTAATTCTAGTCCAATATTTGTTGAGTTTGCAATATATTGTCTGAATAGATCTCCGGTAGAAAGAACTATAAAATTTAGTTTATCAATGGCTTTTTGAGCTAATGTTCCCTTGCCACCTCCAGGTGCACTCAAAAAAGTAAAGATTGTTTTTTTATGTTCTGACATATTTTTTATTACCTCTTTATTTTTGTTTGTTTTATTAAAAAAAGTACAACCTGATAAAAAAATTAGACTAAGTATGATTTTATTTATAATAAATTTTTTTACCAAGTTCATTAAAATTTTCTGATTAAACTTTAAACATATCACGTTTTTTTATTTATTAAAATTTTCTCAAAATTAGTCGAGTTTAATTAATTCAAATTGACAATCTTTTGGTTTTTCTATTTTTAATATTTTTGCGAGGGTTGCAGGTACTTGAGGTATCCATGTTTTTTTGTTTATTGTTTTATTTGAATATTTGTTTTTTTGATAAATTATTAACGGAACATGTGTATTGCACTTATGTCCAGATCTGTGAGCAGTGCCTATTTTTTTATTAGTTACTGTTGAATATTTATTTGGAATTATAAAAATTTGGCCAGATCTTTTTGGATAAAGTTGTTGTTTATAAAAATTTTCTATGGCATCAAATTCAAAATTTGTATTTTTTAACTCGTCATATGTATAGACTTTATATATTCCTGGTTTACTCAAAATAATTTTTTTATGTCTTTTATTATTTGGATTTTTGTTTTTTCTGATAAGTTTTTTATTTTTTTATCTAAATAACATTGAGATGTCTTAATTTTATACAAGATGTTTTTTATATTATATTTATTTTTGATAAAAGAGTTTATTTCTTTTGTTAGTTTGTGAATGTCTATTCTATGGGCATCAAAACCCATTCTTTGGCTTATCTCTACGTTGCGTTTAATACCATGATCTGCTGTTAAAACAAATAAAATATTTTCTTCTCCTATTTTCTTGTTAAGAAATTGCATGAATTCTTGTATTTGTTTATCAAGATGATAAATCATATCTGTAGTTTCTATACTATCTGGTCCATAAATATGTCCCAAGTGGTCTAGTGGAGAAAGTGAAATCCACAAAAGTATGGGCTTGTTTTTAAAATTATTGTCTATGCAATTTTGACTAAAATCTAATATCATCTTATTAGCTAAAGGTGTTTTTATAAAGTCTGGGTAGTTTGGGGCATCTGAGATGCTTTTATAATAATTCTTTAACGTTTTATCATTAATAAGAGTTTTGTTGTCTTGGACGTGTTTGTAATTGGTTTCTTTATGAAAGTTTATAAAATCAAAATTATAATATTTGCTTTCGGCTGGATAAAATAAACTCCATGTATAATTTTTTATACGGTTATTGATATTGTAATTTTTGTTAAAGTTTGCAATCCAATCAGGTTTTTGATCAAAAAATGCCTTTGAACTTGTAAATTCACCTGTGTTTTTATCAAACCAAATTGGTTTTCCCTTTTTTCCAGACATTCCTATGGCTGCACGAGATTTTAAAGAGATAGAATAGGTTTTATAATTTGGATATTTTTGTACAAATTTGTTTGTAATATTTGTGCGCAGTACGTTTTTTGCACTTTTACCATAGCTTTGTAGGTTGTTACCTTTTCCAAAAACAAGAGTTTTTTTTGAATTATCATCATCACATTTGATTTTTTTACCACTAAGTGTAAACCAGCTGTTATTAATGATACCATGATCTTTAGCAAATACACCGGTACTAAGGGCCGTGTGTCCTGTTGCTGTAGAGGGCGTTCCGTGTGGATGGTGTGCATTCGTTATATTTACACCGTTTTCCAATAGATCTTTTAGGGCATAGTTAAAATTTTTATTTAATTTTTCTATATAGCTATAGGCAAATTGGTCTATAACAAGAACGATTGTCATTTTGGGGATTGAAAATAAACTTGAGAATAAAATAAAATTAAGCGTAAATAGATAAAAATAGCCAATTTTAATTTTCATAGCTCCCCCAAAGTGCATTATTATGTTAATTAAAAAATCCTCAAACTTTAATACAAAAAGTTTCCTATTAGGATTATAGCAATATTTCTAATAGGAAATAAATATATTTGTGTTATTAGTATTAAAAAATCTAAAAACAACCTTAAAACCATGTATTTTGGGATAAAGTTTTAATAAAAATGGAAAAATTAGATTGATTGATATTTTCTTTTTGATATAATTGTAATCTCCTTGTCGCCATTTTTGTTTTTGGGGCGAGGAGTTTTTCTTTTTTGAGTGAAATGTTTATTTAATTTATTTTATTATAGGAGATTTTATGTTATCCAGGATAATCAAGTTTTTTTGGCCAGATTTGAACAATGACGAGATAAAGAAGTATGGGTTACTTTCTATGACTTTCTTCTTTATAATCGGGACTTATTGGTTACTGCGTCCATTAAAAGATGGTTTTTTCTTTAGTACAGTTGGCGGAACGTTTCAACCTACAGCAAAGATGTTATCAGTTGTTATCGTTGGTTTGCTGGTTATGGTCTATTCAAAACTTGTAGATATTGTTAAAAAGCACAATCTATTTTATGTTTTGGGATCCATATATGCTGTTTTATTTGCCATAGTTGCCTATGTTATAGGTTTGCCGGTTTCTGGACCTGGTGCATTAAATCCCTCAATTTTAAAGTTTTTTGGTTGGGCAACTTACTTTATTATAGAAAGTTTTGGTTCTATAGTTGTTGCTCTTTTTTGGTCATTTACGGCTAGTGTTTCTGATGCAAAAACAGCAAAAAAAGGTTATTCTTTAGTTGTTGTTGGTGCCCAGGTTGGTGCTATTTTCGGACCATTCATGGCAACAAATGCTGAAGTCTTGGGACTAAGGACTCTTTTTGTTATTGGAAGTCTTGGAATTGTTATGATGATGTTTGTTGTCAAGCGTTTTATGGCAGTTATACCTACAGAACAACTAGAACTAGGCAAACCAGAAACAACTTCTACTGCTAAGAAAACTGGTTTTATGGAGGGGTTAAAGCTTTTATTAACAAGGCCATATTTATTAGGAATTTTTGCTGTTGTTACAATCTATGAAGTAGTCGGAACAATTGTTGATTATCAAATGAAAATGCAAGCTCAGGCGTTGCCTCAGTATGCTTCTAGAGAATCTTTAACAGCTTTCTTGGGTGTATTTGGTATGGCTGCAAACACTTTAGCTTTCCTTATGGCTTTACTTGGTACTGGTTACATGATGAGAAAACTTGGTCTTAGGTTTTGTTTATTAACATTTCCAATAGTTTTGGGTACTGCCGTAGCCGGACTGTATGCATCTTACTCATGGGGTAACTTTAATCCTATGATGATGCTATGGGCAACCTTTGGTGTTATGATGATCGCTAAAGGACTTAGTTATGCTTTGAATAATCCTGCAAAAGAAATGATGTATATTCCAACAAGTAAGGACGTTAAATTTAAGTCTAAGGGTTGGATAGATATGTTTGGCAGCAGAAGTTCTAAAGCATTGGGTGCTGCGTTTACAGACTCATTAAAAGCTTCTCCTCACGCATTGTTAGCTTATGGTACAATTTTATCTTTAGGTTTTATTGGTTTTTGGATTGTCGCTGCATTCTTTGTAAGTAGTAAGTTCGAACGTCTAACTTCTGAAGGTAAAATTGTTGAGTAATAACAATTTTATTCATTGAAAATATAAAGGTCGACAAAACGTCGGCCTTTTTTATTATTTTAAATTTTAAATTTTAAATTTATTTTATATGTTATATTTTCTTTTGATAAAAAAAGGTAACCATTTTAAAAGAAAGTGTAAGATTTATGTTTACGCGGTTTTTTAGGTTTTTTGGTAAGGATTTAAGTAATAAAGAGGTAGCGAAATTTAGCCTTCTTGCATTAGCTTTTTTCTTTACGGTTGGTGGATACTGGCTTTTAAAAACATTGAAAGACGGATTTTTTTTTTAACGTTGTCGGCGGGCAGAACCAGCCTTATGCTAAAATGCTCTCTTTGGTTGTTATTTCTATTTTAGTTTTAGTTTATAGTAAATTAGTTGATATGTTTCATAGACATCAGCTTTTTTATATTATTTGAACTTTCTATGCGACTTTTTTTGCGCTGTTTACAATATTTATATCTTTTCCCTTTGGTGAACCGGAATCTTCTTATTATTCATTTATTAAAATTTTGGGTTGGGTTTCCTATGTTTTAATTGAGAGTTATGGTTCCATTATGATTGCTCTTTTTTGGTCCTTTGTTGCAAGTACGACTGATGCTGCATCTGCAAAAAGAGGATATTTTTTAATTATTGCTGGAGCTCAATTAGGTGCAATTATCGGTCCATTTTTGTCTTGGAATGCGCATTTATTGGGTTTACCATTGTTATTTGCCATTGCAACACTATGTATTGTGGCTGTTATGTTAGTTATTCGTCACTTTAGAATGGTTATGCCGGAAGATGAGTTGATTGGTGGAAAACAAGATTTACCTTCAGAGAGGAAAACAGGCTTTTTCAGAGGTTTGAAGTTGGTTACTACGAGACCATATTTATTTGGTGTTTTTCTACTTGTAGCGTTTTATGAAATAGTAACAACAATTGTTGATTATCAAATGAAGATGCAGGCGCAAGCATTGCCAGAGTATGCAACAAGAGAGGGTTTAACTTCCTTTATGGGAATGTTTGGGATGGCTACAAATGTTTTGGCACTTGTAATTGCTCTTTTCGGAACCGGTTATTTAATAAAGAAGTTTGGAATAAGGGTTTCGTTATTAGTGTTTCCTATTGCTATAGGTGTTTCGATTTCAGTTTTATATGGTTTTATAAAATTGGATCTTTTAACAGGACAAAATATGCTTTGGCTTACTTTTGGTGTTGTAGTTATCGCTAAAGGTTTAAGTTATGCTTTAAATAATCCGGCAAAAGAGGTTGTGTATATTCCAACTAGTCGTGATGCAAAGTTTAAGGCTAAGGGTTGGATTGATATGTTTGGTGCAAGGGGTGCAAAGGCAATGGGTTCCGGTTTTAATGAATTTCTAAAGAGAACTCCTATCGCTTTATTGTATTATGGTACAATTCTTTCTTTAGGTTTGGTTAGCATTTGGGTTGTTATTGCTTTTTTTGTTGGAAATAAGTTTCATAGGCTTGTTAAGGAAGGTAAGATTGTTAAATAGAAAATCATTACTTTACTCTAACAATGGTTGACAAAGAGATATACGGTCCTATAATTAGGGCAAGATTAAGATTAGTTTGAATTTTATCGCGGGGTAGAGCAGTCTGGTAGCTCGTTGGGCTCATAACCCAAAGGTCGCTGGTTCAAATCCAGCCCCCGCAACCAAAAGAATATTATGTGTCCAAGGTTACTTCATATTTTTGGTCCGATTTGGATCCACAGTTACGGTGTTATGATAGCTGTGGGTTTTTTGTTTTTCGTATATTTTCTCTATAAAAATCCTAAAAGAATTAAATTGATTTCTGATGAGGTGTTTTTAAATACATTATTTATTGGGTTATTGGCTGGAATTGTTGGTGGTCGAATTATTTTTGCTTTATATGAGTGGGATTCTTTCAAGGATGATGTATTACAAGTTTTTTATCCTTGGGTTGGTGGGTTTGGAATTTTAGGTTCTGTTGTCGGCGTGTTAATTTCTACTTTTATTTATTTGAAGATAAAAAAAATAAAGGTTTTGTCTTTGCTTGATGTTGTTGCTATTTATGCCCCTCTCATGGAAGGGTTTGGGCGTATTGGTTGCTTTCTTGCAGGGTGTTGTTATGGTAAGGTGACTAGCGCGGATTGTTTTTTTTCGGTGGTTTTTAAGAATCCTGACGGTTTAGCTCCATTGGGAGTTTCGTTGCATCCTACGCAACTATATTCTAGCTTGGCGGCATTTTTTATTTTTGCGATTATTTATTTTAGAGCAAAATTTTTTCGATACAAAGATGGAGAGTTGTTATTTTTATTTTTGATTTTGTTAAGTGTATCTAGAATAGTTATAGATTTTTTTAGAGGAGATAGGGATTTTGTTTTTAATTTTTCCTTGTTTTCTTATTATCAATTGGTAGCATTAGCAATTATTGTTTTTTCAAGTTTATGTTTGGCTTATATTCGAATTAAAAAGTAGCTTTGTATGCCTTTATTTAATTATTTAAAGAATAATATTTCTATTTTAGATCTTATTTCTGAATATGTTCCTTTAAAGGTTGCTGGTAATTATTGGAAGGGGCCTTGTCCTTTTCACTATGAAAAAGAAGCTTCTTTTACGGTGAGTCCCGATAAACAAATTTTTTATTGTTTTGGATGCCATGCTAAAGGTGATATTGTTTCCTTTATTGCACAAAAGGAGAATTTATCTCAAATTGAAGCGGCGAAGTATCTTATTGAAAAGTATGGTATAGACTTGCCAAGCGAAATTAAAGATAAGTTTTTTAATAAATTTGATTCAAGGTTTGCTGCTAAAGATAATTATTTTGGGGTTTGTAAGTTTTTTTCTAGTTGGCTTAATGGAAAACTGTTGGAAAGCCAAAGTGCTTTGCAATATTTGGTAGATCGAAATATAGATAAAGTTGATATAGAATACTTCAAGATTGGATATTTTCCAGGTGGAGTAAAAAATATTGGAAGTATGTTAAGGCAGGCGAATAGTTTAGGATTTCTGGTTAAAGATTTCGTTGAAGCGGGCATACTTATTCAGGGACATTCTGTCTTGTATTCTCCATTTGAAGAGCGAATAATTTTCCCGATACATGACATTATGTCTCGTTGTTGTGGTTTTGGAGGGCGTGTATTTAGAAAAGAGGATACTCGAGCAAAATATTATAATAGCAAAGAGTCATTGTGGTTTTTAAAAGGTAAGCTTTTATTTGGCTTAGACTTGGCAAAAAGTCATATGCAAGAAAAAAAAGATGTATTTCTTGTTGAAGGCTATACTGATTGTGTTAGTATGGCAAAGTATAGGTACAAAAATGTTGTTGCAACTCTTGGTACAGCCTGTACAGAAGCTCATCTTAGAATGTTATCTAGGTTTGTATATACTGTTAATGTTGTTTATGACGGTGATGATGCGGGGCAAAAGGCGATGTTACGTCTTGTTGGGCTATGTTGGGATGTAGATTTGGAATTGAAAATTGTAACGTTGCCTGCAAAGATAGATCCGGCTGATTTTCTAGAAAAAAATGGTAGTTTAGATTCTTTGTTAAGTTCGACTAAATCTGTGTTTGAGTTTTTTATAGATATCACATTGGTGAATTTTTCAGAAAATGTTTTATCTAAGCAAATGGTTGCAGGGCGTAAGGTTTTGCAGTTAATTGCTAAAATAAATGATCCATTGAAGCGGGAAATATTAGTGCAACGCGCTGCTAAATATATGGGTATATCTTCGACATCTCTAAATTCTATGATTTTTGGTGAACGTTCTAGGTTGATTGTTGATAGTAAGATTGTAGGTAATAAGCTTGTTGATAGCGATATAGTTGCCAAAGATGGTTTAGTTGTTCCTGTTTTGGAGGAACGAATATTTTCTGCTATAATAAACAATCTTGGAAAAGAAGAGCTTTTTGTTCCTCAAGACTTGAGACGGTATTTTTCTGATTATATTCAAGTTTTGTTAAAAAGGGTGGATGATTTTGTTGGAGAGAACAATGATAATACAGCAAGATCAACGCGACTTTTAGTTGAATTTCTAGAGCAGGAAAATAAAGATTGGGTTACAGCATGTAGCCTCAAATATGATTCAAATATATCTAAAGATGCGTTTGATGAATTGTTAATGTTGTTTTCTAAAAAGAATTGGAAGCAAATTGTACAAGATGTTAAATTCAAAATACAAGATGCAAAAAATGGTGGCAATGATGAAAGAGTTAAAAAGTTGTTAGAGCTGTTTACACGGCTGAAGAGCGGAATTGAAACTAGGGGGTTGATATGAAAAAAAATACAAAGAAAGTTGTAAAAAAAATAGTTAAAAAAGCTGTAAAGGTTGCTTCTAAAACTAAAAAGCAGTCAAAGGGTAAGGTTGTAGCTACAAAGAAGAAAACAAAAAGCGTTACAAAAGGTAATGTTGTGGTAAAGAAAAAGAAAACAGCATTGGAAAAGGTTGTTGGCAAAATTAAAAAAAGTGTTAAAACCATTCTAAAAAAAGAAACAAAGACTACATCGAAGGCTGTAAAAAAACAGAAAACAGCGAATAAAAAGTTGGTTAAAAAGGCGGTTGAAAAAAAACAGCCTGTAAAGAAAAAAACGATTGAAAAAAAGATCAGTGTTATTGCTGATGTTACAGTTAAGAAAAAGAAAATTAGTAAGCCTGTTGAAAAAAGGGTTGGTAGAAAAGGAAAAGAGTCTCTTGATTCTAAGGCATCCAAAGCCGAAAAGAATTTGTCTTTAGTAGATATTGATAACAAGGTAAAATTGTTAGTTTCGAAGGGTAAAAGACTCGGTGTTTTGAGCATAGAAGAAGTTACGGCATTTTCCCGTAAATATAGACTTATAGAAGAAAGTGTTAATGAGTTATTACATATATTTGAAACCGAAGATATAGATTTATTATCTAAAGAAGAGCTTGAATCCCAAACTGAAGGGTTAACTGGTTTTGGGAAAGACGATGAAAAAGAGTCTCCTATAGATATAAAATCTTCTATAGACAAGATTACATTTTCTACGGAGAATTTTTCTTCGAAGGAAATGGAAAAATTACGAGGATTTGCAGAACCTTCACAGTTAAATGATCCTGTAAAATTATATTTAAAAGAGATTGGTAAGATTCCGTTATTAAATAAAATAACAGAAAAAGTTATTGCAGATACGATTGCTGAAGTAAAACGCAGCTTTATAGATGCGATTGCACATTTTCCATTTGTTATAAAAGATTTAGCCTCTCTTGAAGAGAAGCTAATAAAAGATCCTTTAATTTTGAAAGATTTAATTCAGTTTTCAGATTTTGATGAGGATAATGCTCCAAGATTTGAAGAAGAAAAAAAGAATTTTTTAAAGATTCTTGTTGATCTTAAGAAATTTATAACTAACGAAGAAAAGATTTATAAGTTTTATCGAAGTAAGCTTAATTATGAATCTTCAAAGAAAAAAATGCTTGCAGAGATTGAAGAGAATAAAAAGAATAGCATTCAGTTTATTAAGAGTATTAAATTCGCAAATAAACTTATTCACAAGTTTGGTAAAAAAATAGAAAAAATAGCAAGTAAAATTAAAGAGCGTGAAGACGAAATAAAATCAGGAGAAGATAAGCTCAAATTTTATAAGGGACTAAAAAAACCGGCAGAACAGGATTTAAAATTAATAGAAGAATTGGAATTGCAGATTAGAATGTCAGGTAAGGTTATTAAAAAGAGCGAAAATGAAGCTGGTATTAGTCTGGATAAAATTAATAAGTACTATAAACAATTTATAGTTGCGCAAAAAAAAGATAAAGAAGCTAAAGATAATTTGGCTCGAGCAAATTTAAGGCTGGTTGTTAATATTGCAAAAAAATATATAAACAGAGGGCTGCATTTCTTGGATTTAATTCAAGAAGGTAACATTGGTCTTTTAAAGGCTGTTGAAAAATTTGAGTTTGAACGAGGATTTAAATTTTCAACATATGCAACATGGTGGATTAGGCAGGCTATTACAAGGGCGATTGCTGATCAATCAAGAACGATTCGTGTTCCGGTTCATATGGTTGAAACTTTAAGTAAAATTAATAAGATTACAAGAATTTATATGCAAGAGCATGGTCGAGAGCCTTCTTTTAGTGAGCTTGCAAAAGAATTAGATTTAGATGAAAAGAAAATAAAAAACATAATAAAAATTTCTAAAGAACCTGTATCTTTAGAAACTCCTGTTGGAGATAGTGATGATATTTATCTTAAAGACTTTATCGAAGATGAAAATGAATATACTCCAATGGATGCTGTTGTTAATGATGATTTAAAAGAAAAGGTTCGTGAGGTTTTAAAATCTCTTACGCCGAGAGAAGAAAAGGTTTTGAAGATGCGATTTGGAATAGATGTTGCATCTGAACATACTTTAGAAGAAGTAGGAAAAGACTTTTCTGTTACTCGTGAACGTATAAGACAGATAGAGGTAAAAGCATTAAGAAAATTAAGACATCCATCCAGAAGCAAAAGGCTGCAAAGTTTTTTTGATAAAGAATATGATATGTCAGGATCTGACGGTATTGAGTAAGTCTTTTTAGAATGAAAATTTTTCATGTCATTACAAGTTTAAAAATCGGTGGGGCCGAATCGGCCCTACTCAATTTTTTGAGGGTTGATAAAAATTCAGAGCATGTGCACTACGTTGCTTATTTTTATCCGGGGCCAAATTTAGAAAAAATTCAAAATCTTGGAATAAAAACATTTCACATTACCGGTTTATTAAATAAATATGATTTTTTATCTTATTTAAAATTAAGAAGAATCATAAAAGATATTAAACCGGATGTAATACATTCTTCTTTATGGTTTGCTAATTTTTTTTCTAAGTTTGTTGCAAAGTCTTTGAGTATTCCCGTTGTTTGTGATCTTCATAGCAATTTTTTACACGATGGTAAAATTCGTAAGATTTTAGAACGGATTAATTTGCTTGATGCAGATATTTATGTAGCTGTCTCTAATAATACTAAAAATGGTTTTATAAAAACATTTTGTTCTTATAAAGATGCCTTGGAAAAAAAGACTGTTGTTATTCCCAACGCTATAGATATAAATTATATTAAAAAAAATATTAGTAAGTTAAATAGGGTTGAGCTTGGGTTCTTGCAACGTGATTTTATAATAGGTGCTGTTGGAAGATTAGAAAAAATAAAATCTTATGATTTACTAATAAGAGCCTTCTATATATTTAAAAATAACTTAAATCAAACAAATACAAATTGTAATGGAAGTGTGGCTAAAAATGTAAAATTGTGTTTGGTTGGGGGTGGTCGTTGTTATGGTGAGTTAAGAAAGTTAACTCAAGATTTGGGTTTGGTTGAAGATGTTGTTTTTGCTGGTGCAGCGAATAATCCATATCCATATTTTAATATATTTGATTGCTTTGCTATTTCATCTAAAAGTGAAGGGTTGTCCATTGCTCTTTTGGAAGCGATGGCTTTTGGGTTGCCTGTTATAAGTACAACATATTCTCCGAAACATGATGTCTTGGTTGATGGTGTAAATGCACTGTTGGTGTGCCCTGGAAATCCTTTAGCCTTGTCTCGGGCTATGGAAAAATTTTATTGCGATCAAGATTTTTCTATGCAGATTGGTAAAGAAAATTTGAATTTGATTAAGCAAAGTTTTTCTATTAGTAGAGTTCAGGATAGTTATTTTGAAATTTTCAAAAAACTGTCTGCTACAGTGGTAAGAAATTAATTTAAATTTCAAAAATCATATTGCATTTTATTTATAACTAGTTTATAATCTTTCTAAGATTACTATTGATAACCTCCATTTCCCCTGTCCCAGACTTTCTTGTCGGGATGGGGGTTTCTAATTTGTATCAATAGTAAAATTTTATATTAGTATAAAACGTATTATTTTTTTTGGGGCGATTGTTTTCATGCAGAATTATAAAATTGTAGTTGCTTATGATGGAACAGACTTTTGTGGATGGCAGCAGCAACCTAATGGTTCGACTGTTCAGGCGCATTTAAAAAAAACATTTGAACATGCTTTTAAATCCGAAGTCTCTATATGTGGAGCTTCCAGGACCGATTCAGGTGTTCATGCTTTTGGTCAGGTTGCACGCGCAGTAACAAGTCTTGATTTGCCAGAAGAATATATTCTTGAAGTATGGAATCGGATTTTGCCAAAGTCTATTTTTATTCGATCATTAGAAAAGGTTTGTAGCGATTTTCACCCAATGTATAAGGTTGCACAAAAAACATATTATTATCATTTATTTTTGAAGAGGCCTAATCCATTTCTTGCTAGATTTGGTTGTTATTATAAGTTTATGGATTTTGTTGATTTAGAAAAATTTCATATTGCATTAAATTTGTATGTTGGGGAGCATGATTTTGGTTCATTTTGTAAGATGGATAAAACAGATACAAGGTCAACTATAAAAAAAATAGATAGTATAACGGTCAAGAAATTTGATAAGTATAATTTATTAAGAGTAGAAATTAGGGGAAAGTCTTTTCTAAGATTTCAAATAAGACGTATGGTTGGTTATGCTTTGGATTTAGCTCGACAAGAGAGCAAGTCTTTAGAATATTTAGAAAATATATTAAATAATCCAAGTCCAAATCAGATTTTAACGAAGGCTGATGCTTGTGGTTTATGTTTAAGAAAGATTGTGTATAAAAATGAAACTAAATTTAAATAATGAGAATTTAAAAAGATTTTTGACGAGCTCAATTTTAGGTTTTTGTTTTTTTGCGGCTTATTTTCATTCTTTGCTATTATTTGTTTTTATTTTGTTTGCATTGTTGTTAATAATATTATTCTTTGAATGGTCAAGGTTAATAGATTTTTCAATTTATAATTATAAGTTTTGGCTAATATCTTTTTTTTATCCGATTTTGCCAATATTAATTTTAATTTATTTAGCATTTTGTTATAGATCGCAAGATTTTATTTTCCCATTGTATCCATTTATTGTGTCTTGGATTGCAGATACAGGTGGATATATTCTAGGTAAATTTATTGGTAAGCATAAGATTTGTCCTTCTATAAGTCCTGGTAAATCTTGGGAGGGGTTGTTTGGTGGTTATGTATTTGTTTTATTATTCAATATTTTTGTATTGCCGGGAATAAAGAGTTTTCCTTTTGTTTTATATTTGAAATCTATTTGGGTTTTGTTATTATTTTCTTTTTTGGTAACAATAGTTTCTTTTTTGGGTGATATTTTTATATCTAAGTTAAAAAGAATAAAAGGTTTAAAGGATACAGGTGTCTTATTGCCTGGTCATGGAGGGCTTTTAGATAGGTTTGATTCTGTGTTCTTTGTTTCTTTATTGTTATTTTTTATAATAGTTATCAATAAAGTTTTTTAATTACAAATGTTTTAAAATTTCAGCCTGTTTAACTTTAACACCCTCTCCGGTTTGCATATTTTTAACCGTTACGGTACCGGTTTGTTGTTCATCTTCGCCGATAATTAAAACCTTTTTTGCCCCAACTTTATTCGCCTTGCGCATCATGCTTTTTATAGAATTTCCTTCTAATAAAACATCTACACAAAATTTATTTGCTGTTAGCTCGTCAGCTAATATTAGAGACAGGTCATATTGTTTTTTGTCCATCGGTATTATTAAATAAAGAGCGGGCTGTGTTGGAAGGTTTAAATTGTTTATGTTTTGTTCTGTTAAAAGTAATAATCTTCCAAATCCAATGGCTGCGCCGACACATGGGAAATTTTCTTTTGCACCAACATCTTTTCCTAGTGAATATCTGCCACCTCCGCAGAATGTACTTTGTGCGCCTAAAAGTGGAGATGCAAATTCAAAAACAATTTTGTTATAATAATCTAGACCACGTACTAGTTTTGGGTCTTCAATAAAGTTAACAGACAATATTTGCAATTTTTCTTTAATATCTTTCCATTCAGAGTTGCATTCATCACATAAAAAGGCTGTAAGTTTAGGGGCATTTTCATATACTTTTTGGCATGTATCATTTTTACAGTCAAAGATCCTTAGAATATTAGCGTCTTTTCTTACTTTGCATGTGTCGCAAATTTTAGAATCAACTTTATCCAAGTAATTTTTTAAAGCTTTTTTGTGTTGTTTTCTATCTTTGCTACATCCAAGATAATTTAATTTTAGAACGTAATTTTCTAAATTTAATTTGTCAGAAAAAAATGAGTCTAACATTTTTATGAATAGGGCATCTTGAGCAATAGAAGCTGTATTTATTACTTCAAAGTTTAGGTGGTCAAATTGTCTCCAGCGACCTTTTTGTGGACGCTCTCTTCTGAACATGGGGCCGTAGCTAAATGTTTTAAATGGTTTTTCTTCAATTCTATTTTCGTGATATGCTCTAATGATACCGGATGTTGCTTCTGGTCGTAGACAGATGCTTTCCTCTTCTGATTTCGCAGGGAATGTATACATTTCTTTAGAAACTATATCTGTTGTGGAGCCGAGTGAATGAAAAAATAATTTTGTATATTCTAGTATTGGTGTTTCTATATGTGTAAAGTTGTAAAGTTGCGTATGTTCTTTTATTTTATCCAATACAAAGTTGTATAGCGTCAAATCTAGAATATCTTGTGTGCCGCGAACTCTGTTTATCATATTTGCTCCCAAATATTTTATTTTTTATTTCAATTTTGTTTTATAATATCAAAAATATATGTTTTTGATAAAAAGTATGCAAAGAGCGGAGATTAGTATGAAAAAAACGATTCTTGTTTTGGGAGGGGCTGGTTACATAGGTTCAAATACCGCATATTTACTAAATCAAAGAGGCTATGAAATAATAATTATTGATAAATTGATATACAAGCAAAAATTCGATCATGATTTTGCAAAATTGATAGTAGGAGATTTTGCAGATACTAATTTACTAGAATCTGTTTTTGAAAAATACAAAATAGACGCAGTTATGCACTTTGCGGCTTTTATAGAAGTTGGTGTTTCTGTAACAAACCCGGCTGAATTTTATGACAATAATGTTGTAAAAACTATTAAGTTTTTAGATACCATGATAAAGCATGGTGTTAAGAATTTTATTTTTTCTTCAAGTTGTGCGGTTTATGGTAATCCTGTAAAAGTTCCTATAGATGAAGCTCATCCATATGCGCCAATTAGCCCGTATGGTAAAAATAAATTAATCGTAGAATATGTTTTGCAAGATTATGCTCAAGCTTATGATTTAAAATATATTTCTTTGCGTTATTTTAATGCGGCAGGTGCCGATCCTAAAAATAATTTAGGGGAGCAACATATTCCAGAGACTCACATAATTCCGTTATTACTTCGTGCTATTAAAAATAAAAAGACATTTAAAATATTTGGCGATGATTATAATACTCCAGATGGCACGTGTATTCGAGATTATATTCATGTAAAAGATTTAGCACTTGCACATTTGTTGGCTTTTGAATATTTGATTAAAGAAAAGAAATCTCAGGTTTTTAATTTGGGTACTGGGCATGGTTATTCTGTTAAAGAATTAATAACGGCTGCTGAAAAGGAAGCTGGGCAAGAGGCTAATATAGAAGTTTTTGCTCGTAGAGCGGGTGATGTGGATACTTTAATTGCTGATAATAAAAAAATAAAATCTATTTTAAATTGGGAGCCTAGTTATTCTAATTTAGAAAACATTATACATTCAGCTCTGGAATGGGAAAATAGATAAATTTTTTATCTTTGTTTTTTATGAGAAACTCGTGTTAAAACAACGAATTTGTTACTCTATTTTATTCAGACATATGTTTTAGTATACTGTTACATCGTTTGTATTTTATAATTTAAAAAAAAGGTTATATATGGCTGCTCTAAAAATTTTAAAAATTTCTCCAGGCCGAATTTTATTATTGTCTTTTTTATTTATTATAACTGCGGGTGCTTTTTTGTTGTCTTTGCCTATTTCCAGAGTTGTTGATATTCCATTAATAGATATTTTTTTTACCGCAACATCTTCAACTTGTGTTACTGGATTGAAAATGGTGCCAATGTCATATTTTTCATTTTTTGGCCAATGTGTGATTTTAGCCCTTGTGCAGATTGGTGGTTTGGGATTGATGACTTTGTCCTTATTTTTGGTATCGCTGGTTTTAAATTTAAGTTTAGTTACAAAATTTGTTGCTGGGAAGATTTTAGATTTTGAATTTTCAGGAAAAATAAAAACATTTTTAAAGTTGATAATAGGATTTACCTTTATGGTAGAGGCCATTGGTGCATTTGTTTTGTATATTCCGTTTAGCAAAATTTTACCAGAGACAGATGCTCTTTTTTATGCGATTTTTCATTCTGTAAGTGCTTTTTGCAATGCCGGGCTTTCTTTATTTGAACCAGGTATTATTTATTTAAATAAAAGTAGTTTTCCTCTCTTTATAATGGCAATTTTGGTTTTTTTGGGAGGCCTTGGTTTTATAGTTTGGTATGAATTTGGTAAAAATATTATTTTATTTATAAAAAATTGGTGGAACGAAGATCCTAAAAAAATAACTATATCTCTTCATACAAGAATAGTGTTAGTGTCATCAGCGATTTTAATTTTTTTAGGAACAGTAATGTTTTTTATATTAGAGCGGACAAACTGTTTGCGAGGGTTGGGAATTTGGGATCAGATTTTTAATTCATTTTTTATATCAGTAGTATCTAGAACTGCTGGATTCGAAATTGTTGAGATGAGCAAGCTGGGTATGCCGATATTATTAATATTATTGATATTGATGTTTATTGGTGCTAGTCCTTCTTCTACTGGCGGTGGTGTAAAAGTAACAACTTTTGCCATTTTTATTACGACTGTTATAGCTACTATTAAAAATAAAGATACAGTGGAAATTTTTGGAAGAAGTATTGCTGCGGAGCAGATTTTTAAAACCACAGTTATTATTGCTTTATCTTTAGGTTGGATTGCGATTACGACTTTCATTTTATTGTTAACGGATCCAGAATTTGGTTTTATGGATGTTTTATTTGAGTCTGTTGCTGCATTTTCCACTACTGGTTTTTCTACAGGTATTACTCCATATATTTCTATTCCTGGAAAAATTGTATTAGTACTTTCTATGATTATGGGAAGAGCGGGTGCGTTGACACTTGTTTTGGCGTTGCGTAAAAAACAAGTGCATGCTTTGTATAAGTATCCGGAAGAAAGAGTTTTGCTAGGATAATTTAAAAATTAAACTGTTTCTAATTCTTTTAAATATTTATATACAACTTTGGATTTAAAGTCTGGAGGGTGTTTTATTCAATGAGTATTTTTTTACAATTTTCTTTTAAATTGTTTTTCAATATTATGTTTATTCAAAATCCATGTTGTTGGCCGGCCATGAGGGCAAGTTAGAAGGTTTTGAGTTTTTTGTAGTTTTTTAACGATTTCTTCCATTTGCTCAAATGTTAAAATATCACCAGCTTTGACTGCAGATTTGCATGCAATTTGAGCATGTATTCTATCGTTGAGCTTTTTTCTGAATATTTCTTGATCTAGAGCTTCATTTTCTTTTATAAACTCTAAGATTTCAAAAATTAGCTCTTTTAAGGATTGATTTTGTATTTTGGGTGGACTAGATTTTATGGCGATTTGGTTTTTACCAAAGACTTCGATTCCTATCCCCTGGTTTAATAAAAATTCTTGTGCCAGAGTTATTTTTTCTATTTCCTGGGAATTTAAGTTGATTATTTCAGGAAACATTGATTTGATTCCAGATTTTTGCTCAAAGTTTTTTGTTATTTCATCATAGATTATTCGCTCATGTGCTGCGTGTTGATCAAGAATAATTAAGTTATCGCCATTTTGAGTGATTATATATGTTTTTAGATATTGTCCAATTATTTTAAAATTTGCTTCTGGTTGAGAGCTCTCTTGAGAAGAAATTGTTGTTTGTGTTTTCTCATATTCCAATTCGCGTGGGCGAAGAGTATTTTGTCTAATTTTTGTTTCTGTTAATTCTTGATTAGGATTGTAAAAGGTGTTGAGGTTAAGTGGAGCTTGGGCCGTTCGGTTAGACCCTTCGATACAACCACCTTCGCTAACGCTATGTTGGTTACTCCCAGACTTCGCGCAAGGCTTCGTCGGGCACGGCAGGGCGAACGGGGAGCTGTTTGTTTTTTCATCAAACGGTACAGCTATATTAGGATTCATAACATTGTCATCTCTACCAAATAAACTTCTAACGTTACTATCTAAAGTTTCTTTAACAAATCTTTGTAATATATTTGATACGGTATTTGGTTTTAAAAACCTAACTTCTTCTTTCTTGGGATGTACGTTGATGTCTACAAAATCACTAGGAACGTCTAAAAAAATAAAACCTGCAGGAAATCTTGCTGGGGGTAAAACTCCTGTGTAGCCCTTTAACAATGCTTTGTTTAGGTCGGTATTTTTTATGTATCTACCATTAACAAAAAAGAAGATTTGTTGTCTTCCATATCGCCAAAAATTATGATTAGAAATTGAGCCTGTGAGTTTAATATTATTTTTTGCTGCAATTTTATCAGCACTATCATTTTTAAGTTGTATTAAATTTTGACTAAAATTATGCCCCCAGAGTTGGGCTGTGCGATCTTGTAGTTTTTTTGTTGCCGGTGCATTTATTACAATTCTTTCATCTTTAAATAATTTAAAGTGAATATTAATATTGCTTAAGCAGAAAGCCTGAAAAATATTTAAAATTTGATTCCATTCTGTTTCATCTTGTTTTAAAAATTTTTTGCGGGCAGGGATGTTGTAAAAAAGTTCTTTTACTTGTAGATCTGTTCCAACAGGACAAGATGTTTCTTCTTGGGATAATACTTTATTTTCAGTGTATTCTATTTTTGTTCCTAACTCTTGCGATTTAGTTTTTGTAATAAGAGTTACTTTGCTTACTGCATTAATACTAGATAGAGCTTCTCCTCTAAAGCCAAAAGAATTTATTTGTTCTAAATCATCGATAGAATTTATTTTGCTGGTTGCATGATTTGCAAAGCACAATAGCGCATCTTTAAAATTCATACCCGTACCATTGTCTACGATTCTAATTAATTTTTTGCCGGCTTCTTTTATGTATAAACTAATTTGTGTACTTTTGGCGTCTATAGAGTTTTCTATTATTTCTTTTATGATATTAGATGGACGTTCTATAACTTCTCCAGCTGCAATTTTTGCGGCTTGTTCGGGTGATAATATTTTTATCTTATTCATTTATTTTTTTTCTTTAACATTAAATGTTTTTTTCGATTATTTGTTTTGATTAGACTAGGGTAATTTTGTAATGATATTATTGTACTTACAGGTTGATCTGTTTTTCCTTCGAATAAAACTTGATCTGTTTCTAAATTTAAAGTTGCTTTGTTACATTTTGTTGTTATTGGTAGATCTTTAGAATTGTTTTTTTCTTGTTTTATTTCGATATTCCCGGAAAGATTGCATATTTTTTTATTTGGTAAAAAGATTGCGTTATCTGCTTTTATTTTTCTATTAGCTTGTGAGATTAAAATATTTTTGTTTAAAGTTATTTTTGTTATCGGACCAAGATCGATATTTTTTTGTGTAATTTTTACTTCTTTAGGGTTTGATTTTTTTTTTGTATCAAGTTCGATGGTTAACTCTTTACACTTTGCTGTACTATTATCTGCAAAATTAATATTCACATTTTCTAGATAAGTAAAGATTAGAATGTTTTCTTGATTGTTATCTTTTTTACCAATGGCTTTGTTGCTTGTTATTTCTATTTTAGAAAATGGATTTGTTTTTTCTTTTGCGATTCCAAAATTGAATAGCAAAAAAAGATTGATTAAAAGAATAAATATTTTTTTCATAAACGCTGTCCTAATTTAAATTAAAGTTTAGTTTATAAAAAATAATAAATATTGAATAGTTGATTTTTAATTACGCAAAGAAACTACCAATGATTGGTATTGATACAAGAGCAACTCTTCCAATTTGGATCCATGCTCCCCATCTAACTACATAGTGTAATTCTTCTATAATATCTAGGAGTACGTGGCTTGTAAGCATGTTGTTCATGTATGCGAAAGATATTATTATTGTTATACAGACTAGTTTTGATGTAGAGCTAGTTACATTTTTTACGGAGCTGGTTAAATTGTTTATTGAATTTAAGATTGTGTTTTTTACAGATTGTTCAGAATAACTTTTTTTGTTTTTTTTAATATTGATTAATTTTCTTAGAATATCATTGATTTCTTTTCTATCTTGAGATTCTAATTCTTTGGAGCTTTCTTTTAATGATTCTTTTAAAGTTTCGGAAGCTTGTTTATTGTATTCAGAATTTTTTAGAAATTTTAGAGTCTTAACTAATTTTTCGCTAGATTTTTCTATTTCAGTATTTTCGTCTTCGTAATTTTCGGATTCTTTAAAGCTTTTATATTTTTGAGAATTGGCTTTGCCTTCATAAGCTTCAAATAAGTCTTCAGGAAGTTCTTCTACGGCTGTTTTCGGTTTTACGGATGTGTTAATATTAAGTAATAAAATTAAAAATAAGCTAGAAATAATATTTTTATTCATAAGTATGGTCCTCAACATTAAATGTTTCTTCCGATTAAATTGTTAAGAAGGCCAGATTAGTTCATATTTTTTTAAAAATCAAATGCTTGATTTTGTGTTTTTACCAGGCATAATTCATGCTTAAATGGAATTCATGGGCACTTTCACCAGCAGCTTTGTCTCTGTCTAGCTTATAACCCCAGTCTATTTTAGCCGGCATTGGTTGTGTAAGATTTAAACCAAAACCGACAGCATGACGTAGTTTAAATTTATCTCGTTTAATAAAACCATCCCTGTGGACTTCGCTTTTAGGTGTATCCCAACCGGCACCAGCATCGTAGAATACGTGTCCCTTCATGGAATAGTCGGGGATGAGAGGGAAGATTAATTCTGCATTAAACTGTACCATATATTTTGCACCTAATGGATTGTTTGTAATCCATGCAGGTTCTATGCCACCCCATGTAAAGCCTCTTACTGTATCCTGGCCACCCATGTGGAATAATTCTTTGTAAGGTATAATTTTATTCTTTCTGCTTTCCGTTGTAACATTATTTACATCTGTGGTTTTTACTATATAAGTTCCACCAACAGTTGTTATGGCTCCTGTTTTTGCATGAACCATAAGTACTAAATTGTCGTCTCCAATAAGCGGAGTATACCAGCTACCCTCTATTTCTGATTTTATAAAACTATATTCTCCGTTTATAGCAGGAGGAGCTATTTTTGTGTGCCACATTAATCTGTATCCATGATTTGGATAAACTTTGTGGTTTCTCGTATCTTTTATTAAATCAAGACCTAGCCAGGAGAGAGTTCCTTGTTGGAATTTTTGTCTTACGATTGGTTCAAAGATATCACTGTTTGGTCCTATGGCGTGAGGTTGATTGTTTTTTATGTGTTCAACTCCGAGCTCTGTTACAAATTGTAAGCGTTTATCTAGCTTGGGGAGTAAAAAACCAAATCGTGCGCTTGCGCCGGCGGTACTTTCTTTTGGAAGAACATCTACACTTGCCCAGTGTTCATATTCTTCCCAGCGTTTATAGAATGTTGCAAATACCGATGCATCTGAATCGAATAATGCTGGTTCAAAATATGTTGCTTCTAAACGTTGGAATCCATGTCTGTTTCCTTGCATTAAAAATCCACCGTCAAATCCTAAGCCTAGTAGATTTTTTTTCTCAACACTAAATTGACCTTTTAGTGATGGTCTTGGATTTAGTTTATCACTACCATAAGATAGCCCACCGCCGATATTGCCTGTTTTTGTTTCTTTTACATTTAATTCTAAATTTGCTTCCGTGTCATTTAATCTATTAATTTTCCAATTAACGCCGTCTCGTTCAAAAAAACTTAGGTATTCAACGTTTGCTTTAGATCTGTTTAGTATTTTTGTTGTTATAAGGTCACCTTCTTCTATGTCGATTTGTCTTCTTATAACTTTATCTCTTGTGTAGGTATTTCCTGTTATGTTTATTCTGTTGGTATATAGTTTTTTCCCAACTTCAACATGAAATACTATTTCTACGCTATCTGTTTCTTCGTTTGGTTTAACTTGTGGGTAAACGTCGGCATTGATGTAACCCTTTGTTCCCCAGAAGTTTCTAAGGTTTGTAATAGATGCTGCTATTTTTGACTGGGAGTATGGCCGACCTTCTTCTAGTTCTATATATTCTAGTTGCTCTTGTTCTGTAATACTTTTGTCATCCGAGTCATCTATTATGTTCATCTTGGAGATTATAAATTGATCGCCTTCTTTTATATAGAAAGTAACTTCTATTTCTTTACCTCCGTTTATATATTTTAAATCTGTTTTTTGAACAGTTGTTGTCAAGTATCCTAAGTTGCGGTATAAAAATTCTATTTTATGTTTGTCCATCTCCAAATCGTCTTTTTTATATTTACCAGCATCAGAAATAAAACCAAGTAACCATTCTTCTTGTGTTCCTACCATGTTGCGCAATTTTCTATCTGGTATTTTTGTATTGCCAACAAAATTTACTCTTTTAATTACGGAGCGAGGTCCTTGGTCTATGATAAATTTAGCCGTTGCTTTTTCCGGTGTCTTTGGATCAGATATTATTTTTGTTTCTACTGTTGTTTTATGAAAGCTTTCTTCTGCGTATAGTTTTTTTATATTGTTGGATATTCTGTGAGCTGTTTCTTCATCAACCGTTGTTAGTTTATCGAGATTTAACTTTTCACGTATTTTTTTGCTGCTTATTATTTTATTACCTTCAAATTCTATTTTTGCTAATAGTTTTTTCTCTTCAAGTTTTATATATAAATTAATTTTATGGTGTTTTAGTCTTTCGGTTTTTATTTTGACCTGTCTGAAATATCCTAAAGAATATACGTTATTGATGGCGATGTTGCTTTTTGATTCATCAAAATCTTGGCCAATTTTCCATGGTAATTTATTTAATATTACGTACTTTTTCACGTGATTGTTTCCTTGGATAACAATTTTATTAATTTTCAGCGGCTTTTGGGCTGATAGTGAAAAAAATAAACAACATGAAAAAAAGATAGAGAGAAAAATTTCACCTAAAGAAAATTTTTTATGCATTATATAACTCCAAACCGACTCACAGCTTTATTAACAAAGTTCATTAAAAATATAGAATACAATTTTGCTAAAAAATTACCACATTTTTTAGTAAGAATCTAATTTTTAGCTTGATAACTTTTTATAAGATCAAATTGTTTTTGAATTGAAATTTCGTTTGGAGCCCATTTAAGTAACTGATCTTTTATGTTATTTAAAATTGCCTTGGGTACAGAGGCTTTATTTTTAAGCGTTTTTATTTTTTCTTTGTGCTTGAATGCATAAACTTTTAAATATTTTTTTGTGAATCGTATATTTATATCTATATCATTTATTTGGGATGTTATATTTTCTATAGATTTTAAAATTAATGGTGTAAAAATAACTGATGGTAAATATTCTAATGGTTGATTGGAATCTTCTTTAAATTTGTCCCATGATATAAACCATAATTCTTTGTGAGTTGGGTCCTTTTCTTTTTTATAAAAAAGTCTGCTAGGTGAGAATAGTTTTCTCCAAAAGCTTTCGCTTTGTTTGTTTTGTTGTGTATTGGTGGTATTTAGACTGAATGTTTTTTGTGCGTTTATAATTGTTTTTTGCATTTCTCTGTCGTTCATAACTTTTAGTTGAACAATTTGTGGTCTTTGTGGAATTTTTGATAGATCTACTTTTTTAATTATTTTTATTCTTCGTTTACTTTCTTTTTTTGTTGAAAATACGTCTAAATCTTGAATAACATCTTCGTCAGAATAAATATTATAAATTTTTTTAAAGAAGTTATTCAAAACAAAAGCTTCTGTTTCATGTTGAATTGGACAGCCAAACATTATGAATTCGTCAATAGATATATTTTTTTCTTCCGGAAAATAGTCGTATCGTTTTTGATTATTAAATTTTTTAAGATTTGATTTTTGGGGTAATTTTTTTATTTCTTCATACATAAGTCGCAAAGTTTCTTTGGCATGGTTGTTTATTGCTGAGTGTAATATGGAGTCGATGTTTTTGAAGTTATTGATTACAGTGTGAACCGCTGCAAGGTTTAGAGTTAAATTTCCACCGTGGCTATGGCTAATAATTCTTATTATTGGAGTTGTTTTTTGATTATTAAATTTTTTTAACTCTTCAGATAATGCATTGTAAAAACGGATTGCTTCTTTGCGTCGTCTGCTTTGGCTTAAAAGGCCACTCCAGCCAAATGTGTAGAATTTGTTATTGAATTGATTTGAGTATAGGTTTTTGTCTAGCTTTTGATAGGCTTTTATAAGTGGATATGTTGCAAAATTGGTATTTGGTGATGAGGATAAGTTAAAAGAAGGTTCTATTTTTATAAGTCCTCTTTGCATAATCGGTTGAGCTCTATAAAATTCAGAGGCTTTGCGCATTTTAGAGATTATTTTTTTGTATTTGGTTTTACTAATATCATCGTTTATAACATCAAAAAAGTTTATTAAGCCCATTAGTGATCCAAACGACCCATGGGTGAAAATTGTTAGTTTTTCAGGCGGTTGTTCTTTTGTTTGGATTATTTCTACTTGTTGTGTTTTTTTTCTATATCGTAAGAAGATTATGGTTGAAATAGTTAGAAAAATTAATAAAAATGATATTAAAAACAGAAAAACTTTTTGTTTTTTGTTTTTTAAAAATAATTGATTATTAATTTTTTTATTCATGAAGTTCTCCAATCTTTCTATACGTAAGGGCGTTCCCGATTCCGAATTAGTTTGCGGATAAGTTCCAAATTAATTACTACCTAATATTGAGAATATTCAATTGATCTAAAAATGCAACCGCTTTATTTCTATTTGTATGCTTTTCATTCTGACGCTTTGTTGGGATGAGTCTGCGTGTAACGATTATTGCCTGTAGCTGGGGGGCGTTTGAGGTTATGTTGCGTCGGTGCTAATATCGTGTTTTGTAATGTTCAAATTAATGGATTTTGGGTTATTTTAATTGGGGGCTTTTTGTGAAAAATATAATACAAAAGTTTTTGTTCACTAATCTATTGTTAGTTTTATTCTTTGTGTCTGCTAATGCAAGTTTAGCACCAGTTTCTCAGGACTTAAATAATCTTGATTATTTTGATTCTACTAAGTTCGAGTTCCCGATTCCCGGAGCTGGGTTTATGGTGGTTTTAGATTGGGGATATCCGGCACATGGTAAATTATCGGAGTCATTTACTGGTATAAAACCTGGTTTTGTAAGAGACAACTCTGGTGAGGCTGAAGATTTTAGTTTTGCAGGATTGGCAAAAATGCTTACTGCTAATATTGCAATTAATAAAGTTAAAGAATATTTAGAAAATGGAAATATTCAAGCTTTGTTAGAAGGGATACCTCCTTATGCTAGATGGTTTGTTCAGCGTATAGCAGAAAATGGCGAACTTACTCCGATAGATGAATTTTTGTTAAAAAGCTACATGCTTTACAAAACAGACTTGGGGCAAGGCTATCAAAGTTTAAAAGTCATAGAGTTTTCTGCTCTTACATATAAACTTATGATAACAAATAAGAGTTTAGGCCAAAATGCAGCATTAAAGCTTCTTGGCAAATTAGGTGATTTTGTTGAGCCAGAATTTGCAGTATTTATAAAAGACATGTTTGTAGCATTTAATAATGGTTTTAAAGATGTTGATTTTGAAAACTTAACAGTTAAAGAACAAGAAACAAAAGCTGTAGGTTATGTTTTTAGTGATGAAAATATGGCTAGAGCTTGTTTTGATAAAGTTAAATCTTCAGATTCTGTAAAAGATTTTAAAAATTCTGTAAAAGGTTTTGTTGAGTTTTATAGTGTTCCAGCATCAGATGATATTTTTGCATCAGATTCATTTAAGCGTTTTAGTATTAGCTCATATGAAGATTTTAAAAAGCTTGATGGGCAAACAACATCTTTTGGTTTTGTTGGATCTAAGGATTTTGGATCAGATTTAAGTCAAGTTAAGGTATCTGATGGTCAACCAGGATTGTTAGTCGCTACAGTTGCTTCAGGTGCTTATCTTAATTCAAAAGACAATGATGGTGAAGCCTGGATTTATTTTGTTGGCACAGAGGGTAGCTTTGTTGATTATAAAGAGATTATAAAACATGTAGTAGCGGCTGTTTACAAACTCGTAGAAGAATGTCGAGAAATTAGTGGTCAAGATATTAAAACTCTTTTAGAACCTGTTTGCTCTGATTCTTTAGATATAAGGTTGAATGATTTACTAAAACAAAGAAAAGAATTAGAAAGATCTCTTAATAAAGTCTATGCAGAAGTAATAAGAGTTCAAGAATACATAGATGGAAATTCGAGTGTATTTAGTAGATTAATAAATAAAAGAGCTTTAGAAGATCATAAAGTTCTTATTGGTTATTACAAAAAAGATGTTGTAGATATAGAAGAGCAATTAAGAATAGTAACTGAAGAAATAGAAGCTTTACAGGCTTTAATGACAAGTGATTATTCAGATGGTTTCTTGCAACGAGTACAAAATAAAACTTTGTTAGAAACAGTAAAAACTGTTTTTAATTTTGATAAAATCTCTTTGGCTGCATTTGGTGAAGATGAAAAATATAGAACAGTAAGAGAAAATTTTGCTAAACGTATAGCTTTAATATCTTCTAATTTTGATATTGTAAAAGAATATTGGCCAACGATAGAGTATTTCTTTTGTGGTAAATATCCTGAATTAGAAAAAGAAGTTAAAGCTTTTGGAGAAGAATTAAATGCTCCGGGTAATATTCATAATTTGCAAGGATCTCTAGTTAAATAAACAAAAATTACCCAAAATTTGGGGGGATAGCTAGGGATTATGGGGCTGCTGTAAAAGGCAGCCCTTAATTACTTGTATGCTTTTACATATTATTTATATGAATTTATTATATGACTGGATCCTGAAACAAGTTCAGGATGACAAATTAGATAATTTCTTGCACGTGTTATCCTGAATTTGTTTCAGGATCCAGTTATAAAAGAAGAATGCCTATTATTTTCTAAATTTTTTTTTGAAATATTCTTTAATTTTTGAATAATATCTTTTGGAAAAGTTTAGCAGTTTTTTATTACCTAAAAGAATTATGCCAGCTGTTATAAATACGATGCCTTGTAAAAAAGGTAAAAATAGTCCCAAGATTCCAATTAGAATTAGCAATATACCAAATATTTTTTTTAGAATTGTTTGATTATTCTTTTTATTATTGTTTTGCATGACAAAATCTCCTTATTTGTTAGAATCTAGTTTATTTTTGGGATGTCGTCTAGTGGCAGGACTACGGATTCTGGTTCCGTCAACAGAGGTTCGAATCCTCTCATCCCAGCCACCTACGCCAAGGCTACGGCGGCCAGGGCCAGTGATTTTGTTGGTTTTAATTTGATAATAAATAGAAAATGTCGTAGGTGTCCGCCATAGCTTGTAAGAGCGGTGGAGGACAGTCTTAATTTAAAAATGAAATAATAATGTTTTACGTTTATATAATAAAATCGATCAGTACTAATCAAGTTTACATTGGGTTTACAAATAATTTAAAACGTCGTTTAAATGAACATAATTCTGATGATGGTATCTATACTTCTAAGTATGCGCCATGGAAATTAGTATCTTTATTTGGTTTTAATAGGATAAAGTTGGCTATGAATTTTGAACGATACTTAAAGTCTGGTTCAGGTCGGGCTTTTACTAAAAAACATTTCTTATAAAAGCCTACTTTTCTATTTTTATAGCTTTGCCTTCAACAAGTGCAGTTGCGATTTTTTTGTATGCTCGGTTTAAAATTCTTGCAAATGTTGGTTGAGAGATTTTCATTTGTTTAGCAGAGTCGGTTTGATTTAGACCATCAACGTCATGAAGCTTGATCGCTTCAAATTCATCTGGGCCTAAAGATATTTCCATTAAAGATCTTAAGGGGATTCCTCTAGGTTTGAAATATGAAACCTTTGGGTCTCCCCTTAAAAAACGTCTTTTTCTTGGGCGAACCATTTTATTTTAAATTTTCATTAATATTAAATGTTTCTTCCGATAAATCATCAATCTTTTTTTGAACTTCAATTTGATGTGATTTTAACGCTTTAATCTTTTTTTGTGAATTAAGATTTTTATTGCGATTGATTCCTAAGCCAAGTCCACCATTTCTTGTATTATTTCTTTTAAAATCTTGTCTTTGTTTATAATTTCTTCGTTGTTTACGACCAAAACGTTCCGTTTTAGGTTGATTTTTGTTGGGTTCTTGGCAGTCTCCCTGTTCTAAACCGGTTTTTGGACCGAATCCTCTTGGACCGGTTCCATCAAAGTTTCTTGAATATGCTTTTGTTATTAGCAATCCAAATACAAGAATTAAGCTTATTTTTGTTATTTTTTTTATATTATTCATTCCAAACCTCATTTTTATTTTGTTTGTTTTTCTAAGTCGGCAATTTCGCTTTCAAGTCTAGCTTTGTATGCCTTTAGCTCTTCAAGTTTGCTTTGTGAGTCTAAATTTTGGCTATATCCAAAACCATTCCCCAACCCTTTGCCGAAACCTTGTCCTTGTCCCTGTCCTAAGCCTTGACCACGACCTTGCCCTGCGCCTCTACCTTGACCAAAACCTGGATTTTGAGCCTCGGTACCGCCTTTTTGACATCTTCCTTGACCTCTTCCTGTTTTTGAACCGAGGCCACGAGGTCCTGTTCCATCAAATCTTGGCATATTTATTTCCCTTCTGTTTTAAGTATAATAAAATCATTATGAATATATATTCATATAATACATTTTGTGAGGGGGGTTTGTCAATAGCCTTTATTTAAGCTGTTAATATGAATAAGTTTGATAAAACCCATTCGACTACGCAACAAGTTGCTACGCTCAGGGCGAACGGTCAGGTTTGTACGGTTTCCCGTTCGCCCTGAGCGTAGTGGCTTGCCACGAAGTCGAATGGGTCTTACGAACGGTCTAATATTATTGAATTTGTTACCCTGCACTGGATGCGGGGTCTAAGTCCTTGTTAATAGCTTATTATTTGCAATCAGATGTGTTATATTGTTTCTTAATTCTAAAATTTTCTAAAAAGGTTTTTAATGTTTAAAAAAATAATTGTTTTATTTCTGCCACTTATTTTGTTGGTTGGATGCTTTAAAGACAATCAAGTTAATAAGGATTCAATTTTGGTTGTGGGTACCAATTCAGGTTTTGTGCCATATGAATTTATGGATGCAATGGGCGAGGTTATTGGTTTTGATATTGACTTGGCTCAAATTATTGCAGATAAAATGGGTAAAAAATTGGTTGTAAAGAATATGCCGTTTGATGCTTTAGTTATATCGTTAAAGCAATCTAAAATAGATTTGATTATTGCAGGCCTTTCTATTACTCAGGATAAGAAAAAAGAAGTTGAAATGATTCATTATTCTGGAGACGGAGAAAAGGAATTTCCATTGGTCTTTTGGGGAGAGATTCCTGAGGATATAAATTCTATTGATGATTTAAAGGATTACAAAAACAAAACTGTGTCTGTTCAGGCTGGAAATATTCAAGAAGAGTTTTTATCTAAATTTGATTTTCTTGATATAAAGCCATTAGCTGAAATATCGGATTTAATTATGGACATTAAATACAGAAAATCTGTTGCCTGTGTAATAGAAACGTTGGTCGTAGAAGATTTAAAAAATAAATTTAATGAATTAAAAATTTTAAATGTACCTTTAGATCCTCAAGACCAAGATTTTGGACATGGTATTGCTATAAAAAAGGAAAATAAAAAGCTTATAGAGCAAATTAATAATATTGTTTTAAGTTTAAAAAAAGATGGAACTATAAAAAAATTAGAGAAGAAGTGGTTTAGTAATGGTAAATAGTAAGCTTATTGATTTATTATCTTATGCTTTTCCCTTTTTATTAAAGGGGCTGGTTGTAACCTTAAAGGTTGGTGTTCTTTCAACGGCTATAGGAATAGCTGGAGGACTTTTATTTGGTATTTTAAATTCCAAAAAAGTTAAAACAAAATGGATTTCTGCTTTTATAAATTTTTATGTTTTGATAATTAGAGGAACGCCTTTATATGTACAGGTTCTTATTGTTTACTTTGCTTTACCGGATCTTTTGGGAATAAATTTAACTCCATTTGCAGCAGGTGTTTTAGCGCTTGGTTGTAATTCTATTGCATATGTTTCTGAGATTGTAAGATCTGGAATTAATTCTATTCCAGAAGGTCAATGGGATGCTTGTTATGTTTTGGGTTATGACTTCTTTTCTAGTATGAGATATATAATTTTGCCACAAATGTTAAAAAATATTTTACCGGCTCTTACAAGTGAGTTGGTTGTTCTTATAAAAGATACATCTATTCTTTCTGTTATTGGATTAGTTGAAATGACTCGTATTGGGGGAAATATAAATGCAAGACTATTGCAGCCCATGCCGATATTTCTTTCTCTTGCATTTCTTTATTTGGTTGTAACTACAACGATATCTGCTATTGCTAAAAAAATTGAAAAGGGGCTTACTCATGGTGAAAGCTAAAAATATAGTTGTAGAGATCGCTGGAAAAAAGATTATAAAGTCTGTTAATTTTGAAATAAAAAAAGGTAGGGTTACTTCTTTTATAGGAAGAAGTGGATCTGGAAAAACTACACTTTTAAAATGTATTTGTAATCTTATTAATAATTATTCAGGAACATTAACTTTAAGTTCTAAAAAGTTTGGCTCTAAAAGAATAAAAGATTTTTCTTTGGCCGAAAGAGTGAAACATATTGGTTTTGTAACTCAGCACTTTGATCTTTTCCCTCATATGACAGTTTTACAAAATTGTTTGCACCCTCAAATTGATGTTCTTAAACGAAAAAAAGAAGAAGCTTTGCTTAAAACGGAGCTTGTTTTAGAGTCCTTGGACATAAAGGAGCTGGCAAACAAGTATCCTGCGAATATCTCTGGTGGACAGAAGCAGCGTGTTGCAATTGCTAGAGCTCTTTGCCTTGAACCAGAATTGTTGTTGTTTGATGAACCAACTTCTGCTTTAGATCCGGAAAGCACCAATTCATTTAAAAATGTTTTAAAAGACCTTGTCAAAGATGGCGTTACAGTTGTTCTTTGTAGTCATGATATGCCTTTTATAAAATCTATTTTAGATATTATCTATTTTATGAAAGATGGGCAGATTGTGGATACTTTTGATAAAGAGAATGATATTTTAGAAGATAAAACAGATCTATATAATTTTTTGAATCATTAATTTCTTAAGGTTATTTCCTGCTTGTTCGATAAAAGTTTACACATTGAAATTGTTACACATTGTAAGCTTATATTTATTTTATTCCAAAACATTAAATGTTTCTTCCGAAAATCATAAAAACGTGAAGTTTATCTTCAATTCGCACTTTCAATTGATAGAGCATTTGTCCTTTTTCATTAAAGAGGGATAATAAACTTGTAACTTAATGAATATGAATTGGAGGTTTATTATGAAAAAGGTTATCTTCGGAACAATTCTTATAATTTTAGCAATGACATCTTCTTTTGTTGTAGCAAATATTACAACAGAGAGGTCTTTTGCTGAAATTTACCCTGAAAAAACATTATACATTCAAGATGAAAATGATGGTTCTTTTGCTAAAGATGGCTTAAGGTCTTTTAGTTCGGATGAACGAAAAATTATTTCTGAAGCTTTAAAGCATTATTCTAAAAAATTAGAACAGGTTGTAAGTCATAAAAAAAATGAAAAAAGATTGGCGGTACTTTCTAAGACATGGAATGTTATTAATACAAGCTATAATTGGACCGCTGGCCGTGTTGATGCCATGTTTACAAGAAAAGGCTTTATCGAGACGATGTTAATCGTTGTTCCTTTATATGTGATATTAACTCATTATTATCCCTTAGATGTTGCTCAAAAAATAACAGATTCTTTTATAGGTCTTTTAGTTACTGGTACATCAAAGGTAACAGGTGCTTTTTTAGATTCTGTAGTTGAACGAAAAGATGAAATTTTACCTGTTTTAGCTGAGTATGGACAGTTAAGAGGTGAAATTGATGGAACTATTGAGTTTAAGCAAAAACTTGGTTTAAATACTGGATTTTGGGATAATTTATTTAATAATAAAATGGATTCAATTGGTTTAATGTTTACTGATGGAGTATCTAAAGCAATGGGGATTGTTGTTTCTGTTGTGCCTGTGGTTATAGGGCTTTGGGTTAAAAATAAATGGTTTCCAGGAAGCTAAATAAAATAAATTTTGTAAATATATTTAAAAAAAGGGCTTTACGCAAAGCCCTTTTTTTAATTTTAGCAGTTTAAAGCCTCTTGCTTATAAAAAATAAAAATGCTAGATTTGCCTTTTGAAATCGGTGTTTTATTAACCTGCGGTGTTGGCGAGGATTATATGGCAAAGCATAATATTAAATTATTCGTTTTATTAATGACTATTTCGATAGTTTCTTTTTCTGGTTTATTGGCTGGAAAAAAGGATCCTACAGCTTTAACAAAAACTATGAAAAAATTTTATTCAGATAAAAAGTGGGGTTATTTTGAAAAAATATTAATAAAAGAATTAGGTCTTGCAGATTCAAAAACAGAAAACATAACTAAAAATATTGGTAAAGCAATTTTAGCTATTCCGGCTGGTTTTTCATGTTTTATGGATCAGAAAATTGGTCTTGATTTTGAAGGTGCAGCTACAAGTATTATTCTGATAGGGATTGGTTCTGCTATTGGTTTCTTTTCTGCAGATTTTATTTCTTGGTTGTTTTTAACCAAAAAGATTAAACGAGAAAAAATTATAAGGATTTTCGAATTATTTTTTGAAAAGTATAATCCTGAAATAAACGAAGATGCTAATGAGTTAAATACAAGAGAGCTTGTTCCTGAAGAATTACATGAAACATTTGATGATATGTATCAAGACTATTTAGATAGTGGTAAAGATGGTTTAAAAGAATGTTGTCTAGATATTTATGATTTTATCATAGAAAAAATTGAATATGAGGTTAAAGGGGAAATATATAAAGAAAAGAGAAAAGACCGTAATAGACAAGGAAAACGTTTTAATGAAGTTGTGCGTAATATTGTTAATGTGACTCGAGATTAAAAAAGATAATTAATATAATAAAAAAGGCCACCTATAAAATTTTGTAGGAGGCCTTTTTATTTATAATTCTTCGGCTTTGCCGTAATCTTCTTCAAATATTTTTATTTGCTCAATTAAGCATTTATACGCATCTTTTTTTGATGGTTTTTTACCATTACGTATATCTTCCGTGTTTGTATCTTCAAGTTTCTTTTTTAAGCTTTCTAGGCATCGTCGTCTTGTTGTTGTTAAATTTTCATAAGCCTTTTTCATTGCTTCATATAATTCTGGATAATTTTCAAATGTATGAATCAGTGGTGTATCTAATGGTATTGTATAAGGAACTGAATCTCTTTTTTTATTGTATTTCTTTTTTAAAAATTGCTTTGAATGCTTTATTATAAAATTATAGTTGTATGCAATTGCACCAATTATGCTTATGTAAATTAAGTTTTTCACAGATATTGCGTCTGAGACTTTATCTTTTAAATTTGATAATTTTGATTGAATGATAGAATTATCTATTATTTCTTCTAATGCTTGTTCATCTTTTTTATTAGTGGAGGAAATTTCTTGTAAATTCACTGGGTTGTCTGTGGCAAAAACATTTCCAAAAAGAGTTAAACAATATAATGTTATAAAATATTTTTTCATAATGAATTCCTTTGATTTTTGTTAATTTTTGGCTTAAATTACTATTTCTTTTTTGGTATGTAAAGTTTAAGTAAAATAAAATTTTTAAAAATTGATATTTTATGAAATTATTTTTTGTCAAAAATGCCTTTACTTTTCGATATTATTTAATATTCTAAAGCATGTTTTAATTTCTTTTAAGTTTACATTTTTGAAGGGATTCCGTGTTTTACGTAAAAAGTATTTTTTATAAAATTTTATTTATTCTGCTTTTGTTAAATTCAAGAACCGTTGTTGCAGGCCTTCTTCCGGAGTCTATTGTTGAAACGGGTAAAAATGAATTTAAAATGGTTCAAGATTTAAAGAAGGGTGACACTGTTATATCAATGGCTGAAGATCAAGAAGAATGTCGTTTGTATAAAACAGAAGTTCTTGATTTAATGGTAAAAGATGGTGGTACAAAATCTGCAATTTTACTTGAGTTGAGAGATAGCGATGGTAAATCTGGTTTATTAATGGTTGGGGAGGACCAAAAGTTTTATAGAATGGATGTTTTACATAAGTTAAAACCAAAGTTAATAAATAGTATAAAAAAAGGTAAAGAAAAATACCTAAATCTTTTTTTGAATGCAATTTGGGCTAGCGCGGGGGATTTAAAGGTTGGAGATAGAATAAGAGGTTCGCAATATAATGAATTGGAGGTTGTTAAAGCAGAGCGTGTTGAATTTAACAGTAAAGTTGATTTGGTTGAACTTTCATTGAAAGAGCATCACACTTTTTATTTAATAGATAGTGAAGGTCATTATGTTCTAACTCATAATATTGGTGTTTTGACTTGTATCTGGATTGGTGCTTTAATTGGTGGTATTGCAGGTGGTGGTTATGCAGCATGGAAGTCTCATAAGAAAGGTATATTATCTGTAAAAACGGTTGCAAAAGCTACCCTTGTGGGTGTTTTGGTTGGGGGATTTCTTGGATTTGCTATACACGCATCCGTTCTTTATCGTCTTGATAATTTTTCTCATGAATCATCCGTCTTGGTTAAAAAGATATCTGAACATGTCCCTTTAGATAAATTTATGGAAATAATAAAGCCGATTTTAAATTCACTTTCGGAATATAAGGAAAAATTGCCTGAGCCGATTATTAAATTTTTAAAGAAAATTAAAGATTACATTACAACTTTAAGTGAAGATATTGATGTTGCTGGGATTGTTTTCGGACAATCTTTTTATGCTTGCAAGAAGGGTGGAATGTTGGTTGATAAGATTGTTGATGATGCTTATGATTACGAGTATAAGCAGGTGGATTGGTCTCATGTTGATGATCCATATGATCCTGAAGCGAAGGATAAGGATTGCGTAGATGGTGATTATGGTTTGTAATTTATTGGGGAATTTATGAAATTTTTGAAACTTATTTTATTGGTTTTACTTTTTAATAGTTTAAATGCTGGTGCAGGTGAACATTCTCTTAAATTACAAAGCTTGAATGTAGAAGCTGAACAGGCGCCAGATGATTTTGTTGTATTTGGTTTAAAATCTAATGTTATTGAGTGTGGTGCTAAATGGGTTTTATTTGAGTTAGAAAGTAAATTTAGTGCAAAAAAACTATTTTTATTGTCTAATGAGGAGCAAATTTTTTCTAATGCTTCTTCTAAAAAGATTATAAATGAAACGCTTATAAATACTATAAAAAAGACTTCTTTTGAAGATTTAAAAAATAATTCTTTAAAATCTTTAGCTGAGTTAATATTAGATGCTCGTTTTGTTAAAGCCAAAAATTTAAAAATAGGTCAAACTATTACGGATTTGGGTAATTTTTTTGTGATAAAAAAAATACATAGTGTTCATTTAAGTAGTGGTGCTACTTCTGAGTTGGCTAAGCTTAAGGATCAGCCTTTATTTTTTAGGGAGAGCTTTGATAAACAAAAGAATATTTATTTAAAAAGAATTTTTTCTAAGGAACATTTAAAATTTTTATTAGAGTCTGTGGTAATTAGTAATTTGTTGAGATGGCATTTTAGATTATTTGTTTGGTCATATGATTTTAAAAAAATTGATAATTTACTTGAGCCTAAAAATTTTTTAAAAGACTTTGCTAAAACAGCAATTTTTAGTGCCGCATTAGTAGAATTTGTATGGCAAATTTCTTTTTTAGTTGCGAATAGACTTGAATCGGTGGCGGGTTCTTATAACTTAAGTTCTTTTTCAGATTTAAAAAACTTAAATCTTCTTCCATTTAAATTTTCTTATTTATTAGAAAAAAAGGCTAAGTCTGAATTGGATGCAATTAATTTATTAAATATAAATTTTATAGATCCTAGCGCTAAAGAGAAAATAAGTGAAGATTCTTCTTTGGATTTAAATAATTTAGTTTTGGAAGAACCTTTGGTTGGTCTTGATGGTTGTTTAATAAAAAATAGTGATGGCAAGGTTGCCAAGTTACAAATTTTTAAATATTAAGGATTGTTTGTGCAAAAAAATATAAAAGCAATAATTTTTATAATTTTATTTTCTGTTTTGTCTTTTAATTTTTCAATTGCGATGCTTCCAGGGACAAAGGTTTTAATGGGAGATGGGGGGCATAAAAAGGTTGAGGATTTAAAGGCTGGAGATTTAGTTGGAATTTATAGTATAAAAGATAAAACTATAGAAATTGATGCTAAAGAAATAGAAAAAATACAAACAAAAAAGACAAATAAGTTAGTTGTAATAAAAACAAAAGCTGGGGTTTGTATTTATGGTCTAAAACAAAGGATTTACAACCGTAAAATTTGTAAGTTTGTAAGAGCTTCTGAACTAAAAGAAGGTGATGTTATATTTTCGCCAGAATTGGGTAATTTAGTAATAGAAGATATTTTTACAGAAAAAATCGATAAAAAAATAAAGCTATATGATATTGCTATAAAGGATAAATGTTTATTTTTAGCTTTGATGGATGATGAAAATCATATATTATTTCATAATGAGCCTGTTACATTAACTTTATTTACTATTTCTTGGGGAGTAGGAGGTGTTGCGGTAAAGTGGCTTGGAGGTACAACTCTTGCGGTATTTGCAGGAAAAATATTAGCAGATATTGTAAAGAAAAAATTAGAGAAAGAAGGTGTCGATACTTCTGGGTTTGGAATTGAAGATAGTTTCCCCTCATTGTTTGAAAATGAAAGTGGTGGTGGTAATGGTGGAAAAGGACCTAATGACGACGACGATGATGATAAACCAACCGAAGGTGATTCTTGTAACATAACAAGTGGAACATCAAAGGCTCCAAAGACTTCAGAGCCAGATTCTGGGCATTATAAGCTAGATAATGCTGATAAAACAACAGTTGAGTCTAAAACTGTTTATAATTCTGAAGGGAAACCTGCAACAAGAGCAGATATTAATACAGGAAACGGCAAGTATAGGTCACATCATATTAAAGAAGGTAAAAGTGAGAAGGGCCATGTACATACTTTTAAGTATAATGAAAAAGGGCAGCGAATAGAGGATAAGGTAACGCCGTTAAATTAGTAAAAATTAAAAATAATTGGTTTTAAATATGAGTATTAAATCTTTAGTAAGAATAGATTGCACAGATAATTTAAGTAATATCCCAACAAAAATGGATTTTTCTTTCAGGTTGGTTTCTTTAGGTTTAAAATATAAATTAGGGCTTGATATTGGTTCAAATATGTCGCCAAAATTTTATAATTTGCTTAAGGACGCACAACAGAATGAAATAATTATAGAATTATTAGATAGTCCAGTAAGTGCAGATGCAGATATTTTATTTTTAGGTGATGGAATCACATTGACTCTTTTTGGGTCTAAGATAGATACAAGTGAATCATTATTTTCAAGAATGACTCGGTTGCAGTGTTTTTTTAAAGAGCTTTTAGGCAATGAAAATGTAAAAGGTATTTCTGTTGATATAGATGCATTAAATACATTTGACGGTCAGGAGTTTGATAAATTGGATATAAAGGTGTCTGATTTTGCCAATACAATGGTTGAGTTATTTAAAAAACATGATCAGTGGACTCCGACAGTTAGGATTAATTTTATAAAATGAGTACAGCAATTTTAGTTAAGATAATTCTGAAACGCGATTTTATAGAGTTAGATAGAAAAATAGATTTATCATTTAATATTACAGGATTAGGGGTAAAGTATAAAATAGGAACAAACTTTGGTGGTAATATAGCTAAAAACTTTTCTGAAATATTGCAGAATTTAAATGAAAATGAGGTTCTTTTTGAATTAACGGATGATCCAATGGACATAAATGCAGAGGCTTTGTTTTTAGGAGATGGAATAAGTTTGACTGTTTGTGGATATGAAGTAGACACAAGTGAATCTTTGCTTTCACGAATGACAAGAGTTCAGAAATTTTTTGAAGAAATTTTGGCTAATGAAAATGTAAGTGGCGCTTCTATTGATATAGATGCATTAAATACATTTGATTATCAGGAGTTTGATAAATTAGATATAAAGGTATCTGATTTTGCCAATACAATGGTTGAGCTATTTAAAAAAGAAGAGCAGTGGACTCCGACTGTTAGGATAAATTTTATAAAATAACAAATGTTTTAATCTGAGAATTTTTATGAATACTAAATTTAAAACTATAATTTTTATTTTGTTATTATTTGGAACGTTTAATGTTATAAAACCAAATAATTCTTTTGTTGTAAGAAATTACACTAAAGCAGAAATTTCTTATTACGAAACTTATCCATGGGATTTTTTGGAAGATGTTTTTGTAAAATCTTCTGATAAAGCAAGAGAAAGGTTTACGGGGATTTCTTTTGTGGTATCGTTAATTCCTATTATTCTTCCCATAGAGTTTATGATTTTGAGTTCTATGAACGGAGATGATTTAATTGATGGAAAAAAGATACTTAAGCTATTTCCGGTTTTGGTTTTATTATCCATGATAATTTATTTGGTTTCTAATCATTATTTAAATAAAAATGTAGCAAAAAGACTTTTTTATTGTTTTATGGTTAATTATAATCCTGATTTGAATTCTGGTTTAGAATATAATTTTAAGAAATTTGTACCGTTAGAATTAGTTCCTACATTTGATGCTATGTATAATGAATATCACTTTGATAATGAGCGATTTTTTAGAAATAGAGGATTGTTTGTTTTTGTTAGAGTTATGCAACTTGCTGAAAAATATTCTAGAAATAAAAGATTTAAATTCGTTAAAACAGTTAGCTTATAAAGGATAATTGCATGAAAAAGATTTTTGCTAAATTTTTATTATTATTAACATTAGGATTTGGCCTTAAGGCTGAAAATGTTGAACAGCAGGTTGAAGTTGAAGGTGTTGAATCTAATAATTTAGAAGCTCAATTGTTTGCAAATTAAATTATATTTTTCAATAAAAAAATGGCGAGATCAATTCTCGCCATTTTTTATTTTGTAGTTTTTAGTTCGTTTGTTCTAAAATAACAGTTGGCGCTTCAATGACTGGTATATTTTTTTCTATATTAACTTCTACTCGAGATGTTTTTTTGAGAAACCAAGCCTTTTCCATTTCAGTTTCTGTTGCGATTCCACAAATAACTAAATCTCTTGGTATGAGTAAGTCTTTTGTAATTGCACCATTTGCAGATGTTACTTGTGCAAGGATATATTCTTTATCTTGATATCTAGGAGAAACATATATGCCTTTTAATATTTTTAATTCTTTTATTTTTGTTAAATCTAGAACGCTTACAGAATCATCGCTGTTTCTTCTTATGCCACCTATTCTGCTATGTCCTGTAAACGATAGCTCCTTTACTGGAATTATATTTTTGTCGTCATATATTGTTCCTGTTAAAATACCCTCTCCTTCTAGAAGTGATACAAATTCAGGAGTTAGCGTTTCCGTTTCCTTTTTGGCTCCATCTGTAAAGTTTGCGCAGAATATAACGATTGTTATTAAAAAGCACAGATAAAAAATGTTTGATTTTTTTTTCATACTTTCTCCCTTTTCTGAATATCAAAAGTAATTTTATTTATACAATCGTTATGCTAACAAATAAGTAATATTTATTTCTAGATTTAAGGAATAAAGATTATTTTTCTAGTTGAGACTTAGAATATTTTAGAGGATTGGGTTCTAAAAGTTGGCGAAGTCGAGCGGCGAAAGATGGCCATGCCAGACGTCTTGTCCGCCGTAGCCATTTGGGCGTAGGCTGGAAGCTCCAAAGGAGCGTAAACTGGCCTGTCACCCGAAACTACAAGCCGAAGGCGAAGAGCGTAGACTGGTGGAGAGGGAGGGATTCGAACCCCCGATTCCTGTTTCCAGGAATAACGGTTTTCAAGACCGTCGCATTCAACCACTCTGCCACCTCTCCAATTTGATTTTATTTAGTTACGGTATTTTTTTTCAGTGCTTTATTTGGAGTTTTTTTATGACTGGATTCTGAAATAAATTCAGGATGACAAAAAAAGCAATGCCAATCTGTCATCCTGAACTCGTTTCAGGATCTAGTTATTAAAAAACTTTAAAAAGCTAGCTGTGCCATATGTAGTTTGTTCCAAGCGGCGTAGACTGGCCTGTCACCCGTCTTGTCCGCCGTAGCCACTTGGGCGTAGGCTGGAAGCTACAAGCCGAAGGCGAAGAGCGTAGGGTGGTGGAGAGAGAGGGATTCGAACCCTCGATCCCGGTTTCCCAAGATACTTGCTTAGCAGGCAAGCGCTTTCGACCACTCAGCCATCTCTCCGAATACTAAATAAATTTATAAATTTCAATTAAATTTGTCTATTTTTTTACGACTGGATCCTGAAATAAATTCAGGATGACAAAATGTCGTTTTAATTTTTTGTTACCATTGGACCTATAATGTGTAGATGGCCGAGCCAGGCGAAGCTCCGAAGGAGCGAAGACTGGTGCGCCCAAGAGGAGTCGAACCTCTAACCGCCAGATTCGTAGTCTGGTACTCTATCCAATTGAGCTATGGGCGCGAAAGTAATACAAAATTTCAAATAATGTAAAAATATTCATTTGCTATTATAAAAAATTATATATTATATGGCAATCAAGATTAGCAAATAATTTTTTATGATAGGGAGTTTGTTTTGATTATTGAGATTAGCGTAATTACAGCTGCGGGTAGACAGGGATTTGTATTAGAAGAATCCGGTATTTTAAAGTGTTACCTTAAAAGTGTTCCAGAGCGGGGAAAGGCAAATGCTGAGCTTATAAAGCTTTTATCAAAAAAACTTGGAATATCTAATGATCGAATAGGTATAATATCTGGTCGGACTTTTAGAAAGAAAAAAATAAAAATAGATGTAAATGATATGGATTATGAAAGCTTGTTGAAAAAATTAGGCCTAAAAGAATAAAGTTCTTTTGGTGGGAGATTGTGTTTATGAAGAATTTCTTTTGGCGGGGCATTGATGTATATGGTCGAGAGGTTAGTGGTTGTGAGCAGGTTGAGGATGAGCGATTGCTTGCTGAAAGATTACTAAAAAAAGGTATTGCTTTATTGGATACTAAGAAGAGGTTTGATTTTTCATATTTTTTTACAGGTAAAATAAAGCGAGAAGAAAAAGTTTATTTTTTTGAATATTTACATATCCTGTTGTCTAGCGGATTACCGCTTGCTGATTCACTGACTCTTGTTTTAAAGCAAATTAAACATAAAAATTTTAAGAATGTTGTTTTAAATTTGATAGAGGATTTAAAGGCGGGTTATAGTTTTTCTGTTGCTTTAAAAAAATATTTGGGGGTTTTTACAATGGCAGAAGTTAGCATGATTGCTGCTGCAGAAAACTCTGGAGGACTGGCAAATTCATTTAAAAATATTTTTGATAATTTAACAAAGAAGTGTGAGTTGATTAAAAAATTAAAGAGCGCAGCGTTGTTACCTGTTTTGACTCTTATTTTTTCATTTTTTTTGATTCTGGGTATTTTTGTATTTGTTATACCGCAATTTGAATCTATTTTTACTTCTTTTGATAAAGAGCTTCCGGAGGCGACAGTATTTGTTTTTAAGATAAGTAAGTTATTAAGATCAGAGTATAGTTTTTTTATTTTTATTGTATTTCTTTTATTTTTATTGTTGATTCGGTTTTTACTTAAGCTGCCGGCGGTGAAAAAAATCATAGATTGGTTGTTTTTTAAAACCTATTTTATAAATAAAATTTTTATCAATTATAACTTAGCCAGGTTTTTCGAGTCTTTAGCTATTGTTTTAGATTCTGGAGTTGATTTAAAGAGAGCCTTAGATATTTCTGTAGAGACAATAGATAATATATATATTAAAAAAAACATGTATAAAGTTAAAAATGATGTGATTGGTGGAGCTTGCTTGCAGTATGCATTACAGAAAGGGAGCAATTTATCTATTCCAGATGATATTATTGCTTTTGTTGGTGTAGGCGAAAAATCTGGGAATTTGACTTTAATGTTAAACAATTCTGCTCAATATTGTTCTCGTTTATTGTGGCAGAAATTGAATCTTTTGACGGTAATATTTCAGCCGATATTATTAATTTTTGTTGGTTTGATTATTTCTTTGCTGTTGCTATCAATATATTTGCCTATATTTGATATGGCTATGTTAACATAGCTAATGAAATTTGGGCCATAATTTTCTTGACGATAATATCTGTTTTGTTAGATTAAAGCATATTCTTGCGATAGTTTTTTATTGCCGAAGTGGCGAAATTGGTAGACGCGCGAGACTCAAAATCTCGTAGTGGTGACACTGTGTCGGTTCGAGTCCGACCTTCGGCACCAGCCGTCGCTGCAAAGCAGCTATGGCTGGCACGGCCAGGTGACTTTTTATATTTTTAGGGAAGAAGAGTGTTCGAACAGAATTGTATTTTTTGTAAAATAATCAATAAAGAGATTCCGAGTAACATTATATACGAAACAGAAAGAGTTTTGGTTATAGAGGATCTCCATCCAAAGGCTCCTTATCATTACTTAATTCTTTCTAAAAAGCATGTTGAAAATATAAATTTTATTGGTGATGATGATTTGGGAATTATCGCGGACATGGTTGCCGTTGCAAGAGATCTTTCTAAAAAGATTAGGCAAGAGAGCAATTTGACTGAGCCTGTCGCTTTTAATTTAATCTCAAATAATGGCGCTGCGGCAGGGCAATCTGTTTTTCATTTACATTGGCACTTTCTTGCTGGTAAAGATTTATATAAGGGTGGTTTAAAATTGTGAGAAGGCATTCGAACGGTTTTTTTAAATTTATTTTGTATATTGTTTTTCCTGTTGTCATATTATCAATACTGATAATATCTTTCTTTGCATTTAAAAAATTGGCTTTGCCTTATGATGTAATATTAAAAGATGGGAAAAGGCTGTCTGTTTTTGCTGCAGAAGTTAGAAGTGAACTTTTAAAAAGATCAGACCTGACGTCTGTTGTTTTCAGTTCTAAAGATGGAATTCGCTTATCTGGTTATCTTGTAAAAAGGCGAGGTGCTATTGGTAATATTGTTATTGCTCATGGTTATCAAAGTTGTAAAGAAAAAGCGAGAGATCTAATAGATTTGTTTACTGACTATAATTTATTATTATTTGATTTTAGGGCTCATGGTAAGAGTGGAGGGCGTTTTAGAACATTAGGCTGTCATGAGTATAAGGATTTGTTTGCAGCGGTTGATTTTTTAAAGGGAAATACTAAACAAAAAGGTTGTTATTCTAAATCTTTGCCTACTTTTGTTCTTGGTATATCAATGGGTGGTGCCGTGGCGATTGATGCGCTAAAAAGAGATTCTAATTTATGTGATGGACTTGTGGTTGAAGCTGCTTTTGCAGATCTTAATAAGGTTATCTATGGAGCTTTAAAGAAAAAATCTAGACTTCCAGCATATCCGTTTGCGCCTGTTTTGATTAGAATGGCAAATTATGTTGCAGATTGTAGTATGAATGATGTATCAATTATAGATGGTATAGATAAAATAAAACAACCTATTTTTTTTATACATTCATGTAACGATGTTATTGTAGATGTTAACGATAGTGTAAATATGTACACAAGAGTCTTATCTAAAAAATCAAAAATATGGATAACTCCACCTTGTGTTCATGCTAGGGCTCATAAAGAGTTTCCAATAACTTTCAAAAAAAAGATTGATAAATTTTTTAAACGAAATATTTCTTAAGTTTTGTATTAGGTGTAAGAAACATCAGATTCTATATGTAGTTTGCTTAGGTTAAATCTTGATAGCATTTTTTTAAAATCACCAATTTCTTCGTCTAGAACTCTAAAATAATATCTAAGTGATGTTTTGAATCTGTTTGGCTCTCTTCGTTGCTTATAAAGGTTAATATCTTTTAAATATCTCTTGAATATTGACCGTTCTATTTTTAAATTTTTTAATGTCTTCTTTAGAGTCTTTATATTGCTTTTTTTATTTGTAAATTCATTGAAATTAGAATAGAATTCACGTTTAAGTTTTCTGCAGGCGTCCATAAGATTGATTAAATTTTCATAGTCATAAGAAGCTTTATGGCTTTTTAATTTGCTAGAAAATTTAATTGGTGGCATTTGTTGGGTTTGTTTAATTTGTGCTGTATGCTCTATTCTTTCTTTTTTTATTTTGTTCTTATAATGATTTTTTTTTAAAAAATAAAATGAAATGCCAATAACAACAATTGTTATTGACATTAGGTTAATAATTTTGTCTTTATTTTTTAAAAAAAACATATTTCACCGGTTTTTTATTACTTATACAAACATATCCCTATTACAAATAGTAAATTATTCCCAACTGTAAATCAACAAAAAACTTTTAAAAAGCATAAAAACTGTTATTTTTAATTGAAAATATGGTTTTTTATGACGAAAGAAAGTTTAAATGAGCGCAATAGTTTTTTTGTTGGGTATTTTTTTTGTTATTTTAAGTACATCGATCCTTTCTTATATCTCTATGGCAACAATGATAGGACCGTGGATTGCTCCCACAATTGTTATCGCTAGTAGTATTATATTAAAATTAAGGCGAGGTGTCTTTTCTGTTGCACAAAAAAGTAAAGAATTAGCGATAATACAGACTATAGGTTCTGTTGGTGGTATTGTTGCTGTTGGTGTAGGGTTTTCTTTGCCAACCTTGTATTTTTTAGACTCAGGGCTTTTTAATAAGTTGATTTCAAATCCACTGGAATTTGCTGCTTTTATTGCAATTCTTTGTATTGCTGCTGGTGGATTTGGTATTTGGTTAGCTCGTGTATTTGCAGATAAATTTGTTGTAAAAGAGCAGTTATCTTTTCCTGTTAGCAAGTTGATTTATAAAATTATTACATCTCAATCTCAATCTAAGCAGGCTAAAACTATGTTTTTGGGCTTTTCTTTTGCTTGGATAATATCTTTTTTTCGGGATGGTATTTTACGGTTCAAGGGTTTTTTGCCAAAAGTTTTTTATATTTTCCCATCTGTTTTTGGACAGAATTTTGCGTTATCTGTTATGCCAATGTTTTGGGCCATTGGTTTTATTGCTGGAGTGAAGATTGTTCTTCCTCTTTTTATAGGTTTGCTTTCAAAGTATTTGGTTATTTGGCCTATAAATAATCATTTTGCATATTTACCATTTAAATTTTTTAATACTTTGCCGGCAGGTGATTTTATAACGGCTTTTGCCTCTGGTCTTGCGGTTTCAGAATTGATTTTAGGTTTGTTAAAATATCCTGGAATAGTTTGGAATAAAATTAAAAATTCTTCTGGTTTTAATTATTTTGAAAAACTTAAAACAAAAAAATTAAAAAATGGTTTTAATTTACTATTAAATTTAGAGTTTGCATTCGTTTTGGGTATAAGTTTATTGTTTTTAACTTATTTAAAGTTTTCTTTTGTTAGCCAGGTATTACTTTTAGTTTTTATAGTGTTAGCGACTTATCAAATAAGTTATCTTGCTGCAAAGTTAGGTCTTGTAAGTTTTGGGCGCTTTGCAACATTTATAATGCTTCCAATGATGATGATATTCAAGCTTGATGCTATTCAAATAACAATGATCTGTGTTTTTTTTAATGTTTGTGCGGCCACAGCTTCTGATTTGCTTTTTGATTATAAAGTTGGGGAACTTTGTTCTCTTGATTTTGAAAAAATACATAAGTACCAGTGGTTAGGTTTGATAGTGACATCTCTAACAATTGGTTTTATTTTATGGATCTTGTTTACTCATTTTCAATTAGGTTCTTCTGATCTTTTTGCTCAAAGAGGAAAGAGTCGGGCTCTTTTAATACAATCTTTAAGTTTTGATTGGAAGATTGTTTTAATGGGATTCTTTTATGGTGTTATTTTAAAGAAACTGAAAGTTAGTCCAACGATGGTTTTTGGTGGAATTTTAATGCCAAATAACTTGACTATAGGCTTAGTAGTTGGTGCTATAGTTTCTTATTTCACAAAAAATGCAGATGAAAGAATGCCGTTTTGGTCGGGTGTTTTTGCTGGTGAATCTATCTGGATTTTATTTTTTATAACACTTAAGTTTTTTGTTTAATTATAAATTATTGCTTTTTAGGCCATCTTTTTGCTAATCTTGATCTGTAAGTTACAAAAAGTGTAACCTTTGGTTCATAGGTGTAAAATGAAAAGAAGTGATATTTCAAGAATATTAAGGTTTAAGTCTTCGGTTTTTACCTTTAAAGAGGTTTCGATAGCTTTAGAAGTAAAAGAAAGTGAGCTACTTAGGAGACGATTAAATTATCTAGTTAAGAAGGGGGAGATTTATTCAATTCGTAAAGGAATATATGCGAAAGATAAAAATTACGATAAGTTGGAATTGGCAACAAAAATATTTACTCCAGCATATATAAGCTTTGAAACTGTTTTGGCTAGAGAGGGTATAATTTTTCAATATTATAATAAAATTTTTGTTGCAAGTTACAAATCAAAAGAAATGGAGTGTGATAATCAGGTATTTTTATTTAAAAAAATAAGAGATAATATTTTAAATAATCCTATGGGTATTAAAGATGAAGGCAATTATTTTATAGCATCAAAAGAACGAGCTTTTTTGGATACTCTCTATTTAAACAAAGATTATTATTTTGATAATCTTTCTCCTCTTGATTTAGAAAAAATAAATTTATTACTGCCTATTTATAATAATAAAAGAATGGTTAAACAGGTTAAAGATTTGTTTGGGGATTAAAAAATGACTTTAGATATTAATATTCATAGAAATATGTTAGTTCGTATTTTGAAAGATTTATATTCAGATTCTGGTATTGGGCCGTTTATCGGATTTAAGGGCGGTACTGCTGCATATTTTTTTTATAATTTAGAACGGTTTTCAGTCGATTTAGATTTTGATTTGCTTGAATCTGGTGATGAAGATTTAATTTTTGAAAAAATAAAAAATATTTTACAAGAATATGGGGTAGTAAAAGATGCAAGAAAGAAAAGGTATACGTTTTTTTTCTTGCTTTCTTATAACGACAAAATTCCAAATGCTTATAACATTAAGGTAGAAATTAATCGTAGAAATTTTGGATCTGAGTATGAGGTAAAGTCTTATCTTGGAATACCAATGAAAGTGATGGTTAAGCAGGATATGTTTGCGCATAAGCTTGTGGCAATGTTTGAGCGAAAAGTAAATACGAACAGAGATATTTTTGATGTATATTTCTTTTTAAAAAATAACTGGCCTATTAATGAAAAAATTATTGAGAAAAGAACGGGTATGGCGGCAAAACAGTTTTTTAAAGAATGTATAAGTTTACTTGAGAAAAAAAGTGATAAAAATATTTTATCCGGGATTGGGGAATTATTGAATTCAAAACAAAAGGCTTGGATAAAAGAAAAACTGTGCAAGGAGACAATTTTTTTGTTGAAGTTAAAAACGTTATAAAATGTTTTTTAATAGGAGATAGTATATGAAAAAAGAATATTATGATTTTTGTTTTTGATGTTTTTTCTTTTAGTAGCTGTGTTTGTGTAAAATGCTTTGCAGCTATCAAATATATGGTTCTTTTTTTATTAATTTAAAATGTTTCTTTTTTTGTTTAAAATAAACCAACAAATTTTTTTTTTATTATTTTAAAGGAGTGTTTTATGGATAATCGTTTGCTTTTAAAATGGAAGGAATCTTTAGATTTTTGGTCTTTGGGTTTTTCCTATCAGTTTTTATCTGTAGTTTTTGATAAAGTAAAGTTGTCATTTTTTGTTTACATCAAAAAGTTTTGGTTTGTAATTGTTGGAATCTTTGCTTCTTTAGTTTCATTGTTATATCTAATGATTGATTTTAATGTTAAAATTGAACTTGATATTTTTGCTCCAGCAGGAGAAGTTCCTACTGTTGTTAATCGGTTTATTGCCATTGCCTCATCATTCAAAGGTATTGTTGAAAAAAAATTAAATCCAAAACTTTTGATCCCTTTGATATTCATTTTGATAGTTTTGATTTTTATAAATAGCTTATTGCCTTTTATTATTACAAAAGAACATTGTGATGAAAAGGATTATAATTATATAAATTTTTTTAAAACAAAATTGTTTGGTCTTATTATAAAGATCCCTATTTTTTGGGGTGTTCTTTTTGCAGTTTTTGCTAAAGGTTTAAATTATTTAAATAATTGGGGATTTGTTGTTCCCTTCGTTTTTAGTGGTGTTTGGGTATATTCAATTTATTTATATTCAGATTCTTCTAACAACAAGGCTTTTAAGACTTGCTTGCAATCTTTAAAATTATTTTTATATACGATTCCTGCTTTTTTATATCTTAAATTTATTGTTTTTATAATAAATTCTGCATTTGTTTTATTTCTTTTGGGTGGCTTGTATTTATTATTTTTATTGTTGGGTTATTTAAATATAGTTTTTGTTTTTATACTAGCTATAATTTTATTTTTGGCTGTATTTAATATTTTATATTTTATAGATTTATCTATTGCTAATAATTTTTATTTAGCTTTGAAAGATAAAAATATGGATATTTTAAAATTAGAAGAATTGTAATTTTTTATTTAATTTTTGTTTGAATATTTATGGGCGGATAATAAACTTATTATCCGCCCATAGCTTTATTCTTTTCTTGAATAGTCACATTCTTTAATCGGACAGTATATTGTAACACTTCCATCGTTCTCTTTTTTAACAGATAAATATGGATTGTTACATTTAGGACATGCTTCTTCTCTTACTTCACCAGGAATAAGTAGTTTACAGTTTGGATAATTTGCGCATCCCCAAAAAGATCCTCTCTTACTCACTCTTTTTACTATTTTGCCACCACATTTAGGGCAAGGCATTTTTAAGCTTTCTTGATGAATATATTTGCATTCTGGATATCCAGGGCATGCTAAAAATGGTCCAAATTTACCCATTTTTTCTACTAAATTTTTCCCACAATTAGGACATTTAATATCTACGGTTTCGGCTTCTTTTTTTTCTTCTAGCATAATTTTTCCTTGTTCGTCTTTTGTGAATTGAGATGTAAATTTACATTCTGGAAATCCGGAGCACCCCAAAAATTCTCCAGCTTTACCAAATCTTATAACTAGCATTTTGCTACATTCAGGACATTTAATATCTGTTTCTATAGCTTTTTTCTTTCCGTCTTTTCCGGCCCAAGTTTCGAGATCTTTTGCAAAAGGTTCATAAAATTCGTTTAGAACTTCGTCTCTCTTTATTTTACCCTCTGCAATTTTGTCTAGATCTTCTTCCATTTGTGCTGTAAATTTTACGTTAATTATGTCGGGTAAGTGTTCAGTTAGCATTTTGCTAACCATTTTACCTAGTTCTGTTGGGATAAAGCGTTTTTGATCTTTATCTACATATTTACGTTTTAGAACAGTATAGATAATTGCAGCATAGGTACTTGGTCGTCCAATTCCTCTTTTCTCGAGTTCTTTAACAATTGAACTTTCATTATATCTTGGTGCGGGTTTTGTAAAGTGTTGCTTTGGTTCTGTCTTTTTTAGATCTAATGGATCGTTTTCTTTTATACCTTTTGGTATCTTTAATTCGTTTTCTTTTTCATCATCTATCATGTAAACTTTTAAAAAACCATCAAAAACAAGTGTTGAACCTGTTGCTCTGAATGTAAACTTTCCACCTTTAACTAGAACTTGTCTTTGGAAATATTCGGCTGCATTCATTTGGCATGCAACAAATCGTTTCCAAATAAGACTGTAAAGTTTTGCTTGTTCTGGAGTTAAGTATTGTGCGGCGATTCTTGGTGTGATTTTTACATTAATTGGTCTTATCGCTTCGTGAGCATCTTGTGCGCCTTTTTTTGTGTAGTTTTTTACAATTTTAGGAAGGTAGTCTGTTCCAAATTTATCAGAAATATAACCTCGAGCTGCTTTTAATGCTGTATCCGATAAACGTAAGGAGTCTGTACGCATGTATGTGATTAAAGCTTCTGGTGTATCTTTATTTCCTAAAGGTAAACCTTCATATAATTTTTGTGCGACTAACATTGTTTTATCAACAGAAAACCCTAATTTATTATAAGCATCCTGTTGTAATGTACTTGTCATAAAAGGTGCAAGTGGTGCTCGTGCTCTTTTTTTCTCTGTTATTTTTTCAATAGTAAATGTTGAGTTTTTTATTTCTTGTAAGGCTTTGTCTGTTTCTTCTTTTGATTTTAATTTAAATGCTTTGCTATTGATTTTAAAAAGTTCTGCTTCTATATCATCGTTTTTAAAACTAAAAGTTCCATGAATGGACCAGAATTCTTCCGGTTTAAAGGTTACAATTTCTTCTTCTCTGTCGCAAATTAATAAAAGTGCTACGGATTGTACTCTACCAGCAGAAAGCCCTTTAGATATTTTTCTCCAGAGTATCGGGGAGACTTCGTAACCTACCCATCTGTCCAGAACTCTTCTTGCTTGTTGAGCTCTAACCATTTTCATATTTATTGTAGCTTTATTTTCTATTGCTTGTAGTACTGCTGGTTTTGTGATTTCGTTAAATGATATTCTATATATTTTACTTTTATCTTTGAATACTTTTGCTATCTCTTGCCCGATATGCCAAGAAATGATCTCTCCCTCTCGGTCAGGGTCAGATGCTAAGTAAATTTCACTTGCTCTACTTGCAACCTTACATATTTCAGCAATTGTCTTGGCCTTATCTTTAATAGGTACATATTCTAATTCAATATGTTTATCATTTTCATCGCGTTCTATGCCAAGTTTTTTAGGCGGTAAATCTTTTACATGTCCAAACGTGGACATAATTTTAAAATCTGAACCCAAAAACTTAGATATCGTTTTTATTTTTGCGGGTGACTCTACTATTAAAAGTTTTAAATTATTATTCATTTTTTTTGTATCGTTCTTTCTTTTTTTCATAAAAAATATCCCCTCCCACCCAGAAAAATTTTTACTGGTAAATATTTATTTGTCAAATTACTTTTAGTTATTATTAAAAATAACAAAACCTTTTGATAGTTTATTTTACAAAAAAAAATTTCTAAATGTCAATAGAGCTTGTTTTTTGCAGAGTTAGCCTTGATTGGAAGGTGGCGAGGTGCTTTCTCTTTTGTAATGAGGATTGATCTTAATTTTTAATTTGATAGTATGAAGTTTGTAACTTTAGATCATAATTGAGATATATTTTATGTATGAAGGGCAAGGATGAATTTTTTTAATACACTTATTGCAAAATGGAGTGAGTCTTTATCGTTTTTTAAAAAAGATAATTTTAAGTTATTTCTTTTGGCTAGTTTGAATAGTACCTTTAAGTCTCTAATTTTATTTTTTAAAAAATTTTGGGTGTTGCCAGTTTTATTTCTTTTAGCTATAGCTTCTTTGTCTGGTTTAAATATTTTATTTTTTAAGTTGATTTCTAATAAGATGCTATTTATTTTTTTAAATTTCTTAATGATTTTACTAAGCATAGGTGCCTTAGTATTGGCTCTTCAAGTTGTTTTCTTGCCGTTTTTATTAGTTAGAGCATCTTCTGAAAATAAAAATTTTAATTATTTAAGAAAAAATATAAAAAAGATTTTGACGCTATCTATTTTGGTTATTGTTTTATTTTTGTTTCCTCCGATAGTTTTTAAGATGCCTTTGATTTCTATTTCATCAAACATAATATTAAAGATTTGGATGGCATTTGCGGGTACCGTTTTTTGTTTTACAACTTTTTTCTTTTTGGATACAAAAAAGCATTTTATAACTATTTTTATATCTTTTGTCAGAGCATTGAAGTTGTTTGTGTTTTTTATGCCTGTTATGCTTTTTTTAATTATATTTTTTCTAAGTGTAACGTTCTTGAATATGCAATATGGTTTATTGCAAACTTATTTGTTACAGAATGGGTTTATGTTTTTATTTTATCTAGCTTCTGCATTTTTCTTTATATTTTCATTTATTCTTACTTTTTTAAACCTGTCTTTTATTGCCAATTATTACACAATAGTAAGGCATAAATATTATAGTTTTTTTTATAAGTAAAATTAAAGTAGTGTTTTGTTAAAAAATATAAGTATTCCAGATATTAAGGCTAAAATTAAAATAAAAACACCGAAAAATATACTTTTTATAGAAGAAAACAGGAATTCTATAATTGGAATAACTAAAAATTTTAAAGTAAGAATTGTAGAAAAAAAGTATATTATATAAATAGGTTTAAACATAAAACAATCTTATAAAAGTTTAAAACAAAGATAAATTTATTTTTAATAAAGTAACAAAAATATTGCTTGAAAAATCAAGAAACAAAAAAAAATATTTGTGTTAACATAAAATAATATTTATTGAGGGAAGTTTATGTTCAATTTTAAATTTATAAATTTATTTTATGTTTTATTACTAAGTACAAGTCTTTTTGCTCAAAGTAACTCTAATTTAAACTTAGGTAATATTGCTTACAAAAACGGTGAGTTTGGCAAGGCTATGCTTTACTGGAAGAGAGCTGAAATGGAGGCTGGAATTTTTAGTAGGGTTAATATTTTAAATAGAATTGACCTTTTGAAACAGATAACATTAAATGGCTCTTTCGGGCTTTTTGGCCAAGATAAAACTTATAAAAGACATTTTAAAAAACTGAAATTTGTAAAAGATTATTTTGTTTCTATTGTAAGGACGTTACCTTATTGGATAATAAAATTATTGTTTTTGTTTTTATGGATAGTTGTCTTTTTTTATATTCGTAAATTGTTTAGATCTAAACAGAAGCTTGTAATTCTTTTATTATTCTTTATTACATGTTTATTAGGTTTAATTTTTGTTTTAAGACATAAATTGGATTTTAAGAATTATGGTGTTGTAATTTCTAAGCAGGTGGAGGTATTTTCTGGTCTTGGCTCCGGCTACCCCGTGATTTCTATTTTACCAATAGCGAGTGTTGTTAGGATAGAAAACAAGGCCAATGGTTGTTATAAAATAAGAAATCAACGCACTGTTGGTTTTGTTGACCAAAAATGCGTTGAAAAAATTGTAAATTAAGAAAAAAAAGATCTTTTTTATAAATGAGTACGTTTATTTGTTTTTATTTTATTTAAATATTTACAAATGGAAATGTTTTGTGTTAAAATTTAATTGTATTTAGAATTTTATATAACTTATATTTTTTGGGGGAATTATGGAAAGTAGACAAAAAACGGGAATTAAAGCTTTATTAGTACTAGTCCTTTTGGCTGGGACGTTGTTAATTATTGGTTGTTCTAAAAAAGAAAAAACCATCGGTGGGGTTTTAATTGGCGCAGGTTTGGGTGCTGGTATTGGTGCTGCTGCGGGTGATGCTGGTGCTGCTGTAGCTGGTGGTGCAATAGGTGGTGTTGCTGGTGGTGTAATTGGACATAATATGGGGGATGATAAGTAGTTTACCACATTATGCTTACAGCGTTGCAATTCAGATGAAATAATAAAGGGTCGTGAAAATCGGCCCTTTTTTTATTTCCAAAAAATTTAGTAAACTTATACTGTTGATTATGTTGATAATGATTTAAGAACGGTTTATTAAAGGGAGTATATTATGAGAATTAAAAGAACAATAAAATACATATTTATTTTTATTTGCTTATTTGCAAATGTTAATAATGTTTTTGGACTAAGACGAGGGATAGCCGGTCAAATGCCAAGATTTAACGCGAAAGATTTTGAGGTTTTATTGAGTCTTTGTCCTGCTGTATCTAATATAGGCAGAATACCTACTATAAAAAATTTAAGCCAAGCAACAGATTTTTTTATGAAGATGTTTTCTGAGTTTTATGAAAAAGGTTTTTTTGGGGACCCGGTCGACCGCGATCTTAAGAATTTATTGGAGGTTGGAGATTATCTGGAGGGATGTGAATTGTATGAAGAATGGCGGAACGCCCCCGAGTTAGATGATGCTTTATATCAAGCGACTTTTATTGATGGTCTGCAGGATTCATTCGAAGGTGTGTTCGAGAATTTCTCTTCCATACTCGCCGTTCCCGCTTTTTTTCGAGGATGCGATAAGGCCAATTTTTATTATAATATGAAACGTGGACTTGATGATATTAAGCGAAGTTCATTGTTTTCTATTAATCTGGGGAGTGCCCAAATATTATTTAGGCGTCCCATTTCTGTTCTAATTATGGATTGTGATATGTATTTATATTCTATTCTTCACACAATGAATATTTTTAGGCCCAGATTAAATTGGTATGAAGAATACAGAGGAAACGTATTATCGGCTTGGGGGAATTATGGCAATTTATCATTGTTGAGTTTTTTAGAATGTCCAAAGTCATCTCCTGGAGGGTTTAGTTATTTTTACTATATTTCTATATTTAAGGATAAGATTAAACTTTTTGTGGATACATCTATACAATATTTGTGGGACCAAGAAGTAAAAAATATAAAGAAAGAAGTTGTAGATCCTTTGTTAAAAGCTAAGTTGTTTAACTTTTTTTTAAATGCTTTTGAATACTTACATATGTTATCCTATAACAGATCGTCTGGTTTGGGTGATTAAGAACTGGATGATTAATATTAAAAATATTTTATAAGGATCTGAGCAAGATTGTGAGAAAAAGGCCACAAGTGTGGCCTTTTTCTATTTTTAAAAATCGAATAAACTTATACTGTTGATTATGTATTTATTCTCTAGGGTTTAGTGCCCCGCAATAGAGAGGTTTAGGACTGGATCCACTTATATATAGGCAAAAAATAGTGAAAAAGATATTAGAAATTAAAGATTTAATCGTTTCTATCGATAATAAGCATGTTTTGAATGGGGTTAATTTAAATATAACGCCTGGCGAAATCCACGCAATTATGGGGCCAAATGGCTCAGGAAAAAGTAGTTTGGCTTATACCCTAGCTGGAAGGCCTGGGTATAATATTGTTTCTGGCAAAATTCTTTTAGATGGCCAAGAGCTTAACAATTTGTCTGTAGATGTTCGAGCAAAGAAGGGTTTATTTTTAAGCTTTCAGGCTCCCTATGAGATTGAGGGACTTACTTTAAAGAAATTTTTAAGAGAAAGTTATAATGCTTTATATAATAAAACAGACAAGGCATTAAGCTTTGATGGTTTTAATAAATATTTACAAGAAAAAATAGAATTATTAAATATAGATTCAAAATTCTTGGATAGAAGCTTAAATGTAGGTTTTTCTGGTGGAGAGAAAAAGAAGACTGAGGTTTTACAATTAGCTGTCTTGCAGCCACGATTTGTTATTTTAGATGAGTTGGATTCTGGTTTAGATGTTGATGCTTTATGTACAGTTTGTGCTGGTATAAACAAGATCAAAAAAAATAATCCAGATATGACAATTATTGTTATAACTCACTATTCTAATATTTTGAAATTTTTAGAGCCTGATTTTGTTCATGTATTTAAAAATGGAAAAATAGTTTTATCTGGAAACAAGTATTTAGCCCATAAGATAGAACAGGAGGGTTATTAATGTTTAAGAAAGACAATAGTTGCCTAGCTTGTCAAAAAACGTGTTCAAGTAATGCGTCAGATAATAATATTTCTGGAGAGTTTGGCTTAAACGAAGAAATTATTAAAAAAATTTCTAAATTCAAAGGTGAACCATCTTGGATGCTTGAATATAGGCTAAATTCTTACAATTTTTTTAAAAATAAAAAAATGCAAAGCTGGGGTCCAAATTTAGATGGTCTAAATTTGGATAAAATTTGTTTTTATCTTGATCCAAAGTCTAAAAATAGTTCATCATGGTCGCAAGTTGCTTCTGAAATTAAACAAAGTTTTAGTGATTTAGGTGTTATCGAAAGTGAAGAAAAATATTCTGCAGGGCTTGGTGCGCAGTATGAATCTGAAATTGTATATCATAGCTTAAAAAAGGAATGGGCTGATTTAGGTGTTATTTTTTTAAGTGCTGATATGGCTTTAAAAAAATATCCTGAAATTTTTAAAAAATATTTTGGTACTGTAGTAGATTATAAAGATAATAAATTTTCTGCGCTTAATAGTGCTGTTTGGAGTGGGGGTAGTTTTATTTATGTACCGGAAAATGTGAAAATAGAAATTCCACTACAAGCTTATTATAGAATGAATGAACAAAATTTGGGACAATTTGAACGTACTTTGATAATTGCAGCCAAAAATTCGAGTGTAAGTTATGTAGAAGGATGTACAGCCAATAACTATTCTAGCAGTAGTCTTCATAGTGCAGTTGTTGAAATCATTGTAAATGAGGGTGCTTCTGTTAAGTATTATACGGTTCAGAATTGGTCTGGAAATGTTTATAATTTGGTTACCAAGAGGGCTTTTGTTTATAAAAATTCATCTATAGAATGGATCGATGCAAATATTGGTAGCAAAATCACAATGAAATATCCATCTGTTGTTTTAGCAGGCTCTGGGGCAAAAACATCTGTCTTATCTTTAGCCGTTGCTGGTTTTAATGGTCAGAACCAAGATTCAGGAGCGAAGGCTATTCATTTAGCTTCAAATACTACTTCTAAAATTCTTTCAAAGTCTATAAGTAGTAATGGTGGTATTGCTAGTTTTAGAGGTAAAGTAAAAATTGTAAAAGGTGCTGTAAATTGTAAAGCTTTCATGGAGTGTGATTCTTTAATTGTTGATGATAATTCTGAGGCAAATGCTTATCCTGTTTTAGATGTAAATGAGCATAATACCGACGTGGGGCATGAGGCAAGAGTGAGCAAGATTGCTGATGAACAGATTTTTTATTTGATGAGCCGTGGTATTAGTGAAAAGAATGCTAATGCATTAATTATAAATGGTTTTATAGATTCTTTTGTTAAAAATTTACCGGCAGAATATGCCGTGGAGATAAATCGTCTTGTGGATATGGAATTGGATGGAGGGCGATTATGAAGTTTCGTTTGCCAATAAATAATAAATTAACTCTAAGTTATAGTAATTATATTTATGTTGATTCTATTGTTGATAGGGAAAATAGTCTTAAAGATATAATTTTAAAAAATATAAAAGACTTTAATTTAAAAAAAGATTTAAGATTAAAATTAGAAATAGCTCCAAATGTAGATATAAAAATAATAGATGATCTTTTAGAAGTCGGTTCTATTTCAAGTGATTTAGATATAATTTTGAATGAGAACTCTAAACTTGAGTATGTTTTTAAAACTGATTGTTTGCATGATTGTTCATATTTTTGTAATAAGTGCTTAAAGTCTGAATTAGATAATAAAATAAATAAAAATATAAAAGTGACTTTAGATGGTCAAAATGCCGTTGCTGATATAAAAATATCTTACAATGGTGCGGGTACAAATATCTTAAATTTAGAAACAATTCAAGAACATGTATCTTCTGGTACCAAGAGTAATTTGGTTGTAAAATCGGCTTTATCTCAATTTGCGAAATTATTAAGTAAAAATACCATCAAAATTAATAAAGATTTAAAAAAAATTGAGAGTTTACAAGACACAAAAAGTCTTATGTTTGGTTGTTTTTCTGTTGCAATTTGTTCTCCGATTCTTGAAGTTGAGTCTCAGGATGTTGTTTGTAAGCATGGTGCAGCATTTAGTAGAATTGATGAAAATCAACTATTTTATATGCAAAGTCGAGGGATTGACTATTGTAAGGCCAAAGAATTATTAATAAATTCGTTTCTTCACTAGCGTAAAAAAAAATTTATATAAAAGAGGTGGGCTGTTTTTTGGGAACACATTTTAGGGATGTTATCTATGAATAAAAAAATTATATGTTTATATCTGGTTATTTTTGCTTTAAATACAAATATATTTTCTATAAATTTATCGGAAGTTTTGGAGACTCGAGTTTTTAATGATCGTGTAGAACTTATAAGGGATATGAAGTTTTCAGATGAAGAAGGCTTTGATGAAGCTCTTTTAAGAACTCTTTATGAATTGAATGATTTTTTGGAAGAGGATGTTTGTGGTGGTTTGCCAGATGATGATGCGTTTCGGCTTTATTTTTGCAATAAAAAAGAAATTTTTCCTAACATTGCGCGTGAACATTCTTTTAGTTATGCAAAAAGGTTGATTGTTTCCAAAAATACGACTATTTATTCTATGGGTGATATTCATGGTAGCATTTATCACTTAGTAATGGGTTTGAGATATTTGTATAAAAATAAAGTTATAGATCGGGAATTAAATGTTCTTGGTAATAACGTTATAGCTTTTACTGGAGATTATATAGATAGAGGAAGTAGTGGCTTAGAAGTTTTGTTTCTAATTATTTCTTTATTTAACAAAAATAGAGATAAGGTTTTATTGCTTCGTGGAAATCATGAAACATATGAAACTTCCGGTATTTATGGTTTTTTACTAGAAACATTCTCTGCTTTTGAAGATATTGAATTGTCTTCTAGTCAGTCTTTTGGTTTAGGTTTAGGGGATATTGATTTTGGATTTAAAATATTTGAGCGGATTGCTGAAAATACTACTTTTACTGATTCTATGTTTTTTAAAACCATAAATATTTTAAAAAGATTGCCTGTTATGGGCTTTGTTATTAGTAGAAACAAGATTGTACAATTTGTTCATGGTAGCGTTCAGCCTGGTGTTAATTTTGGAGAGTTTCTGACTGTTTTGGATTTTGATGTAGATTTATTTCCAATATATGATTCATTAACTATAGATTCTCAAAATCCGATGCTTTGGGCAGATTGTTTTCCGGATCAATGTAATTTTTCGGATTCTCATGGATTATTTATAAAATTTAGTAATTTGAGCCAATATCTTATAAATAGAGGTATAAATATTTTAATTGCTGGCCATAGTCATTATAAATTAGGTGTTAATGAGTTCGGTGTGTATGAAAAACCGTTTGAAAATGGTACGAAGTTTATAAGACATATACAAAATTTTGGTTTAGATCCAGATCGTGGAATATATAATGGAAGTTGTATGTATGATACAAGAAAACATTTTTATAGACCATCGTGGCTAGAAACTCGAATGAATGAAATCGAAGACTTAGACGAAGACTTGATTGGTGATATTGGTGATGAATCGGATTATCTTGAAATATCAGGCGGAATATCTGCTTCTCCTTCAATTGTTCCTGAAGATTCTGTAGATATTGATGAAGATTTGGATTTAGGTGGAATCGATGAATTTGAGGCGGGTTTTGATCGATTGGAAGAAGTTGAAGGTTTGGAAGATGATGGTGTTTGGTATGATTTTGATCCGGAAGTTGTTTTGAGGTGAAATTCTGATGCTGATGATGTTGCTTTTAGGAGAATAGATAGGTCTAGTTGTTTAAGTTTTGGTTGGTTTAAAAAAATTAAAAAAATGTTTAAAAGAAATCGTTAATAAAAAATAGGCCGGAAACATCCGGCCATCTTTTTTTATAGTTATATATTAAAATAAAGATTATATATCTAAATTTTTTACAAAGTGAGCATGTTTATCAATATATCTTCTTCTATCTTCAACATGATCACCCATCAAAGATGTAAACCATTGATCTGCTTTTATTGCATCATCAATGGAAACTTGTAAGAATTTTCTACGTTCAGGATCCATAGTTGTTTCCCAAAGTTGTTCTGGATTCATTTCACCAAGACCTTTATAGCGTTGTACTGTCATTATAGATTTTCCAGATGATATTATTAAATCTATTAAATTTAATATTCCAGATTGTTTGGCAGAGGTGTTTTTTAGTTTAAATGACCAGGTTTCTTTTTCTACATGGCTAATTGCTTCAAATACTTTTAACAAGTTTGCCGTTTCTTCTAATTCAAAAAAACTTGCTGGAACTTGCCATGATTTTTTGTTTTCTTTAAATGTTATATACACTTTGGCTTTAGGAGTTTCTTCTCCTGCCATTTCTTCTTCAACGTTGCTTTCTTGTTTTGATGATATTTCATATTTGGGGAAATGTTTTTGAAGTTTTGTTATTAAGTCTTCCAAAACATTAAATGTTTTTTCCGATTTGTTTTCTTGGATTGGAAACTTAGTGTCATATATAAAGTTTACTAATTCATGAGTATTTTTTGTTGGAAGTTCAATTATGTTGCTTACTTTGTTTAATTCTGTTTCGTATTTTGTAATAGATTTAAATAAATCGGCAAGTTTTTTTGGTGTTAAAATTTCATTATTTATTTTTAATTCAAGATTTTCTTGTGCCCAATTAAGTAAAAACATTTTTAATTCTGCGTCTGTTTGTAAATATTTTTCTTTTTTACCTAATTTCACCTTGTATAATGGAGGTTGGGCAATATATAAATAACCAGCTTCTATTAATGGCTTCATGTGTCTAAAGAAAAATGTTAATAGTAATATTCTTATGTGAGCTCCATCAACGTCTGCGTCGGTCATTATTACAATTTTATGATATCTAGTTTTTTCTATATTAAAAGATTCATTTCCAACACCAGACCCAATTGCTGTTATTAGATCTTTTATTTCATTATTAGAAAGGATTCTATTTAGTCGAGCTTTTTCTACGTTTATAATTTTACCTCGTAATGGTAAGACAGCTTGAGTAGCTCTATCTCGTCCTTGTTTGGCTGAACCGCCCGCAGAGTCTCCCTCTACTATGTAAAGTTCAGATTTTGCTGGGTCTGTGTCAGAGCAGTCAGCAAGTTTTCCCGGTAAAACAGCGCTTTCTAAGGCTGTTTTTCTTCGGGTTAATTCACGTGCTTTTTTTGCAGCAGTTCTTGCTTGTTGCGCTAGTATTGCTTTTTGGACTATTTTTTTAGCAATTGCAGGGTTTTCTTCAAAATATGTATCAAAAAAAGCATAAAGCCATGAATCAACTACACCCTTGATTTCACTGTTTCCTAATTTGGTTTTGGTTTGACCTTCAAATTGAGGCTCTGGTATTTTAACACTTAATACACCAACAAAACCTTCTCTTGCATCATCGCTAGAAATAGATCCATCTTTTAATAAATTATGTTTTTGTGAGAATCGATTTAAACTTTTTGTTAATGCAGATCTAAAACCGGCTTCGTGAGTTCCGCCTTCTTTGGTTCGTATATTATTTACAAAGCTGAATGTTTGTTCTGCGTATCCATCATTGTATTGACAGGCGAAGTTGACAATGTAGGTTTCATCTTCTTTATAAAATTCAATAATCTCATTGAATATAGGATTCTTTTTTGTGTTAATGTGTCTTACAAATGATGCGATTCCACCTTCATAAAAGAAAGAGTATTCTGTATCGGTTCGTTCATCCTTAATATCAATTTTTAGTTGTTTGTTTAAAAAGGCGAGTTCTCTGAGCCTTGATGATAAGGTTTCAAAATTAAAATCGGTACTTTCAAATATTAATGGATCTGGATAAAATCTGAGATACGTTCCTTTTTTATCAGTTTCTCCGATTTCTTTTAATTTAGATGTCGGCTTGCCTCCTTTTTCATATATTTGGTTGTATTCTTTGCCGTTTTTCCAGATTATTATTTCTAATTTACTAGATAATGCGTTTACAACAGATACACCAACACCATGGAGACCTCCAGAATATTTATAAGAATCCTTATCGAACTTTCCACCAGCGTGGAGTTTGGTAAGAACAACTTGTGCGGCAGAAACTTTTTCTGTTGGATGGATGTCTACGGGAATTCCTCGACCATTATCTTCTACAGAACAAGAATCATCGGCATGAATTTTTACTTTGATGTGGTCACAATGACCTGCAAGAGCTTCATCTACAGCATTATCTACAACTTCATAAACGAGATGATGCAGTCCTGTTAATCCTGTTGAGCCGATATACATGGCCGGTCTTTTTCTAACTGCACACAAGCCTTCCAGTACTTTTATTGAACTGGCTTCATAATTGTTTTTTTGAGTATATTTTTTTGTATCTTTCATAATATCCTTTGCCCAAAGTTTGTTTAAATACAAAATTTTATTTTGATGTTTATTAATATTGTTTATTTCTTCAACTGTTTTGAATTTTATTATTATACTAAAAAATGAACTTTTTATCGAATTTTAAATATAGTAAAAAATATTTTTTTTATGCAATATTATTATGTTTTTTTTTATTTTTTATATTCATTAATATTAAATGTTTCTTTCGATGAAAATATCTCAAAAATAGCTTTTATTTTTTTAAATTTATTTTTGATTGCTATTTAATGCAAATTTTATGAAAATCTTGAATATATTTTGAATGTGTATTGTTTTTTTTAAAACTTTTTATAAACTCTCGGCTATGAAAGATACTAATAAAGATACTAATAAAGATATAAATAATATTGTTTTTATGAATAAAGCTTTAAAGCAGGCAGTAGTAGCCTTAAAGAAAAATGAAGTACCTATTGGTGCAGTTGTTGTTGATAAAAATGGAAAAGTTCTGGCTCGTGCATACAATAAAACAGAAAATAACGGTTGTCAGGCCGGGCATGCAGAAGTTTTGGCAATTCAAAAAGCGTGTAAAAAATTGGGGACTTGGCGTTTAGATGACTGTTCTATTTATGTAACATTAGAGCCTTGTTTAATGTGTTTTGGTTTAGTTCAGTTGAGTAGAATTAAGAATTTATTTTTTGGAGCCTCTTGCGGTGAGTTTGGCTCAGGAATAGGGCAAGCTAAAGAACATAAATTATATTTTCGAAGGATAAATATTATTGGAGGGTTGAAAGAGATTGAAAGTGTTGATATTCTGAAAAAGTTTTTTAAAAGTTTGAGAAAGACTAAAAAGAAGAAAAAGGGTTAGTATGAAAGAAAGAGTTGCAGCTTTACAGAAGATAAAAAAGAAACTTCTTGAGAGAAGAGAAGAGATGACGCAAGATCTTGATGAGCTTACACATCAAGAGGTTTCGGATGGTCAGGTGCAAGATAGTGGTGATGAGGCTTTATCTTTGACGCTTGAAAATGTAAAGACTTCATTGGAAAAGACAGATATTGATGAGTTGAAGCTTATTGATGATGCACTCCATCGGTTGGATAAGAGTGAATATGGGGTTTGCGTAGATTGCGGAGAACCTATATCATCTAAGAGATTGGAAACTTTTCCCTATGCGGCCAGATGCATTGTTTGTCAGGAAGCTGCAGAGGGTTAATTTGCCGGTGTAGCTCAGTGGTAGAGCGATTGATTCGTAATCAATAGGTCGTCGGTTCAAATCCGATCTCCGGCTCCATACTTCGCCAAGGCTTCGTATGGTAGGCCAGTTTTTTAAGGGACTTTTTTTAATAATTTGATATGTATACATTTTGCGAAGTCTGCCCTTCGTAGCTCGAAGAGCGTAGTAGGGCCTTTTAGTCCAAATGGGATTTTTTTTGTTTTGACAAAATTTGTAGCTTTTGTAATATAAAAGCCTAGTATTGTATTTATTTTAATATAAGTTTACTGTTTAATTTTTGAGAAATTATGAAAAAAACATCATCGGTTAATAATTTTCATGGAGTTGGTCGTCGTAAATCTTCCGTAGCCAGAGCTTGGTTAAAGGATGGTAAAGGTGATATTTTGGTAAATGGTATGAGCTATGAATCTTATTTTGATACCAAAATTACGCGAGACACGGTTGTTTTACCTGGTGAGATTTCAGGTAAAGGCTCTTCCGTAAACTTGAATGTAAATGTTAATGGTGGTGGCAAGGCTGGTCAGGCAGGTGCTGTTCAGTTGGCTATAAGTCGAGCTTTGTTGTCTTTTGATTCTGAATTAAGACCAAAATTGCGTGAATACAATCTTTTAACTGTCGACTCTAGGCTTAAAGAACGTAAAAAATATGGTCAAAAAGCTGCTAGGCGCAAGTTCCAATTTGTAAAGCGTTAATTCACGTTCTAACTATTATTTTTTATTTTATACGAAATTCTATGCCCAGGAGAGTTTATGTGTGGGATAGTTGGTTATATTGGGAAGTCACACTGCAAGGATTTGGTTCTTGGCGGAATGCAACGGCTTGAATATCGAGGGTATGATTCTGCGGGATTTGTTTTTGTAAATGAGAAAGCAGCGTGCCTGAGTTATTTGAAAAGGACAGGGACTGTTGCTAATTTGGCTAAAGAGTTATCTGTTTTTGATGAAGACGGTTTTTCTGGCATAGGGCACACTCGTTGGGCCACTCATGGCGTTGTAAATGAAGCGAATGCGCATCCTCATTTTAACTGTAAGGGTAATATTGCGCTTGTTCATAATGGCATTATAGAGGAACATGAGTCTTTAAGAAATGAGCTTATTGCTCAGGGTCACAAGTTTTTGTCTAAAACCGATTCAGAAGTTTTGGTTCATTATTTTAGTTCTTTGTTTGATATTTATAAGTCTGTAAAAAAAGCGACTATTGAGTTGGTTAAAAAAATTAAAGGGGCTTATTCCATTGTCGTACTTATTGAAGAGCTTCCAGATCAGTTACTTGTTATAAGGCATAATTCGCCACTTGTTTTGGGGAGACAAAAAAAAGGTTTCTTTGTTGCGTCAGATGTAATCGCGTTTTCTGATAAAGTGGATGAGTTTGCTTTTATGCCGGAAGATAGTATTGCCGTAATAAATAAAAACTCGATTCAGTTATTGGATTTTTCTGGTAAGTCTTTGTTGCCGGTCTGGCAAGAATCGAACTTAGCATTTGTCGATGTTAGTAAGGACGGTTTCGAACATTTTATGCTCAAAGAAATATACGAACAAAAAAAGGTCATAGATAAGATTGTTAATTTTTACAGACTTGTTGGTACTGATTCAAAGTTGTCCGCTAGCGATGATTTAGGGAATGCCTTGAAGTATCAGTTGGATATTGAATATCAGGATAGAATTTGGCAACAGTTGGGATTATCTTTAAAGACTGTTAAAAATCTTAAAAAAATTAATTTAATTGCCGCAGGCACATCTTGGCATGCTTGTAAAATTGGCCAGTTTTTCTTTGAGTCTATAAGTAATATTCAAACGTCAGTTTATTTGGCTTCAGAATTTTGTTATATGCCATTTTTTAAAGAGAAAGATTCTATCTTTATATTTCTTTCGCAGTCGGGAGAAACTGCAGATACGTTACAAGCTTTAAGGCTTGTGAAATCTCATAATGTTCCAACTGTAGTTATTACAAATGTGCCATCAAGCACAATGGTTCAGGAATCAAGTGGATTTTTGCCTATGCAAGCTGGTCCTGAAATATCTGTTGCTTCTACAAAGGCATTTTCGGCTCAACAGTCGATTCTTTTTATTTTAGCTAACCGAATTGCTTTGGAGCTTGAAAAAATCACCTTGCAAGAAATGAAGAGTGCTGAAGAAGATTTGTTTATGGTTTCTCAAGTTTTAGAAATGGCTATAGAAAATTATAAGTGGGAAATTTCTAATGGGCTAGCAGAGAAATATTCGGCTTACGATAAATATATTTTCTTAGGTCGGCATATTAGTTATCCAATGGCTATGGAAGCTGCATTAAAGTTAAAAGAGATTTCTTATATTTTTGCACAAAGTTATCCTGCTGGAGAATTAAAGCATGGTCCTATTGCGTTAATAGATGAAACGACGCCGGTTGTTTTGTTTTCGGCATTAGATGAAATTATTTATAAAAAGTTGCTTTCTAACGCTCAAGAAGTTAAAGCACGTTCCGGGCATTTAGTTGTTTTTGCTTTTGAAGGGCAAAATGAGTTAATTGGTTTAGCTGATTATGCATTTGTTTTGCCTAAAGTTAATCCATTGTTAGCACCGCTTGCTTGTACTGGTGTAATGCAGTTTTTTGTTTATGAAATAACAAAGAGATTAGGGCGTCCAATCGATAAGCCTAGAAATTTGGCAAAATCTGTTACTGTAGAATAATGATGTAGCCCCACCGCGTCCGCCATAGCTTATGGCGACGGCTGGATGCGTAAGCGTTGGGCTGATTATTCTTCTGGAAAAAGCTTTATTAATTCATAAATATTTTTAAAACATATAGTGTTACTTGAACTTTTAAGTTTTTGACTCTTTGATATAAATATTTTATTTATGCCAAATTTTTGAGCTTCTCCAATTTGTAATTCGATCTGATTAATGGGTTTGATTTGACCTGTAAGGCTTACTTCTGCAATAGAAATAGATTTCTCTGGTAATGGTTTTTGAAAGTAGCTAGAAAGCAACGAGAGCGCGATTCCTAAATCGCAGCTTGTCGATTTTATTTTAAAGCCACCGCTAATTTTAAAAAATATATCTTGAGTACTAAATCTTATATGCAAATATTTTTCTAAAATGGCTGCAATTAAAATAACTCGTTTAGGGTCTATTCCTGTTATGATTCTTTGCGGTATTCCAAATTTTGAGGTTACACACAAAGATTGTAATTCTAATAATAATGGTCTAGAGCCTTCGATATAACTTATAAGAGCGGAGCCTGGATTTTCTGATGCTTCATGTAAGATTAATTTATTGATATCTGGAACTTCTTGCATTCCTTCTGTGCCCATTTCAAAAAAACCGGTTTCTTGAATTGTTCCAAATCTATTTTTTACAGAGCGTAGAATTCGGGTTTGCCATTTATCTTCGCCTTGTAGATAAAATACTCCATCTACAATGTGTTCTAAGACTTTAGGGCCAGCAATGTAGCCATCTTTTGTTATGTGTCCTGTAATTAAGATTGCTATGTTGTTTTCTTTTGCAAGCTTGCATAATAAAAAACCGGCCTCGCGAAGTTGACCTACCGTACCAGGTATAATATTAGAACTTTCAGATAAGCTGCAGTTTTGTATGGAATCTAAGATTAGAATATCTGGTTTTTCTATGAGAGCGATTTGAATAATTGCTTCAAGGTTAGATTGATCTGAAAAAAACAGATCACTGTTTTTTGGAATTCCTAGTCTTTGAGCTCTATTTTTAACTTGTTGTAAAGATTCTTCCGACGAAAAATAAATGACCTTTTTGTCTTTAGATATTTTATTTGCGACTTGTAGTAGTAGGGTAGATTTTCCAATTCCAGGGTCACCTGTTAAAATTATAAAGGACCCTGGTAAGACACCTCCACCCATAACCCGGTCCCACTCAAGATAGCTCGAAAGCATTCTATTCTGAGTTTCTGTTTTGATATCAGAAAGTTTTTTTAAATTTAACTTAGATGGATCTATTTTACTTTTATTTAAAAAGTTATTTTCTATATTTGTTTCTATTTTTTCTACAAAACTATTCCATTCTTGGCAGTTGGGACATTGCCCAATCCATCTTGGACTATTGTAGTCGCAGTTAGTGCATTTGTAAGAACTTTTTGATTTTGTCATATAATTAGTTTGCCTATGCTTCGATACAAATTTTTCGTTTTGCTGTGTAAGCGTAGTGGCTTGCCACGAAGTCGAATGGGTTTTACCGAACGGATCTTTTTTTATTATGTTTGAGTTTCTTTATATTGTGGTGCTTGCGGGATTAAAACTGCTTGTTTGTCTATAGCAAAACAGCTTCGACATCTTGCCTCGTAACATTCTTTTGCACCAACTAAAATTATTGGGTCATCATATTTTGCAGGGACATCATTTACTATTCTTTGTGTATGATGAGCATCTTTTCCGCATATAACGCAAATTGCTTTTAGTTTTAAAACGCTATCTGCAATTGCCATAATTAAAGGCATAATTCCAAAAGGTTCGCCTTTAAAGTCTAGGTCTAGCCCCGCAACAATGACCGTTTTCCCAGCATCTATGAGCTTTACGATTACATCTATTATTTCTATAGGAAAAAATTGAATTTCATCTATGCCGATAACTTGGATGTTTTTGTTTGCCAGTTCCAGAATTTTATTAATATTTTCTTTACTGTTATTAATGCTAAAAGCTACTCTTTCTAGACCATTATGGGAAGATATTGTGGCTACACTTTTTCTATTGTCGATTTTGTGTTTTATTGTTAAAACACTTTGTTTTGCAAATTCGGCTCTACGTAATCTACGCATTAATTCTTCCGTTTTTCCAGAAAACATTGAACCGCAAACAACTTCAAGCTTCCCTTTGGTATTCTTCATATTTTTCTCCAGTAAAAAAAAGTAAAAAAATTTATTTTAAGAATATCAGAAATTTAAAAAAAATTGTTTAAAATTTTTATTTTTTAAGAAAATAATTTAAATTAAATTTATAATTTAGATTTTTAGGTTAGATAGGGTAAAAAAAATGTTTAATAAAAAAAGTTTTATATTAGTTGCTTTATATGTTTGGTGTTTGATTTTTACAAGTACTGCGCATGTAAATATTGTAAAAGAAAATACGAATGTAACTCAGCATTTAACATATAGAAAATTAAAACAATCTATTGTTGTAAAAAATAAATTACTGGGTTTGGGTTATTTTGGTTTTGCGGTGCAGCATATTGAAAAGCGACAGGGATTTGCTTTTAATTCCGATAAGTTCTTTCCTATGGCTAGTACTTATAAGTTACAAATCGCTGCTTATTGTTTGCATTTAGTTGATAATAAAAAATTAAGTTTACAAAAAAAATATGTTGTTAAATCTTGTGATTTGCGGAGAGTTTGTTTTATTTCTCAAAATCAAAGAGTTTCTATTTCAGAGCTAATCAAATTAATGATAGAAAAAAGTGGCAATGCTTCTACAGATATTATTTTAAAAATAGTTGGTGGGCCAAGGGCTGTAAATGTTTGGCTGAATAAAAATGGTTTTAAAAATATGAATGTGGCCAGATCTGTTTTAGAAATGTTGAGCGATTATAACGGGGTTAGGCGTTATAGCCGTAGTAATCCTTATTCTTTAAGAAAAGATATCAGATTAGTAAATCGTGTGAAAATTAAAGATCGTACAAATGCTATAAATAAATTTTATGAAGATAAAAGAGATACAACAACTTCTGTGGAAATGGTTAATTTTTTATCTAGACTATTTAGAAAAAGACTTTTAAGTCAAAGATCTACCGATTTTTTATTACAAACTATGTTAAAGTGGGGAAAAGGGCGCATTCGCAGGCTTTTACCAAAAAGCACCAGAGTTTGGCATAAAACGGGGAGTATGGATAATATTATTTCTGATGTTGGAATTATTGAACTTCCAAACAAAAAAGGGCATTTAGCGGTGGCTTTTTATACAAATAAATCTACAATAAGTTCTGTTATTCAAGAAAAGATGATCGCTGAAATTTCTAAATTATTGTTTGATTATTTTTCTTTTGCATACTCTTCGGCCTTAGCTAAATCTTGAGGCGTGTCTATACCAATGACTTCTTGATCCGTTTCGTTTAGTTTAATTTTAAAACCGTAATATAATAATCTTAGTTGTTCTAATTTTTCTGCATCTTCTAAATAACATTTTCCAAGTTGAGCAATTTTTCTTAATGCATTAGATGTATATGCGTAAATTCCAATATGTTTATAGTAAACTTGTTCAATGCTTTTATGTTTATCCCTGTAGTATGGAATTGTTGATCTTGAAAAATATAAAGCATAGCCGTTAGAGTCAGTTACAACTTTAGCGATATTTGGGTTAGAGATTTGCTCTGGTAAAAGAATGCGTTTTTTTAGGGTCCACATGTCGGCGTTTTCATTTTCGCATGTTTTAAGTAAAGTATGGATCATTTTTGGAGTTATAAAGGGCTCATCACCTTGCCAGTTTACCCAGATATCGGCATTGATTTTTCCTGAGTGTATAATTTCGACAAGCCTGTCTGTTCCAGATTGACATTTTTCGCTAGTCATAATACATTTACCGTTGAAACTATTTATCAGTTTTGCTGTTTTTTCAGAGTCTATTGCAAAATATATTTCCTTAAAAAGTGTTGTGCTGTTTGCAGTATCCCATGCCCATTGTAATAAAGGTTTGCCGGCTAAATGAGTTAAAACTTTTTCTGGGAATCTTGTGGATTTTAGTCTTGCAGGAATTATGCAGACTATATTTTTTTTTCTTATCACGGTATATTCCCTTTTTAAATTTTGTTAATTAATAGTAAACACTGTAAATTAATATGGTTATTATATTAGTTTTTTTAATTTTTACTAAAACTTTGGATAATTATTATGTCGATGAATGGTTATATTTCCGTTGAACAGTCTTTAAACTTATCTGGATCGGTTAATTTAGTTGGTGCAAAAAACGCAGCATTGCCAATTATGGCTAGCTTAATTTTAACTACGGGAAAATCAGTTTTACATTTAGTTCCAGCTTCTGCGGATATTTGGAAAATGATTGACTTACTTTCGGACTTAGGTGCAAAAATAAAGTTTGATTCAGAAAAGAATAGATTAGAATTTGATGGTAGTTCTATTGATAAAGTTGAAGTAAGCCATGAGGTTATGGATAGGATGAGGGCTTCTATCTTGGTAATGGGTCCTTTATTGGCTAGGTTCAAAAAAGCAAGAGCAGCATTTCCCGGAGGGTGTTTGATTGGTGCTCGGCCTATAGATTTTCACTTAAATGGATTTGAAAAATTAGGGGCTAAAATTACTAGGGATAAAAATCTTATATATGCGGTTATGGATGAAAAATCGAATCAGAATAGAAAAATAGTTTTTGAATATCCTAGTGTTGGTGCTACAGAAAATATTGTAATGTTTGCAACTATGCAGCAAGGTGAAACAAAAATAATAAATGCAGCATTAGAGCCGGAGGTTTTAGATTTTATAGATGCTTTGCGTAAGATGGGGGCGGATATAAAATTTGAGTTGCCTGCAACAATAATTATTACAGGAGTAAAAACGTTAAACCCAATAGAGCACACGATAATACCGGATAGGTTAGAGGCCGGAGCCTTACTTTTAGCGGCAGCTATAACGGGAGGGCAAGTAGAATTGCCAGATGCAAATTCTGATCACATGGATTTATTTTTAGAAAAATTGAAGTTGATGGGGCATAAGCTTGAAATTGGGTTTAATTCCAGGAATGGTAAGAAAGTAGGGATTCGGTTAATTGCAACTAAAAATCCCAAAGCTGTAAATATAAAAACTTGCCCTTATCCTGGGTTTCCTACAGATCTTCAGTCTCCAATGATGGCTGCATTATGTTTGGCTAACGGTGTAGGTTTGGTTGAGGAAACGGTTTTTGAAAATAGATTAATGCATGTAAAAGAGCTGGAAAAAATGGGAGCTCAAATTAGTGTTGAAAATTCTAAGGCTACTGTTAATGGCGTTGAAGGTTTGTATGGTGCAAATGTAATAGCTTCAGACCTTAGAGCATCCGTTGCTTTAGTTATTGCAGGGTTAGCGGCTGAAGGGGAAACAAAAGTTTTTGGAATTAATCATTGGCGTAGGGGATATGATAAACTTGAAGATAAGTTGAAAAAACTTGGTGCTAAAATAGAAGTTGTTGAAGGATAATTATGGCAAAAGATCGATTTAAACTGGTCCCTTTTGTAGCAATAATTTTAAAAAAAGATAATAAAATATTGTTGTTAGATCGTATAAAAAAAGGTTGGGGGTATGGAGAATATACTTTGCCTGGAGGTGGTGTTGATGGTGATGAGACTATACGCGCCGCTGCGGTAAGAGAGGTCAATGAAGAGGTTGGTGTATCTGTAAAAGAAGAAGATCTTTCTGTTTTACATATTTCTCATAGAAAGTTATCAAATAATTTTGATGAAGCTTTGGGGATTTTTTTGCAGGTTGAAAAATGGGAAGGTGAGCTTAAGAATATGGAGCCAGATAAGTGTGTAGGAATAGAATGGTTTGATATTGATAATTTGCCTGAAAATACGGTTATTGAGCTTAAAATTGTTTTAGAAAAAATAGCTAAAAATCAAATTTATAGTGAAATTGGTTGGTAAAAATAAAATTTTGTATTTATTTGAATTTACAGGGCCTTAGATTTAAGGCCCTATTTTTATTCCATATTTGCAGCAAGCTCAGAAACCTCTCTTGTAATAAGTGCTTGTCTTGATTTGTTATATTGCAATGTAAGTTTATCCACGATTTTTTCTGCGTTTGTATTTGAACTATCCATTGCCAAGAATCGGGATGCATTTTCGGATATTAGAGATTGAAAAAGGAGCTCCCAGATGGTGCTTTTTATATATTTACTAGCTAGAAAACCTAATATATCTTCTTTGTTTTGTTCATAAATTGGATCGGAGAAATTTTGTATTTCCGTTTCCTCTTTTTCAAACTCAAGATTTGTAGGAATAAGCGTGGATTGAGTCGGTCTTTGTGTAAAAAAGTTAATAAATTTATTACTGTAAAAGCACACGGAAGAATAATTATTTTTATTCGCGTAGATTTTTTTTGTTATTTCTGAACCAATTAGATCTAGATTATTGTAGTTGAATTCATCAAAACTTAAAATGATTTCACCAATACTTTTAGATAGAATTTCTTTTTTTGCTTTTTGTCCTATTGTGATAAATTGTGGTTTTTGATTATTTTCGAATATTAGTTTTTTTTCTATAAATCGTATTAGGTTTGCATTAAAACTTCCACACAAACCTCTTGTGGATGAGATTAGAATTATTAGAGGTGTTTTGTCAAAAATGTCATCTGGGAATAATATTTTATTTGTCCAGTCAGGACATTGTTCTAGTAATTGTGCAAATGTTATGTCTATATTTTTTTTATAAGAATTTAAAAATTTAACTTGTTTTTCTAATTTAGAATATGAAGCCATAGAAACTAAGCGGATTGCGTGCGTTATTTTTTTTGTAGTGTTTACGGCTTGAATTTTTCTTTTTAATTGTGTTAGTTGAGCCACGTTTTTTTCCTACAAATAAGATGTGTATAATAAAAATAAAAAATATTTAATATAAATTATAGATTAAATTAAAAATTAATTAAATTTTTATTAACATTAAATGTTTCTTCCGATTTTTGCAATTAAGTGGATTTTATGATTAAAGGAGTCCAATTTTGATAGTAATTATAGATGGATATAATTTACTAAAACAGGTTTTTTATAAAATAAAAGGTAAGCTCGACAAGCAAAGGGAACAACTTGTAATGGAGCTTGGCTTTTATAAGAGTAAAAAATCTCCAGAAATAAAAGAAATAGTCGTTGTATTTGATGGTGGTTTGTTGCGTCATGCAGATAGGCAAACACACAATGGAATAGTCGTTGTTTTTTCTGGTCAGCGTCAGAGTGCTGATGATTATATTTTAGATTTTGTAGAAAGAAATAAAAATAAAGAAATTTTACTAGTTTCAAAAGATAATGAGCTTAAAAAGAGGTGTTCAAAATTTAACGTTGATGCTGTAGATGTATTTGATTTTTATGATATCGTTAAAAATACTATTTTAAATGAAGTTGAAAGTGAGTTTCAGCGCGGTGCTGTGGATAGTATTCATAAATATGAGCGAAATGGTTGCCAAAGTGAACAGTTGCGTGGTTTTTCAGGCAAAAATAGTGAAGCCTTAGATATTTTAATGTCACAGGGAAGTTTAGATATAAAGAAAGATGAATCAGAAATTAAAATTGTGCAGCATAAAAAAAATAAAAAATCTAAGCTTGAAAAGAGAATTTATAAAAAAATAAAAAAGTTATAAAGATTATTTTTATGGAAATAGTATTTAAATTAAATGAACTAGATAATATTATAAAAAAAGAAATTATACCAAGGTTAAAAAAATATAAAATTTTTTTATTTACAGGACCATTAGGCGCAGGAAAAACAACTTTTATAAAAAATGTATTAAAGAATTGTGGAGTTACAGATTTAATTACAAGTCCTACTTTTAATTACGTTAACAGTTATCAAGGAAAAGATAAAAAAATTTTTAATCATTTTGATCTGTACAGAATAGAAGATTTAGAAAGTTTTTTTTCTTTAGGTTTTGATGAATATTTTTATAAAAAGGATAATTTTTGTTTTGTTGAATGGCCAAAAATTATAGAAAACTTTTTAATTAAAAGTGACATGAAAGACTTTATTTGTCGCATAGAATTGCGTTTTTGTGAAGCCGATATTGAAAAAAGAATATTGATTATTAATTGAGTTTTTAATAAGAAGTTATATTTTATCGCAAAAAAATCTTTTTTTTTAAAAAAAAAGATTGAAATCTTTGGTAAAGTATCTATTCTAAAGTGGATAAAGTATGGGGAGATTCCCGAGTGGTTAAAGGGGACGGACTGTAAATCCGTTGGCTAAGCCTTCGCAGGTTCGAATCCTGTTCTCCCCACCAGTCTACGCTCCTTTGGAGCTACGTCTGGCACGGCCAGTAAAGGTCGTTGTTTTTATAGTTGTTGTTATAGCAACAAAATTCGAAGGTTGCCCTTCGTAGCTCAACGAGCGAAGTAGGGCCATTTAATTAGACCTTTGGGTAGATTTCAGAGATTGTTTGGCGCAATTTTAGAAGCCGCTTATAGTATGCGGGAATAGCTCAATTGGCTAGAGCGACAGCCTTCCAAGCTGTAGGTTGCGGGTTCGAGTCCCGCTTCCCGCTCCATACTTCGCCAAGGCTTCGTATGGCAGGCCATTTTTTTAATGGAGTAAGTTCTATTATTAAGTTGGTTTTGATGAAGTTTGCGAAGTCTGCCCTTCGTAGCTCTTTAGAGCGTAGTAGGGCCGTTTGTAGTATTGATGCTGGCATAGCTCAGTGGTAGAGCAGCTGATTTGTAATCAGCAGGTCGCTGGTTCGAGTCCAGTTGCCAGCTCCATTCGCCGTTGCTGCAAGACAGCTATGGCTGGCAGGCCATCCGATGTTGATTAGGATGATTTATTGTTGCCCTCGTAGCTCAGTCGGTAGAGCACTTCCTTGGTAAGGAAGAGGTCACCGGTTCAAATCCGGTCGCGGGCTCCATTTTTTTTTGCATATATATCTTGAATAATAATTAATTTATATGTAAGTTTGTAAGGTCGAGTGACATTATTGGGATAATTTTTAACATAAAGAGCGGAATATGGCAAAAGCGAGAATTATTATACATTTTGAATGTACCGAGTGTAAGGAGCGAAATTACAGTAAAATCGTTTCCAAAAAAAGAAAATTTGAAAAATTAAATTTGAAAAAGTTTTGTCCTAAGTGCCGTGCGCATGTTATGCACAAAGAGATAAAGTAATTTAGTGGGTCAGTAGCTCAACTGGTAGAGCGACGGACTCCAAATCCGTAGGTTGAGGGTTCAAGTCCTTCCTGGCCTGCCACTGGCTGTTTGAAATCTTGTAAATAAGGGATATAATGAATAAAATTCTTACTTTTCTTAGTGAAGTTAGGGCTGAGGTTTATAAGATAAGCTGGCCGGGACGAGATGAACTTATTGGCACTATAATAGTGGTTTGTATAGTGACGCTTGTTTTTGCAGCGATTCTTGGTGGTATGGATGCCGGGTTCAGCTTGTTGTTGAAAAAGATGTTTTAGGTTAATTAGAGAGAATTATGAAACGTTGGTATGTTGTACAGGTATATACGGGATTTGAAGAAGTAGTAAAAGCTGACCTTGAAAAACGAATTGAAGAGGAAGGGTTGCAAGATTTCTTTGGGGACATATTGGTTCCTCGTGGACAAGTAGTTTCTATGTTTGCAGAGGAACAAGATAAGAAAGAAAAAATTTTCCCTGGTTATTTGTTAATTCAGTTAGAAATGACTGGAGAATCTTATAGGGTTGTTGCTTCAAACCCTAGAGTAACTAGGTTTTTAGGAGGAGGAAAGCCTGTTCCGATTTCTGAGAAAGAGGTTTCTCGAGTTTTTTCTCAAATAAGTGGAGAGCTTCCTGTTGCCCGTGAAGCGATTACTTTCACGGACGGATGCGAGGTAAGTATTTCTAGTGGACCATTTGCTGGTTTTGTCGGTGTGGTTGAGAGGGTTGATGAAGAACGAGAAAAGATAACTGTTATGGTCAGTATTTTTGGAAGGTTGACTCCTGTCGAATTGGGATTTGATCAAGTAAAACGGTAATTTAATTTTGGGTTTAAAATAGTATGGCAAAAAAAATTAAAGCTAGTGTTAAGCTTCAGTTGCCAGCTGGTGGTGCAACTCCTGCTCCTCCGGTGGGTTCTTGCTTAGGTCAACATGGCGTTGCAATTATGGATTTTTGTAAAAAGTTTAATGCGGCTACTGCTAATCGAAAAGGTGAAACGGTTCCCGTCTTTATTACTATATACACAGATAAAACATTTGATTTTATTTTAAAAACACCTCCGGTATCTGAGCTTTTACGTAAAAAGGCTAAGGTAAAGAAGGGTGCAAGTAATCCTAGCAAAGATGTTGCTGGTACAATTACTTGGGCTGATGTTGAAGAAATTGCAAATATTAAGATGCCAGATCTTAATGCTTTTAATATTCAAGCTGCAAAAAATATTATTGCAGGGAGCGCTAGAAGTATGGGGCTTAATATAAAAGATTAAGTATTATAGGTTTGGTTGATAAGTTTATTATTGATTAGTTTAAATTGGATTTTATATGGTTAATGCGGGTAAAAGGATTAGAAAAATACAAGCTGCGCTTGAATCTGAAAAATTTGGTTCTGCAAAAGAAGTGCTTGAGTTTGTTGTAAAAAATGCAAATGCTAAGTTTGATGAATCCGTAGATTTGAGTGTTGTTCTAGGAATTGATGCTTCTAAAGGTGAGCAAACTGTTAGGGGTTCTATATTACTGCCTCATGGAACGGGCAGAAAGGTGCGTGTTTTGGCTTTTGCTACTGGAGATAAAGAGCAGGAAGCTAAAGATGCTGGCGCTGACTTTGTTGGGTTAGAAGACTTGACGGAAAAGATTAAAGGTGGCTGGGTTGACTTTGATGTTGCCGTTTCTACACCGGATCTTATGGTAAAAGTTGGAAAGCTTGCAAAGGTTTTAGGTCCTAGAGGTTTGTTACCAAACAAAAAGGTAGGAACTGTATCTGATAATTTAGCATCGATTATAACTGATCTTAAAAAAGGTCGTGTTTCATTTAGAAATGACAAAGGTGGAGTTGTTCACAGTGGATTTGGAAAAGTTTCTTTTGGGGCCGACAAATTGTTAGAGAACCTTGAAGTTTTGGTTAAAGCTATTAAGCAGGTACGGCCAGCTAGTTCAAAGGGTAAGTTTATAAAAAAAATAGTTGTTTCTTCCTCTATGGGTGTAGGTGTTTCACTAAATCCAGATGAGGTTGCATAGGTATTATCAAGCTTAAGAGGTTTGTAAAATGAATCGTCAACAAAAAGAAACGGTTGTAAAAAAGATAAGTGATCAGTTAAAGGCGGCAAAAGCTTCTTTCTTGGTCAACTATAAAGGCTTAACAGTTGCGCAGTTGCAAGGCTTTAGAGGGCAATTGCGTGAAACAGGCGGGTGTTTTAAAGTTTCAAAAGCTCGTTTGATGAAGCGTGCAACAGATGGTATTAATGGCATGGCTGCTTTTAGTGATGCTTTTAAGGATCAGGTTGGCTTTGTGTTTGCAGAGGGAGAGATTCCTGCTGTAGCAAAGGCTATGGTTGAATTTAGAAAGAAGAATGAGCAATTTGGCATAATTTCTGGTTTTACTGAATCAAGAATTATGGAGTTAGTTGAGATAGAAACTCTCGCTTCTTTACCATCAAGAGATGTTTTGTTTGCAATTTTGGCTGGAACTATCCAAGCCCCAATTGCAGCGTTAGCAAGAGTTTTGAACAAAATTGCTGGAAAAGAATAATTTATTTAAGTACGGTAATAATAGTATATAATTTATAATTTTATGTTTAAAGGTGAGGGCTTCATGGCTACATCAAATATAGATCAAATGGTTGAACAAGTAAGCAATATGTCTTTAATTGAGGTTGCAGAATTAGTAAAAGCTTTGGAAGAAAAGTTTGGTGTTTCTGCGGCGGCTCCAGCAGCGGCAGCGGCTCCGGCAGGTGCGGTTCCAGCAGGAGAAGAAAAAACAGAATTCAAGGTTACATTAAAAGAAATGGGTTCTGAAAAAATTAAAGTTATCAAAGCTTTAAGAACTGTAACTACATTGAATTTGAAAGATGCTAAAGATTTAGTAGAAGGAGTTCCTTCTGTTGTTGCTGAATCTGCAATGAAAGATGATGCAAACAAGATGAAGGAAGTTCTAGAAGCTGCTGGTGCAAAAGTAGAGCTATCGTAAAATAAAGTGTTATTGAGTATTAAACAATACTTAATAATATTTTTTATTATTTATTACCGTTTTAAACATTTTTGTTTAAATGTTAATATATTTTTTAAGAATGTTTAATCCGGGATTTTTTTAATGTTGGGTGTTTAAAGTTACGCTTTAGGAGTTGTGGATGGCTCGAGTGCAATTAGGCAAGGGTGTCTTAAGAAAATCGTTTGGGAGAATTAAAGAGGTAGTAAGTCTTCCCGATCTTATCGAGATACAGTCAAAATCGTTTAATAACTTCGCTCAGTTGGATTTTTTACCATCAGAGCGTAAAAATATCGGCTTAGAGAAGGTCTTGAGGGATACTTTTCCTGTTGAACATAACGATAAAATTTCACTTGAATATGTAAGTTATGAGCTTGGTAATTGGGAATGTGCGTGCGGTGCATTAAAGGGTATTGAAAATAGATACAATTGGGTATGTTCATCATGTAAAAAAACGGGATGTTCGCATTTGAACGAAGATAAGTGCCCTTCATGTGGAAAAAACACTGCAAGCTATGATGTTTGCAAGAAATGTTCCGCAAGAGTTTATGTGAAATTAGACATAACTTCAGATGAGGCTCGTTATAGTGGTAAAACCTATTCTATGCCACTTAAATTAAAAATGCAGTTAATATCTTGGGATATTGATCCAAAAACATCCAAAAAAACTGTGAAAGATATAAAAGAACAGGAGATCTTTTTTGTAGATCTTCCTATAATGGTTGATTTGTATGAAGATGACAATGGTTCTTATAAATTGGGAAATGGCGGTACTTTTATTATTAACGGCGTAGATCGCGTTGTTGTCAGTCAGTTGCATAGAGCTCCTGGTACTGTCTTTACATTAAGTAAAAAAACAAAAGATTTTAAAGGTCATGCTTGTCATATTGCAAGGGTTATCCCTGCAAGAGGTTCTTGGTTGGACTTTGAATTTGATAGTAATGATGTCTTATATGTAAGAATCGATAAAAAGAAGAAGATATTGGCCACTGTATTTTTGCAAGCCTTGGGAATTGAAAAAGATTCTATACTTTCAATGTTTTATGACTTTGAAACTATTTATGCAAAAAAGGGTGAATTCTTCAGTAAATTGAGTTTAGATTTAATAGGACAACGTTTAGCTTCTGGTGCTTTGCCTAAAAAATTAGAGGGCAAATATAAACTTGGACAAAGACTTACTAAAGCGCTTATTGATAAACTAAAAAAAGATGGTGTATCTGAGTTGCTCATTCGTAAAAGTAGCGTTGTGAATAAGATTTTGGCATCTGACTTTATTGATCCTACATCTGGAGAAATTCTTGCTCAGCAAGGTATGTCATTAACGCAAGAACTTGTGGATGCAATTTCCGAAATAAAATCAATTGTAGCAATTAAAGTTGTAAAATCTTTAGGATATGTTTTTCAGCCTACTTTAGCTATTACTTTTGCTTATGATAAAATAAATTCAAAAGAAGAAGCATTAAAAGAAATATATGCAAAATTAAGACCAGGAGATGTTCCCTCTGCGAAGATTATGGACGAATATTTTCATAATCTTTTTTTTAATTCAAGATTTTATGACCTTACTATTGTTGGTCGTATTAGAACAAATAGAAAGCTTGGTTTAGATATTGATACTGAAGTTACTCATTTAACCAAAGAAGATATAATCGCAACAATTAAATATTTAATTGGATTAAAAGAGCGCGGTGAAGGTACTGTTGATGACATTGATCACTTAGGGAATCGGGCTGTTAGGCTTGTAGGTGAGCTTTTACAGTCTCAGTTATACTCTGGTCTTGCTAAAATGGAGCGTATAATAAAAGAACGTTTTAGATTACAAGATAATTATGGCGTTTTAATGCCATATGACTTTTTGAATGTAAAGCCTATTTCTGCTGTAATGCGTGAGTTCTTCGGAACGGGTCAGTTATCACAGTTTATGGATCAGACTAATCCATTGGCAGAGATGGCTCATAAGAGAAGGTTATCAGCTCTTGGACCCGGTGGTTTAACTAGAGATAGAGCAAGTTTTGAGGTTCGAGACGTTCATTCATCACACTATGGAAGAATTTGTCCAATTGAAACACCTGAAGGTCAAAATATTGGTCTTATTTCATCGCTTTCTACATATGCGAAAGTTAATGAGTTTGGATTTATAGAAACCCCATACAGACCTGTAAAAGATAAAATTGTTTCTGATGATGTAAAATATTTAGATGCACATTTGGAAGGAGGCAAAATTATTGCACAATCTGGTGTTGAGCTGGATAAGAATCATAAGCTGAAAGCAGAAGAGTTGCTTGTGCGTAAGGATGAAATTATATTTAGAACAGAGTCAATAAATGTTGATTATATTGATGCATCTTCGAAGCAGTTAGTTTCTGTTGCTACGGCATTGATTCCATTCTTAGAGCATGATGACGCAAATAGGGCTTTAATGGGTTCAAATATGCAACGACAAGCGGTTCCATTGGTGAAATGTCAGTATCCACTAGTTGGTACTGGTATGGAACGAGAAATTGGAACAACACAAGGTACAGCTTTATTGGCTCAAAGGTCAGGTGTTGTTGAATATGTATCTGGAGAAAAAATAGAAATAGCTCTTTTGGATACAACAGCAAATGAAAAAAGATGGTTCTCCCGACCTGTAGATGTTTATAAATTGAAAAAGTTTGCAAGATCTTCTCATAGTACTTGGATACATTTTACACCATCTGTTAAAGTTGGTGATAGAATTGAAAAGGGTGATGTTATTGCAAGTGGTGCTGCAACATTAGACGGTGACTTGGCATTGGGTAGTAACATTGTTGTTGCATTTATGCCATGGCGTGGATATAACTTTGAAGATGCTATTATATTAAGTAAGCGTTTGGTTAGTGATGATGTATTTACATCCGTTCATGTTGAAGAATTTATTGTTGAAGCTAGAGACACTAAGCTTGGTGCAGAAGAAATAACTTGTGATATTCCAAATGTTGGAGAAAAAGATTTAGCAGCTTTAGATGATGATGGAATTGTCAAAGTTGGTACAAGAGTAAAGCCTGGAGATATTTTAGTTGGAAAAGTAACCCTAAAGGGTGATGTCCAAGTTTCTCCTGAGGAAAAACTTTTAAGAGCAATATTTGGTGAAAAATCTAGAGAGGTAAGAGATACATCTCTGAGAGTTCCTCCTGGAGTAGATGCTACGGTTGTAGATGTTAAAGTTTTTTCAAAAAGTGGTATAAGAAAAGATAAACGTTACAAAGAGTATGTATTCGTTCAATCAGAAAAAATAGAAGATGATTACAATTCTCGTCTTAATATTCTTAAGAATGGTATTAAAACTAAAATTATAAAATTGTTAAAAGATAATTCTGTATCTTCTGTAAAAATAGATAAAAATAAATATTCCGTTACTGATCTTGCTGAGCTGGATATGGATTTAGTATTCAATATCAGTACAGATAAAAAAGAAGTGAATAAAAAAATAAAAGACTACTCTGTTATGCTTAATGATCAAATACAGGTATTTACTGCTATAAAAACAGATATGTTTTCCCGCTTGAGGAAGGGCGACGATTTGCCATCTGGAGTGTTAAAGATGGTAAAAGTTTACGTTGCTAAAAAGAGACATGTTTCTGTTGGTGATAAAATGGCAGGACGACATGGAAACAAAGGTGTTGTTTCTCAGATTGTTAATAGAGAAGATATGCCGTTTATGCTAGATGGTACACCTGTCGATATTATATTGAATCCATTAGGTGTTCCGGGTCGTATGAACGTAGGGCAGATTTTAGAAACAATTTTGGGATTTGCTGGTAAAAAAATATCAGCTCAAATGTCTCAAAATTTAAAAGAATTGACGGCTAAAAATGTCAAAGCTGAATTGTTAAAATATTACCCGGCAGATTTAATAAGAGAATTAGAAAAGCAAGGGGAGTCGGCATTAGAAGATCTTGCTATGAAGACTATGGAAAATGGTTTTGCATTCAAGACTCCGATTTTTGATGGTGCAAGTTATGAAAATGACATTGTTCCTGAATTAAAAGAATTGGGAATGTCAGATAACGGTTCATATAAATTATTTGATGGAAAAACGGGTGTTCAATTTGATCAACCTGTAACCGTTGGCTGTATTTACATGATGAAGTTAAATCACTTGGCAGATGATAAACTCCATGCCAGATCTGTTGGGCCATACTCTTTGATTACGCAACAGCCTTTGGGTGGTAAAGCCCAGTTTGGTGGACAGAGACTTGGAGAGATGGAAGTTTGGGCATTATATGCTTATGGTGCTGCGTATACATTGCAAGAAATGTTGACCGTTAAGTCTGATGATGTTAACGGTAGAATAAAAGCATATGAATCAATTGTCCGTGGAGATGATATTCCTGTGCCAGGTATACCGGAATCATTTAATGTTTTGGTAAAGGAACTTCAGAGTTTAGGTTTACAAGTAGATCTATTTAAAGCAAGTAAGGAGCAAGTTGGTGAACAATAGAATACTTGAGCGCTTTAGAGAATATATAAATCCATCTCAGTTTAATGCAATTAAAATTAGTATTGCTTCACCAGAAAAGGTACGCTCTCTTTCATATGGTGAAGTAAAAAAAATAGAAACAATAAATTATCGTACATTAAAGCCAGAACGTGATGGCTTATTTTGTGCTCGCATATTCGGTCCAGTGAAAGATTGGGAATGTAATTGCGGTAAGTACAAGAGAATGAAGCACCGTGGAATAACTTGCGAAAAGTGTGGTGTAGAAGTAATTCAATCCAAGGTGAGACGAGAACGAATGGGGCATATCAATTTGGTTTCTCCTGTATGTCACATTTGGTTTTTAAAGGGTATTCCAAGTTATTTAAGTTTAATTCTTAATATGACGGTTAGAGACCTTGAGCGAGTTATATATTTTGATAGCTACATTGTATCAAATCAAGGGACTTCTCCTTATGCTGTTAAAACATTATTAACAGCTCAAGAATATGAAGATTATTTTTCTGCAAATCCTGATGATACTTCATTTAAGGCTGAAATGGGTGCAGAAGGCATAAAAGATCTTTTGGCTATGATAGATTTAGCTTTTGAAGTAAGAAAAGTAGAAGAAGGCCTTTCTTCTACAACTTCTGTTACGCAAAAAAGTAAACTTGCAAAAAGATACAAAGTTTTGTCTGGTATGTTGGAATCTAATCAAAGACCCGAATGGGTTATAATAGAAGTTCTTCCTGTTCTTCCGCCAGATTTAAGGCCATTGGTTCCATTAGAGGGCGGTAGATTTGCAAGTTCTGACTTAAACGATTTGTACAGAAGAGTATTAAATAGAAATATAAGATTAAAACGTTTAATAGAGTTACAAGCTCCGGATGTTATTGTTAAAAATGAAAAGAGAATGTTGCAGGAATCTGTAGATGCTCTTATTGATAATGGCAGAAGAGGGCAGCCTGTAAGAGGTTCTAACAAGCGTCCGTTGAAGTCTTTAAGTGAAATGCTTCGTGGTAAGCAAGGTCGATTTAGACAAAATCTTTTGGGTAAACGTGTAGACTATTCTGGTCGATCTGTAATTGTTGTTGATCCAGAGTTACATCTTCATCAATGTGGTTTGCCAAAACTTATGGCATTGGAGTTATTTAAGCCATTTGTTTATGTGGAATTACAAAAGCGAGAGCTTGCAGCAAATCTAAGAGTTGCTAAACGCATGGTCGAAAATATGGTCGATGAAGTTTGGGGTGCCTTAGAGTATGTTGTAGACGGTTTACCTGTATTACTAAACCGTGCGCCAACATTGCATAGGCTTGGTATTCAAGCTTTTTATCCTATCCTTGTAGAAGGTAAAGCTATTAAGATTCACCCATTGGTTTGTTCTGCCTTTAACGCTGACTTCGACGGTGATCAGATGGCTGTTCACGTTTTATTAAGTGAGAAATCAAGAAAAGAAGCTGATATATTAATGCTTTCTTCTAAGAATATTTTATCTCCTGCTAGTGGAAGGCCATTAGCTACACCTTCTCAAGATATGGTTCTTGGTCTTTATTATATGACAAAAGCAAGAAAGAATGTTCTTGGTGAAGGTCTATGTTTTTCTAGCATAGAAGAGGTTATATTTGCTTATCAGCATAATAAGATTAATATTCAGGCTCCTATAAAATTAAGGTTAAAGGGTGGTCAAATTATAGATACAACCGTTGGTCGTGTTTTGTTATTTGACACTTTACCTGAAGATGCTGAATTTGAGTGGATAAACAAAGCTGTTAAGAAAAAAGATTTGGTAAAGCTTGTTTCTCGATTATTTAGATTTTTTGGACAAGCCAAAACAGCAAAGACTTTGGATAAGATAAAAGAATTGGGCTTTATCCAGGCAACATTGGGTGGTATATCTCTTAATATTGATGATATGGTTATACCTAAGTCTAAAGCAAAGATTGTTACTTCTGCGAAAATAGAAGTTGAAAAAGCTGAACAACTTTATAAAGATGGTGCTATTACGAATAAAGAACGTTCTAATAAAGTTATTCAGGTTTGGGCAAAAACAACAGAAGCTGTTACTGCTGAGATGTTAAATGCATTAGAGAATTCAGATCACGATGCGTATTTAAATAAAGATGGTAATAATATTCCATTCAATCCTGTGTTTATGATGTTAGACTCTGGAGCTCGTGGTTCAAAACAGCAAATAAGACAGTTAGCTGCTATGAGGGGGCTAATGGCGAAACCTTCTGGTGAAATTTTAGAAACACCAGTTGTTGCTAACTTTAAGGAAGGTTTGAATCCATTTGAATATTTTATTTCAACTCACGGTGCTAGAAAAGGTCTTGCAGATACAGCTTTAAAAACTGCAAACTCTGGTTACTTAACACGTAGATTGATCGATGTTGCTCAGGATGTTGTTATTACACAAAATGATTGTGATTCTTTAGGTTACGTTGTTCTTTCTGATATGAGAGAATCTGGAGAAACAATAGAGCCGCTATCAGATAGAGTTTTTGGTAGAATTGCAGCTGAGGATGTGTTTGATGCTGTTAGTGGTGAGCTTATTGTAAAACAAGGTGAGCTAATGGATAACGAGGTTGTTGAGAAAATTAAAGATGCTGCAGTAAGTAGTATTTCTGTTCGCTCTGTTCTTACTTGTCAAGCTAAGCGTGGTATTTGTGCTAAATGTTACGGTATGGATTTGTCGACACAAAAGATTGTTGATGTCGGTTTGGCTGTTGGAATTATTGCGGCACAATCTATTGGTGAACCAGGAACGCAGCTTACTATGAGAACGTTTCACATTGGTGGTACCGCTAGTGGTCTTGTTGAGCAAAGTTATTATAAAACAAGATTTGCAGGTAAGATTAAATTTAAAGAAGTTTTTGTTATAAAAAATAGAAAAGATGAATTTATAGTCATGAACCGTAGGGGTCGTATTGCGGTTCTTTCTGATGATGGTAGAGAGTTAGACGAATTTGATATAGAGTATGGTTCTCGTCTTTTAGTAAATGATGGTGACATTATTAAAAAAGGCACAAAAATTATTGAATGGGATCCTGAAAAGATTATTATGACTGATAAAACAGGTACTATAGAATTTTCAGATCTTGTAGAAAATATTACATATCAAATTCAATACAACGAAGTCACTGGTCAGTCTAGTAAAGTTATATTAGAAAGACGTACAGAAAAACGCCAACCTTCTATAGTTGTTCTTGATGAAAATAAAGAAGAAATTGGTCGTTATTTCTTGCCAACAAATGCAATGATATTGGTAAATGATGGTGAAGCCATTGTTGCTGGTGATGTTATTGCAAAGTTGCCAAAAGAAGAAAAAAAGACAAAAGATATTACTGGTGGTTTGCCTCGTATTGCAGAGTTATTTGAAGCTCGAATAGCAAAAGATACTGCAGTGTTGACGGAAGTAGACGGCATTATTAAGTTTGGAGGATTACACCGAGGTCAGAGAAGAATAACAGTTACAACGGATGACGGAGAGGTGTTTGAGTATAGTGTTCCTAGAAACAAGCATTTAAACGTTGAAGATGGTGAAGCTGTTAGATCTGGTGATGCTTTAACAGATGGTGTGCCAAACATACATGATATATTAAGAATTTCTGGACCAGATGAATTACAAAAATATTTGGTAAAAGAAATTCAGATTATATACAGATTGCAAGGTGTAGAAATACATGATAAGCATATAGAGCTTATTGTAAGACAGATGTTGAGAAAAGTTGTTATTGTCGAGTCAGGTGATACTAATTTTGCTATTGGTGAAAGAGTAGAAAAACGCCAATTAAAAGAAATTAATCAGTTGATGGCAAAAGAGGGCAAGAAGATTGCAGTTGTAAAACCTATTTTAATGGGAATAACAAAGGCATCTTTAGGAACAGAAAGTTTCTTATCTGCCGCATCTTTCCAAGAAACAACAAGAGTTTTGACCGAAGCATCGATTGTTGGACAAACAGATAATCTTTATGGCTTGAAAGAAAATGTTCTTATTGGTAGATTAATCCCTGCTGGAACAGGTGTTTCTTCATTTAAGAAGAAATATTTGGGAGACGATGTTTCCGAATTAGAAAAAAAAGCTCGAGAAGAAGAAGAGCTTGAAGTGTCTTTGGAAAGTGTTTCTTTGGAATAGTATTTCTTTGGAATAAAATTTGCGTAGGCGCGTAGCTCAGTGGTAGAGCATTGCTTTGACGTAGCAAGGGTCAGCGGTTCGATCCCGCTCGTGCCTACCAGTCTTCGCCAAGGCTTCCTCCTACGCCCTACGTGGCTTCGGAGGACAAGACGCCTGGCACGGTCAGTAAAGGTAGTTGTTTTTATAGTTGCTGTTATGGTAGCAAAATTCGAAGGCTGCCCTTCGTAGCTCAAAGAGCGAAGTAGGGCTTTAAAGCTTTGATAAAGAAATAAAGTTAGTATAGCCGTAAGGCTTAAGTTTTTAACCCGGATTTAGTAGTTGAAATATTTGTTCATGCTGTTATCCGGGGGGTAGATGTATAACATTTTTGGAGTATTTTTCGATGTTAAATAAGCAAGTTAAATTAGACGTTATAAATAAGTTTGCAAAAGAACAAGGTGATACTGGTTCTTCTCAAGTTCAAGTTGGTATTTTGACTGAAAGAATTAAACAGATTTCTGAACACTTAAAAGAAAATCCAAAAGATAATCATTCTAGATTGGGCTTGGTAAAGTTAGTTGGTAAAAGAAAGACCTTTTTAAAATATTTAAAAAGAATAGATAAAGCATCTTACAATGAGTTGGTTCCAAAGATAGCAAGAAAGTAAATGGATAAAATAGTAAGTGTTGGCTTGCAAGTATATTGCTGTAACCAATTGATGTTGTTAGAATATTAGGATAAATACGTATGCAAAAAATATTTAAATTAGAGTCCGCAGGGTTAGAAGTTGAAATTGGCAAATATGCAAAACAGGCTGATGGTTCTGTTTGGATAAAGTCTGGCAATAATATTGTTCTTTCAACTGTTGTCGCAACTAGAAAAGAAGGTGAGTTTAGGGGTTTCTTTCCTTTGACTGTAGAATATCGAGAAAAAACTGCTGCTGCAGGTAAAATTCCCGGTGGCTATTTAAAAAGGGAAGGAAGATTGTCAGATCATGAGGTTTTGACATCTCGTCTTATAGATAGACCGATAAGGCCGTTATTTCCATCATCATACTTTCACGAAGTTCAATTGTTATCTACTGTTTACTCTTATGATGGTGAGTTTCCAACAGATGTTTTATCGCTTATTGGTTCATCCCTTTCTTTGTTATTAGCGCCAAATATTCCTTTTATGGGGCCAATTGGAGCAATACAGGCTTGCAAAGTTGGTGACGATTGGGTGTTTAATACTTCATATAAAGATCTTTTAGAGTCGAAGTCTCATATTGTTATTGCAGGTACTCAAGATGGTATTTGTATGGTAGAGGGTTATTCAAATAATTTGTTAGAAGATGAGCTTATCGATCTATTATTTAAGGCTCATGAATTAATTAAAGAACAGATTGCTTGGCAGTTAAGTATTAAAAAAGAGCTTGCTGTTTCTGATCAGGTGGTTAAATCTGAAGTCGATTGGACTTTTTGGGAAGACAAGGTTAGAAGTTTTTATAAAGATGGATTTTCTAACGTTTTATTTGTAGATGGCAAGAATGAGCGTGATGTTGCCATGGCAAAGTTAGAGGCCGATTTATTACAGAACTTTAAAAAAGAATTGGATGAAGAATTAATAGCTGAATCTATTTTGATTTACTTATTTAACTCTTTATTGAAAAAAGATTTACCGGATCTTATGTCTAACAAAGGTGTAAGGGTTGATGGTAGAAAGTTTGATGAAATTCGAAAAATAGATGTTGATGTTGCAAATCTTCCATGTGCTCATGGTTCTTCGCTATTTACTCGTGGGCAAACACAGGCTTTGGCTAGTGTGACTTTGGGTACAGCCCAAGATGCTCAAAAAGTTGAACATTTGGCTGGTGAAACTATTGAGAAGAAGTTTATGCTTCATTACAATTTTCCTCCATTTTCTACCGGTGAAGTTAGGTTTATTAGAGGTGTTGGTAGAAGAGAAATTGGGCATGGTTATTTAGCTGAAAAATCTTTTGTAAATATTTTACCAAAAGAGGAAAAGTTTCCATATACTATTCGTGTTATATCTGATGTTTTAGAATCTAATGGTTCTTCATCAATGGCAACTGTTTGTGCGACAACAATGAGTTTAATGGATGCAGGTGTTCCAATTACTGATCTTGTAAGTGGTGTTGCTATGGGACTTATAAAAGATAGTTCGGATAAGTTTACAATACTTACAGATATTTTGGGGATGGAAGACTTTTTAGGTTTAATGGATTTTAAAATCACTGGTACTAAGTCAGGTATAATGGCTGTACAGATGGATATTAAAGCTAAATCCGGTTTGACTAAAGATGTTTTAAAACAGGCTTTGGCTCAAGCAAAAGCTGGAAGACTTCATATCTTAGGAAAGATGGATGTTGTGTTGTCTGAACCAAGAAAAGAGTTATCTCCATTGGCTCCAACTGTAACATCATTTAAAATTCCTACAGATAAAATTGGTGCGATTATTGGGCCTGCTGGAAAAATTATAAAAGAAATTATTGCTGAGACTGGTTCAGAAATAGATATTCAAGATGATGGAACAGTTTTAATTTATGCTAAGAGTAGCGCAGGTGCTAAGCAGGCAAAAGAATGGATTGCTATTTTAGCTGGTGATCTTAAGGTTGGTTCTGTTTTTGATGGTGTTATAAGACGTTTTACAGATTTTGGTATTTTTGTAGAACTTGTTCCAGGCAAAGATGGTCTTTTGCATATTTCTAATATTGATAGAGAATTGCAAAGGGATATTACTTCTAAGTATAAGACTGGTGATAAGTTAAAAGTTAAAGTGGAAAAATACGATCCGGATTCTGGAAGAATATCTTTATTTGCTCCAGAGCTTAAAAAGGCTAGGTAATAATTCTGTTATAAATGGATTGTTTTTTTTGGATATGAATATAGAAAAAAATGCAGGACGGGTCAGTAATATGATTCGTCCTATTAATATTAAATATGATCAATTTGGTAATGCTGTTGCCTCTGTTTTATTTGAGCAGGGAAGCACTATAATTTTAGTTTCTATTACATTGCAAGACGGTGTTCCTCGGTTTTTAAAAGGGAAAAAACAGGGATGGTTGTCAGCAGAGTATGTGATGCTGCCATGTGCTACTTCTAGAAGGGTGCAACGCGATTTTTCTTCTACTCATAAAAATGCTAGAAGTGTAGAAATTTCTCGTTTAATTGGTAGAACGTTAAGAACAGTTATAGATTTTTCTGTTATACCGGACAAGTCTATAATTATAGATTGTGATGTTTTAACTGCTGATGGTGGAACTCGTGTTGCAAGTATTACGGCCGCTAGTGTTGCCCTTAAATTGGCTCAAAGCCGTTGGTTAGAGGCTGGTATTATTCAAGTGCCAGTATTAAAAGAAGATATTGCTGCAATTTCTGTAGGTAAAGTTTTTGGAAATTTGGTTTTAGATTTAGATTTTTCTTTGGATAGTAACGCTTCTGCTGATTTTAATTTTATTATGACCAGATCTGGAAAATTAATAGAAATTCAAGGTACTGCGGAAAAAGAGCCATTAGAACTTGGTGAGTTTGAAGGGTTAAAGAATCTTGCAAGTCTTGGTATAAAGCAAGTTTTTGAATTTGTAGATAAATTTGATTTTACAAATTTATCTACAAAGAATTATGTTACAAAAAATTCTAATAATTTAAATAATAAGAGTATTGTTAATAAGGCTAATAAAAAGGTTCCTTTATTTAGTCTTGCTAATAGAGTTAATAGTTTATAATAAAATATTGTGCATAAGAATAAAATACAAAAATCAAAAAATACTAAAAAAAAATTAATACTAAAAAAAATGGTTTTGAGCATTCTTCTTTTAGTGTTATTACCATCTTGTGCATACAAGCACTTTTCTAGAAATATTATTACTAAAAATATAAAAGCACCAGTTTTTATAGCGATGCCTACAAATAGTTTGGTTTTTGATAATATGTCTCCTATTCTTTATGATGCTTTATTCAAATATTATATGAGGTTGGGATATCCGTTAGTTACAAGGCCTGGTGATACATTTGTTTTAAAAACGAATATAGAAAAGTTAGAGCCTGTAGAAAATTTTATATCCAGAGACCTATTAATTTATAACGTTCGTATAGGTTTAAAGTTTAAATGTAAGCTTTTTGATGTAAATAATAATTTAATAGCGAAAAAATATTTTGAAATATTTCGGATTGTAAGTCTTCCAAAGGATCCATTAAATAACACAAGCTTTTTAAATTACGAATATAAAAACTTGGCGCAACGAGCTGTGTTAAAGGTCGAGCGGTATTTTAGAAAATATTTTTTAGAAAATTAAATTTAATTGCGCTAAGATATTATTTTAATAATTATTAATACAAAAAATTAGAATATTTAGATTTATGATGAAATTTACCGAATTTTTAAAACAATTAAAAAGTAGTGATAAACTTGAACATAAAACATTATGTTTTACAGGTGATAGTTATTATTTTTTATTTTTATTCAAATTTTTTTCCTTTTTAGACGAACAAAAAAAGTTGCCTTTAAAATTTAAAACCCTAATTTATGAGTCTCAAGAAAAATCGGTTTTGCAGGCTAGCTTGACGCAAACCTTTTTAGGCCAAACTAATTTTTATTGGTTAGGTGATTGTACTTCTGCTTATAATAAAAATAAAATTTTTGAATTAATAACTTTATATAAAGGGCCACATTCTATTGCGTTCTTTTTAAACAATGACAAAATATCTAAGTTACCCAAAAGAAATCATTTAACTATTATAGAATTAGAAGATATAACTAACTTTAATTTTATTCTGGATATTTTAAATTTTTTAGATATAAAATTAGGTAGTAAAAAATTAATGCTCCTGAGAGAAATATTTTTGAGACTAGAGAGCAATCTTAATTTAGACCAGCTTTATATATTAGTTAGTTATCTTGAGTTGATTAAGGCTGAAAATAATTTTTCTACGCGAGAATATCTTATGGAGTCTATTGGCAAGAGTTCTCCATCCTTAAATTTACTTGCGAAATATTTTTTCGAGAAAAATGCAAAAGAGTTTTTTAATATTTGGTCTCAGGTTGGTGCTCAGTATCCTGATATGTTTTGGATATCTTTTTGGGCAGAGAAAGTTTATAGGGCATATTTTGTAGTAAAGTTTTTGGAACAAAAGGATTTTGCCAAATCAAAATTATTGAGCTTTGGCTTGCCGTATTCCTTTTTTAGAGGGTATTGGAAAAGATTTTCATTAAATCAGTTGTCAAGTTACCATGATTTTTTGTACACTAACGATTATAAAATAAAAACAGGTTCGCAGTTTTGTTTTTTAGATTATTTTTATTTAAATCACTTTGTTAATTAAAAAATTAAAAAGACTTTTGTAAAAACGAGGGGAACTTAGTACTTATGAGTTTATCACTTTATGACTTATTAAAAAGGGATGTAAAAAAGATGGTTATAAGTATTTCCAAGTATGAAAAGGGAAATATTTATCCATTAATAGTAGAAGAGGTTGAGAAAAATCTTATAGAAATTGTTTTGCAAGAAGTTAATTATAATTACTTTAGAGCAGCTCAAGTTCTTGGTATTAGCAGAAGTACTCTGTATCAGAAGATTAAGTTGTTAAACATTCCTGGCAAAGATTCTTTTGTTCGGCCTGCAGTTGCTAAAATTAAGTAATTACAATAAATAAAAAGGACTAAGATCCCGGAATTATTCCGGGATCTTAGTCCTTATTCTAAATTCAAGCTTTCAACGTTTTTAAATACACCATCAAATGTTTCATTACCTATGGTTACATTTCTAAAAATTACGCATGAGCATGGTGCAATATTTAAATCATCAGTTATAAGTTCACCTGTAATTTCTACATTTTCTAATTTTACAATATTGTTATTGTTTAAATCTGCGTTTGCAATGGCTAAATTACCATTAATAATTTTATTTTTAATTTCTACTTTTTGATATTTTTTGTTTTCACCAAAATCGGGTGCAAATCGTGTGTTAAAAACATTAAAATTACCTGTAAGCGTTTCTCTCGGCGCAGTTGTTTTTCTGTAGAAGAGAATGTATGGAGTAAAGCCCCATCCTCCATCAAAGTTTTGTAGATAATTATCTAATTGTTTTCTCCCAATTTGTTCTACAGAATCATCATCACAATACAACCAGTTATTTGGTTCGTTATATCTATCTCCAACCAAGGCAGTATAATGTCCAGAATTGGGTGTCTTTCCCCCATGGTAAATTATTGCAAAGAGTTCATAGTTTAAAGGAGTATTTGGGTTTTCAGTTAAATTAGAAATATTAATGTTTTGATCTATAAGAATGTTTTTAGAGTTTTTAGTTGTTTTAAATTCCTCTGTTGTTGGGTTATAGTTTGTTCTAAATCTGTTTAATTGAATTATTAGTATTTCTGATGTTTTGATTATTTTTGTTTGTTCGATTCCACCAACCTTTTTTGTGGCTTGTTTTTCATAATATTTTCTTTCACCTTCAATTATCTCGAAGCTCCAGACTGTTTCAGTTCCACATTCTTCGCATTGATAATCTTTGTTGTATGTAGATTTTGTGTATTTAGAATTGTTTATTGAATTTTGTATATTTTTATAATTTATATTTTCTAACATAAGAAAGTAACTTGGTTGATTTGTTATTTCTACTTCATGATTATTGCGGCATTTTCTTTTGTCTTTTGTTCTAATTTCTAATATATGTTCGTTTATGAAATTGTTTCCTATTAATTTGGTAAGAGCTTCACTTGGGTCTTCTTGCGAGTTTCCACGGTTTAAACAAAATGCACAATTTCCTATACAAAAAAGTTTTTTTAACGTTGCTGGGTCGTAATTTGAGCTTATATTTAAACGTCCTGAACCCGTTGTTAAATTATTTAGAATATTATTTAGCAAAGATTCTTTTTGTTCTTGTGTAAATAAAATATCTTTAAATGAAGCAAGACTTTGCAGTGTTGCGTTTAAAAAGCAGGTGTTGCCGTTATTTATAAGTCCTCTTCGTGGATAGATATTTTGTAGTGAAAGTAAAGACATTAAAAGTAAAATCAAACTTTTAGGTAATATTTTTTTAAATATTTTCTTTGTTTTCATATACTTTCTCTTAATTTAGTTAAACTCGTTTTTTTAATTTTACAATTAATTATTATTGTAAATTTTGTCTATTGAATTCAAGAATTGTGATTTTTTTTCATATTGTAGTCCAAAGCTTTGACGGGATACGGCAAGGCTACAATATGCTTTAGATACTTTTTAAATTATTGCGTTTAATCTATAAAATTTGTTTACATAAAAAAAATTATAATTTTTGTACTTTCAAAATAGGGAGAGTTTTTATGTTTGTGCCTAGAAAATATAAGCTATTTTTGCCGATGATCTTTTTACTTTGTTTTCAAAATTTGAATTCTATGCGTGATCTTAATAAATTCACTACTATGGTAAATACAGATCAAGATAATTATTTTTATGATAAAACAATTGAAAAAAATGTGCATTTTGTAATATCCGACGATTTTGAAAAATGTGAGCTAGAAACAGAGATTGGAGTTGTTGTAAATACAAATCAGTATTTTAATAACTGTGTTTTAAAAAAAGCCCTAACATTAACAGATTTAATTTTTGAGGGTAAATATAAAAAGCTGGAGATAAATAATTCAACTATTGATAATTTAATGCTTAATGGTTCTGAATTAAATAATGGTTTTATTATAAAATTAGACAATGTAAAAACAAATAATATTTCTGCTTGGGGTTCTGAAATGTCACCATGTTCTGCAATAATTGTAAATGGTGTTTATATTAAAGGGAATAAACTTAATAATGGTATTTATAAAAATATAGATTCTTTTGTTGCTGAGTTAAATAGAGTTAATTTTCTTGAAGCAATTTCTTTGGATGATGAAGATAAGTTAAATCTTTTCATAGCAGGCTGTGATATTGTATACAATGATTTTGAGCTTGCTACCGGTGGTGACAAAGCTTTATCTCAATTGAACTCATTAAAAACAAAGGCTTATGATAAGCTTATAAATCTTTATGTTTATTTTTCATTGTTAAAAGACAGAGAATCTTTAGGATTAGCACAGACATTTTTTTATAATGCTTTAAAAGAAGTTCTTGGTGAAAATGATTTAGAAGCTTTAATGGATTTTATATATAATTTTATCTATAGCGAGCCAAATAAAATTAGAACTGTCTCGGAATTTGTTGATATGTCTGATATAGAAGAATATAGACATTTAACAGGACCAGAGTTTCTTTTTGAGGAAACTACAGGCGGGCCGTTTAAAAGGACAGAACGCTCCTCTTCTGATATAACGCAAGACTTAAAAAAATCTTTAAATCTTTTTACTGCTACAAAAATTATGGTAGGAGTTGTCAAGATATACTGTAGTAATGATATTGATAAAAAAATGGTTAAGTCGCGAAAAGTTGCTATAAACGAAGCTGTAGATAAAAAACAATTTGGAGTTTTTTTGAATGCGTTTGAAGGTTTTCAACCAGCACCGAAAAAAGCATTAACAATTACAGTAGGTGACAAAAAAATAACTACAGACATCGTTCTAACTGAAATAAATGAGCTTTTTAAACAAGTTAGATCTTTGAAGTCTCTAAGTTTGGGTCTTGATATTTTTATTAATAAAGTTATTGCAACCGGTGTGTTTATGCATTGGTTTGGGGAGTATGAACTTGCATTTATGTGGGAAACAGGAGACCAGACTTCTGCTATGGGGGGAATTTCTTGTATTAGCAACATAAATCCTTGGATGCCCTTTGTTAACATGCTTGGAGCTATTTATAGATTGCATTCTGTAGATGATGGTGGTGCTTTAAGAGCTATTTTTGATTTGATTATGGCGTATGAATATCATAAATCCGAAGAAGTGGCCCTGGAATCCGGAGAAGAGGATCCGGAACCTAAAGGTTTGGTTTTTGAGAAGATTAAACAAGATTTCTTGAAAAATTTTTATGCATCCATACTATTTTCTTTTTTTCAAGATTATAGTGGAAAAGATATTGTTTTCTTTGCAGATCAAGTTCATCAAAACATGATAACGGATGCCGGGTTATTTGAAGATGATCTTGCATTTTATGAAAACGCCTTTTTTGGTAAAGTTCAAGAAGCGGTTGTTAGAGATTTAAATGAGGAAAAAAAGAGAATTGGAAAAAAAGAAGAAGTTGCAAGGACGGTTTTTGCAACTCAAGAGAGTCTTTTAGGTCAAATTCTTAATTTTAATGCAACAAATTTAAAGCACGTTAAAGAAGAAATAAAGAAAACTAAAAAAGAAACAGAAGCTCATGATTTAATGGCTCAAATTAGAAAGCGTGCAGCAGCTAGTACTTCTGAAATGCGAGCAGAAGCGATTAAAAAAATGGAAGAAGAACGAGAAGAAACTGCTGCTCAGCGCAAAGAGCATGAAGAAGAAGCTACGCTAGCCAAGTTAAAAGAAGATGTGGCAAAATTACAGGTAGAGTATGATAAAATAATGCAAGAAAAATCGAGTTTGCCTCGTATTGGTGGTAAATTCAGAAGTCAAATAGATGAACGTTCTATTGCATTTAAGGCCTGGAAAAGGAAAAGGGATAAAGCGTCTGCAGAGCTTAAGGAAAAGAAAGATGAGTTAAGGGAATTAACTATCGAAACCTTGGATATAGGTGAGCTTATTGCGGATCAGATCTCTGCTTTGGCTGACCTTAGCGATGATGAAAGTGATGATGAAAGTGAGTTGACTGGTAAATGGGCGGAGGATGAAGATGAGTGGAGTGATTAAGACTAAAGCAGGGCGATGTCAATTTGTTTCGGCTGTTAATTTTTTTATAAGTCCTGAGCCTTTGTATACATTATTAATTGTTTCATTACCAACAGTTACATTTTTAAATATGATTACGCAACATGGATCAACGTTATCAACATTTGGCCAAAGAATATACTTGCAATTAACGTTATCAAGCACAATAATAGAGTCTTTTTTCAAAGAGGTATTAGAAAAAGATAGAAACCGCATGTTTGAATTTTTTATTCTTAAACAAGAGTTGCGTTTTAATTTTGTTTTGTAGAAATTAAAGCTTTTACTCTTATCACTTAGACCATCATAAATAATTTGGCTGTGCTCAAAGCGTTGATTTTTAATATTTACAAGCTCGTTGTAATAGCTTGATACTACATTTGCTCGTGCATTTAAAAATATAATTGTAGTGATTATGGAAACCCAAAAAAATATCTTTTTTAATACACAAGCTTTCATTCCCTTTTTCCTTTTTTTATACGAAAAATTAATTTTTACTACGATTTTTGTAATTTTAGCATATAAGAATACGATTTTTGAATTTTTAAAAAATCACTTTTAGATTTCTTTTATCAATGCGTCTTTGCCTTTAAATACGATTGCAAGTTTTACAATTCTTTTTATTCCCATATCCAAAAGTTCAGTTTCATATTTTTTTTCTTCGATCTGTTTTAAAGCTCGTGCCAAAGTGTCTTCGATTGTTTTTTCTCGAGTTTTGTCAAACTTTTTAAATTCAATAATAATTCCAGGTTGATCCGTTTTGTCCCTTGGGATTATCATGATGTCGTAACGGCCATAACCGGATTCTCTGTTAGATTTTATCTGATGTGTGTTGTTTAAAGAAATTAACATGCCTAAAACGAGTGCATGATAAAAGAGTTCGGGTTGATCGCCTTTGGGATCAAAAAAGCTAATATTATTTATGATTGAGTTTATAAAGATAGATTCAAATTCTTGAATATCACCTTTGGTTAAACTTTGTAGCATTTCTTGGTAATAGCCAATATCAATGCCTTCTTCTATCCATTTTAGTATAATTTCTTCAAATACATATTTTACTTCTTCATTGGGTATTTTTAATTTACAAAAAGTGTATCGGCTAACCAGTTTTTTTTCAGAATAGGTTAAGTAGCCAGAAAATAATAAAAATGACCATAGAGTATCGTAGTTCTTTTTTATTTCAGGAAATACAATGTTATCGTTTATGGCTTTTTCTATTTCGATATCTTCTATAAGTTTATGAAGATCGCTTCTAAAGTATTTATTTCCAGAGCGTACTAGCTGTTTAATTAAATCATTGCTGCTTGTATTTACCCAGTATGGAGCATAAGATTCATTTGATAAAAAGTTTAAAATAGACCATGGATTGTAAATTTCGGTTTCATAAAAATTATATCCATTGTACCATTTTTGAACTTCATCCATAGAAATATTATTTGTGTTATCTTTTGATTTTGTATAAAAATTTACCAATTCTTCAGTTTCTTGTTTAGTAAAGCCAAACTTATCTGAATATTGTTTATCAATTATTGTACGTACAGCCAAATTATTAAGCCCGCTAAAGATAGATTCTTTGGCGACTCGCATTATTCCTGTGATTACAGAGAAGTGCAAGTCGGTGTTGTCTTTTAAGCCACCGCTTAAGAATGTGCGCATAAATGCAACAATTTGATCGTAATAATCATAAATATAACCAGCATGAATTGGAGTGTCGTATTCATCTATTAGTAATAGTACTTTTTGTTTATGATATTTAAATATAAGTCTGGATAAATTTGCCAAAGAATTTGAGAAAAGTTCAAGATTTTCTTTTTTGTTAATTATAGATAAAAAATCGTCTTTTTCATGTTCACTTAGAGTATTTGAGTTTAATAAGTAACTATGTCTTTCGTATGCTTGAGAAATTTGAAATCTAAGGCCATAGAAGCATTGCCTCCAGTCTGGTGTTTTAATATCTTTGAATGTTAGAAAAATGATAGGAGATTTTCCTTGTAAATTCATAATTTCTGGATGATTCGAGATTTGCAGATCTTTAAATAAATGTTTGTGATCTTCAGCTTCTGGATGTTTTTCGAAAAAGTATTTTATCATTGAGAGGTTTAAGGTTTTTCCAAATCTGCGAGGACGAGGTAATAACAGTACCTTGGGGCCGTTATCTAAAATTTCTTTTATTAATAAACTTTTATCTACAAAGTAAAAGTTTCTTTCTATAATTTCTTTAAAATCACTTATCCCGACAGGCAATCTCTTGCGCTGTAATTCTTTCGTTTTTTTTCTCCAAAACATTAAATGTTTCTTCCGATAGCTAGGCTTTATTTATCCTTTTGTAAGAATTATAGCACAATAGCTGCAATTACAAAGGGCTCTTATCCAAGAGCCCCTTTTGTTCATCTTTGCTTTTCTATTTTTTTTATCCGTCTTCGCATAAAGCTACGACGTGATTTTTTTTAATTAACTTTTCGTTTTTTACGATCCTCCAGTCTTCGCATAAAGCTGCGCTTTTTCTCGCCATGTCCGCCGTAGCCACCTGGGCGTAGGCTGGATCAGACATCGCAAACCTCACAAGGAGACTACTAATTTCTGGATGCTGCTTTATTTCGTTGTAGACTACTAATTTTTAACTCCCCATTAGCTTCACAGCTACAACCATTCCACCGCAGGTGGATGGTGTGAACTGAAGCGTCTTTAAGCCGTCCAGGAGCATCCTGGTTTGCAGGGGTTGTAGGGGATTTTCAAATCAAAATCCCCTACAAAACGAATTTGATGTAAAAGATAAAGTTTGGTTAATCCTGAAACGATGACTAACTATATTTTTTAAACATAACTTATAAAATTATAACTCTCCCCTTTTTCCCTCCATAATCATTTAAAAAAAAGGCCGGAGCATTCAAAGCCCTGGCCTTTTTAATTAATTCCCTTTTATTGATATACAGGCAATCTTTTTATGTAATCTTTCTCTGCAGTATTTATTTTATTAAGATCTATCTTAACATTCGCATTTGTGTAACCAACTTTATTTTCTTTAATCGCACTAACCATAGCCATTGCAACGGTGCCATATAAAAGCGTATCTTCAATACGAGTTTTTCTATTGCTTTCAGGAATGGTAGTTCCTTGTTCGTCTGGTGTTCGTCCACTAACGCAAAGAATTACATTCATCCAATCCAAGAAGCTATCTTGAGCTATGCCAAGGGGACCACCTTTTGTTGGAGTTGTTAACATATTTACAATATCACCAATAACTTGTTTTCTTTGTTGTTCATTATTAAGGGCTCCAATGCCTAAGCCTCTAACATAACCATCATAAACATTAACAATAGCATCTTTGTTTCCAGAAATTGCTTGTTCTTTATTTTGGCGAAAGAGTACAAATAATTCTTTCATGTTATTCCAGTACTTACCTTCGAGTTCTACAGATAAACCTTGGTATTGTTTATCATTATTTAATGTAACGTTGGCAATTTTAGTTTGTTGTTGATCGAAGTATGTTTGTGTGCCGGGTGCTTCTTCAACAGGAGCTTTTTCTACCGGCTCACCGTATTTTGCTACAAAGGCATTTCTTCCGCCTTCATATAGAGCAAAGAATTCGGTTTGTTGATTTGGTGTTAAAGCGAAGGGGTAGATTTCATCTAATTTACTTTTCCTTGTGTTTGGAGTTGCAAATACCCACCAATTAGCAAGATACAATGGTCCACCAATTCTTGTGCCAGTTTTATATACTTCATCTGTTTGTTTTTTTGTCTTTAAGTTTGTTTTTAATTCTCGTTTTTCTTTTGCTGTATTAGCGCTATCTATTTCTTCTACATATGTTTGTATATTTGTTGCTTTTTGTAATTGACTTAAATCTATGCTTGTTTGTTGATTTGGAGTTAGAGCGAAGGGGTAGATTTCATCTAATTTACTTTTCCTTGTGTTTGGAGTTGCAAATACCCACCAATTAGCAAGATACAATGGTCCACCAATTCTTGTGCCAGTTTTATATACTTCATCTGTTTGTTTTTTTGTCTTTAAGCTTGTTTTTAATTCTCGTTTTTCTTTTGCTGTATTAGCGCTATCTATTTCTTCTACATATGGTTGTATATTCATAGCTGATATATTTGTTTGTAAAAGAAGTAGTGTTAAAAAATATATTTTTTTTATCATGATATAAAACCTTTATTATTCAAATCCTAATTCTTCTTCGCCTCTGCCCATAAGAATTTCATATTGTTTTATGTACTCTTTATCGGCGTTATTTTCTAAGAAATCATCATATGCTTTAGGCATACTATTTTCAATGATTACTGTTTTATCTGCTACGCGGGCTTTTATAAATTGTTCTGGATCATCAACAGCATTCCATTCTTCAACAGCAATCGTGGCAAGTACAACATCATTATCAGCAGTTTCAAGTTTTTGAGCAAAGGTTTGTGGTGCTACAACAACTTCTTCAACGTCTACTTCTACTTCTGGTTCTGGTTCTGGTGCTACTATTACTTCTATTACTTCTGGTGCTTCTTCTGCTTCTTCTGCTTCACGACGAGCTGCTTCTGCAATTTCATTTGCAATGGCATCAAACTCGTTTTGTTGAAGTGGTGATAAAAGATTTTTATCCTTATTTGTTCGAACGAAATTTTCTTTACCAACTTCACGTTTAAACCATCCAACGGCGGTTCCGGCTTTTTCGAGATTTGTTATTATTTCTCGGAAATTTTCGGCGCCATCTAGTTCAAGCGCGGCTGCAATATAATCTTCGTGGTTATCGCTGTCAATCCAGCCTTTGATGAGTTCGATACGGGACTGTTCTTGAGTTCTAAATCCCAACCATCCCCGTAATGGCGCATTCTTCCATACATCAAGATAAGGTGTTGCTATTTCTGCGGGGATTACTTCTTCTGCTGCTGGTCCAACTTCTTCACGAGCTGGTTCAACTTCTGGCGCCGGTCCTTCTACTCCTCTTAGCTCTTCTTCAAAAGCATCCTTTTTACCTCTTTCTAAAAATTGATAAATGCCAAGATTTTTTTGAACTTCTTTTTTAGCCTCATCAGAAAGATTCTTCCAATTTTCATTAACAAAATCTCTTCTGTCAGTAGTTTTTGCTCGGTTATATTGCCTAGTAAATCTTTTATATGACCAAGTTCCTCCAAGAAGATTGGAGCCAAACATTGTTAGGAATAAAATTAAAATTATAGATCTTTTTTTCATTATCTCTCTCCCTTTGATAATTTTACTCTGAAACATTCGAAGTAAAATTATTAATAAACGTGGTTCTTTCTGACAATACCTTTATTTTGAATATAGATATGTTGGCGTTTGAAAGTCAAGAAAATTTTCGGATTGTAAAATATAATACGGTTTAAAAAAAGGGCTGATAAAATTAATTATCAGCCCTTTTTTTACTTTTAAGAAAAATCAAATCTCCTTAAAAATTTGTAGGCATTAATTTAATGCAATTACACCTTCTGTTGTACCTACAAGAATTATACCTTGACCATAGATGTTTTCTATCCAGTAGAGACCTTTACCTTTGGTTTCTGTTGATTCAAATGGAGCTGTTAATGCCCACTCGTCTGAATCAAATGGTAAAGATGCCAACATGTTATAATCTGCACCTTCAGCGACCTTTGTTGCACCATTAAATTGTGTTACAAATCTTCTGCCGCCGTCTGTCCAGAATGCCGTTGAACCATCAAGATATGTTAATGCTGTAGTGCCTGTTTTCATGTTTCTGTTGGAATAACTTATGATGCCTGTGCCGCCATCTATTGCCATTGTATTTTCACCGGTTGCTTGTGTATCCATATTGAAACTTGCACCAAATTGACGTAAAGCTCCTTTTTGGAAATAGTTGTAACCATTAGAATCATCTGCAAATGTATTTGCAAATATTCTATGTGTTGCACCATCATTT
>DAOVPV010000014.1 GCA_030629005.1 bacterium | reverse complement strand
GTCAAACCTTTTAATTTAATAAAAAGATTTTTCAATTTTAAAAAACTAGAACTTTGTAAAAGTTTTTTATTTATTTGATTTATTTCAGAAAAATAATCTTTGACTTTGTTTGCAACCTCTACATACATTTCTTGATAAGAAATTTCCTGCTTTTTCCAGTCAGAATAAATAACATTTTCTAATGGTTTTGTAGTAACTTGTCCCATCCCATCTTTTTTTTCAGCTTCAATCACACTGATACTAATTATATTGTCTTTTATTTTTTTAAATTCCATCCAGGTATTATATGAATCAATATCACTTAATACTACATAACTATTACTATCTTTTAATAAAAAAATAACTTCTAAAAAACCCTCAAACCATGTTGTTAATAAATCAAGTCCTTCCTCATTAGGGCTTAACTCTCCTGATTTGTAATAACCATACTGTTTATCATTAACAAGAATCTCAAAATATCCCTCTACATGACCTCCTTCCTTAATTTCTTGTTCTGACAAATTTTCTAATTTTTCTTTTTCTTTAGTTGTTATTCTATAGTTAATTTTAAACATATTTTTCTTTTTTTTTGTTAAAAAATTATAAAAAATAATCCAAATTTAGGAGATGAGATCCAAAAGCAGTATCAAGTGTTCCATCTGCTTTGATAAAAACTTTTATATGTTCACCTTTAAATTTATATAAATGTGACCCAGTAAGACCCTTATTTTTAAAAAAATTATAAGCCTCTGCAACTCCTTCAATTATTTCTTCCTTGCTCCAACTTGGATTAAAGAAACTATGTTTTTTTAGTTTTGCAATCAAAGTTTCTTTTGGTATATGTTCAACTTGTTTACAAAAATCAGATGCAATATGTTTACTCAAATGAAGCAAAATCACCAACAAAAACTAACTCAGGTTCGTTTTTAATAACTCTAGCAATATTTCTTAAAGCATCTTTACCATGCTCCAAGCCAATCTTGAATAATTCACCTGCTTCTTGCAATGCTATCTTAACAGGATTAACAACGTTATTAATAGCCTTGCCAGCCGTTTGAACAGACTTAGATGAAGCTGCTAGTTTTCTAATAAATCGTACACAGATATAAAGGACTGGACGATTTCAAGCTCACAGATGAGTATTTTTATTTATATGTAATTTAAGATATTCGACATGACAAAATAATTGTAGACTTTGTTCTTCATCTTTTTCGACGCAAAGGCAATATTGATAAAAAAAGATTATCCATTTCCTATATTTTTTCAATTTCATGTGGCAAAAGTGAAAGTTGCGCTTTTGTGTGACCTTTTTTATCTACAAACTCAACTTCATAAGCCTCATTGGGATCGCTGTATATCATAATAATAACTCCAAGATCTCCTTTTTTTAAATTTTTATTTGGGTAATCTTTTAGCAAGATAATTGTTTCATATTCTAAAAAATTCATATTATTTTTCCTTATTTTACATATAGGGTTGTTAATTCAGGTATTTTGGATCCTGTTTTTATAATCCAACCGGTTCGAACAACTGCCTTTTTACCATTTAAGCCTGTGATTTGCATGTCAACTGTATATCTTTGGCCGTACTGGTCAAGCTTGCCAAGCCATGTTTCACCTTTGGCTAAGTTTTGATAGAGACTTTCTAGCAAATCCGTTGCTCTTAACTTGTTATATCCCAATGCTTTTTCAAAAACCTTTGCCTTATGGCACCCTACAGGATGTTCCAGATTAAGAGCATATTCAGTAAGCTTTTTTAGATCAATTTTTGCATGTTTAAGATTTGGCAAGAAAGCCGTCATTCCAGCATTGTTAGCCTTATTATAAGTTTTAGCTGCATTGGACAACTTCTCAAAATCTTTGTAATGCTCACCAGAAAATTTCAAAGCAACAAAATCACCAACTGTAACTAATTCAGGTTCCTGCTTAACAACTTTGATAACATTTCTTAATGCATCTTTACCATGCTCCAAGCCAATCTTGAGAAATTCACCGGCTTCTTGCAATACTATCTTAACAGGATTAACAACGTTATTAAT
>DAOVPV010000006.1 GCA_030629005.1 bacterium | reverse complement strand
TTAAAATTTCGGGGTTTTTAAGCAATGCTCTTGCAATTGTTAGACGTTGCTTTTGCCCGCCTGAAAGTTTACTTCCATTTTCACCAACGATTGTGTTGTATTGTTTGGGAAGTGCTTGAATAAATTCGTGAGCGTGTGCCATTTTGCATGCGTTTATTGTGTCATTTATCTTGTTCTTTTCTTGAGAGTAAGAAACATTTTCAATTATTGTGTCATTGAATAAAAATGTTTTTTGTCCAACATATCCAATTCTATCGCGAACTTCTTTTAGCGGGATATTTTCAATGTTTATTCCGTCTAATAATATTTCACCTGATGTTGGATTTATAAAAGACATTAATAGATCACACAGTGTACTTTTGCCGGATCCTGATGGTCCTAATATTCCGATACTTTCCCCTTGGTTAAGTTTTAAATTTATATTTTTTAAAACTTGAATTGCATTGTCATAGGAAAAACTTACATTTTTAAACTCTATTTCTCTAATTATGTTTGAGTTTAAATTTGCATTACGATTTTTGGTAATGGCCGGGTAAATTTTGTCCATTACAATGAAAACTCTTTCTGCTGCAGCGAGGCCATATTGAATCTCGGCGTAAATATTGATTAGTCTTTTTAGTGGTTGGTATGCTAATAATGTTGCTAAAAAAAATGATGTTAATTCTCCGGGAGTTATTATTCCGTTTATTATTTGACTTGCAGCGACATAGAAAACAACTCCGATACTCAACATTGAGATTGTTTCTATAAATGCCGGACCAAATGATTCGATATGTATGTTGCGCATTATTGAATTAAAAGCTTTTTCTAATAATTTTGTTAATCGATTGATTTCTATGTTTTCACCATTGAATGCTTTTACTTCTCGTACACCGATGAAGACTTCTTGAAGCATATTGCTAATATTACTAATGTTTTTTTGGATACTTCGTGATGCAATTTTTACTGCTGAGCCCATTTTTTTTATTGTTAGTCCTATTATTGGTGCAATAATTAACATTATTATTGCTAGTTTCCAGCTTTGGTAAATTGCAACACCAAAAAGGAATGTTGCTTCGAATAAGCTGCGAACTCCATTTTTTATGGATGACGAGGATGCCTGTTGAATTATTTGGATGTCATTCAAAAAGTGAGACATCAGTTGTCCTGTTGTTTTTTCTTGAAAAAATGACATTGGAAAATGAATAACTTTAGTGAAGAGATCTATTCTGATGTCGTTTATTACTTTGTTTCCGACCCAATTCATGTAATAATTTGATATATACATAAATAGGCCCTTTAGGGCAAACAATAAAACAAATCCAAGTATAAATGGAATTAGCAGGTGTTGCATTTGTTTTACAAAAACATCATCTACTACATATTGGGAAAGTTTTGTTGGTGCTGCTGCAAAAATTCCATAAAATGAGGCTGTAATTGCAGATAAAAGTAGTGGTTTCCAGTATTTTTTACTATAATTAAATATTCTTTTTAGTGCATTCATTGTTTCTTTTTTTAATTTAAAATTTTTTTGAATGGGCTTATTAGCTCTTCACCAAGTTTTATTTTTCTATAAAGGGTCAGTTTAGTATAAATTGTGCTTTATGTGTAGGCCTTGGAAGATAGAGCTTTTTTCGCAAAATACCTACATACGATCTTTTTTCAAAAAAAAATATTTCTTTTGAATTAGTACCTTTTTTTTTGTTTAATTGAAATTCATAATTGAATTTTAAAAAATAAAATTAGGGGAATGTATGAATTTTTTAAGATTAAGATTTGTTTTTTTATGTGGATTGTTTCTAAATGTTTTTACATTAAATTCAATGATGACGGAGTCTGATAGGCGTGATTTTGAAAGGAACGGCGAGGAATTTGGTAATAAATCTGCAAATTTGATGTTGTTACGAGGGCTTTCGACTGAAATTAATAAAGATGTTGGTCCTGCCAATATTGAAGTTTCTGTTCCAGAATTTTTACCCATCAGCCACCAACGAGTTTTTGATTTTTTAAATGGAGATAGATTTTTAGAAGAAGCATGGACTCGTTTTAAGGTTGCCCAGGGGGATGTTAAGGGTAATCTTACTTCAGGTGCTGTTGCCATTTTAGAAGAAATTAGAATAAAAATAGCAAGAGATTTTTCAGAAAAGGGGCAAGAATTTAGATTTAACGAATTAGATGATTTTTTTGTTCGGTTGGGTTCTTTAGCAATTCCTTTGGGTTCTGAAAATATTTTGCTAATGGTTAGAAGTACGGGAAAGGAAGATACAAAAGAGTGTCCCAATGCTGGTGGTAATGAAAGCGTCGCTGCTGTAAAATTGGAAAGACAAGACGTTTTGGAAGCTATGAGTGTTGTAGTGCAGTCATATTTTAGTGAAAAATCTTTAACTCAAAGATTAATAGCTAATGATGATATTTTGGTCGATCCGTTTGTGCCTGTTTTAATTCAGGTAATGATCGGTGAAAAAGTTGGGGGGACTATTGAAATTAAAGATATTCCTATATCTGGTGTTATGTTTACGCAAGAGGCGGAGGGTTATACTTTTGGTGTAACTCAAATACAAGCAACATTTGGGCATAACGAGGCAGTGGTTAATAGCTTAGTTCCTGTTGATACCTTTTATATAGGAAATATTCCGTTTTATTTAAATGGAGAAGCTTTTTTTACTACACACTCTATTATTAGAAAAAAAAATAGACGGTTAGTTTCTGTAGAGGATGATGATAAGTATAAGTTAGATTTTATAAATAACAATGAAGGGATGCAATTAGAGCCTTGCCTTGGTTTAAGGGTTGTTGAAGCATTAAAGGTTGCATCAAATTTAATAGAAAAATATTATGATGCTCCAACAGACATAGAGTTTGTTGTAAGATATGTTGATGATACGACGCATATTTATTTAGTTCAAGCCAGGCCAATTGTTTCTCCAAGGCAAATAGAAGCAAGATATTTAAACAGTGAATTTATAAAATCGCTAGATGAAAAATATAAAATTGAGTTTAATGTTATTGGTTCTGGTGGGGGTGCCCTTGTTTTTATAGATAATAAAGATCAAGTGATCGTTACAGATACTCTTCCGCAAGCGTTAAATATTTTTAATGGTAGAAATATTGATAGACAAAATAAAAAAATAGTTTTAGTTGCGCAGCAGGCCCCATCAACTTCTCATGAAGCTACAATATTTAGAAGTGAGGGTATACCTGTATTAGTATTTAATGATTTGGAAAAAATATCTAAATTGATATCGATGGATAACCTGATTGCTTTTGATGTTCAAAGGTGTTTGGCTGTAAATTGTGTTGATAAAAGTTTAGATGGTGCTGTTGTTGCAGGTTGGTTTAGGCATCCGATTCCTCAAGTTGTTTCTTTGGCTGCAACAGAGATCGATATAGAAAAATTGGAGCGTTTGGCGGGGAGCCCTTTCTCTGGTTCTATAAGGAGAACAGGATCTTTTCGGGTTTCTAGTAGAGGGCTTGCGAGAACAAGAGAAGAAGATGTTGCTAAAATTTTACGCAAGGAATCGGGGCGCCAGGAATTTGCGATTGATCGCTTTGAGTCTGTTCTGGTTAGACTTACTGGTGATAAGGAATTCGAGCGCATACAAAAAATGTACAAAGAATATTTTGATAAATTGGTTAGTTCATTGCGTCTGAATATTATTCCGGAGATGTGGATTGAACGAAATTATGAAACTTTTAAACAAATTCAAGAAAGTAGGCTTGTTCAGCAACGTTATGACAGAGATTTTATTTTGTATTTGTTTGAAATGATAAAGAGTGGATTTGATGAACCGGGTGGGGATTTGTCTGGCGCAAGAAATGCTTTAAGAGCCATTGTTAAAATAATTTTAGATGAATTAAGGTTTGCTCAAGGTGAACAAGAAGGTGATTTATTTGATATATCTTTGTATTTATTGGACAAACGAGAATTAACTAAATTTATATATTATTTATTAACTTGCGCGAATGAAGTTTTAGCTATATTAAATGCAGAATTAAAGACAGATTCAGGGGAGTTAACCCCTTTACAAAAAAGAATGCTTTTGTTTTATAGCATTAATTTTTTAGAAGCATTAGTTTTTCAAAAGCCAAATAAAAATATATTAGATTGTTATAGTTTTGAATATATTAAAAATAAGCTTGATGAGTATTCAACGGGTGTTGCAAGTTTACGAAAGGATAGAGATCCTGAGGATAGAGATCCTGAGTATAGAGCTACTGGGCGCACAGAGCGTTTGGATGGAAAAGAAATAATGAAAAGATTATTTGGTGAGGGAGTAGATAAATATATTTTAAGAAAATTAATAAATTTAGTTTTACAACGGAAATATGCAATAAACGATCAAATATCTGCAAAATGGTTAAAGTTTATAATTATTTTATCTCGATTAAAAGAGCCGCCAGAAACGTTTTTTGGTGAGATTCAGATTTTACTAGATTATGATGTATTTCCAATTTGGTTAAACAGCATTTTTAATAATACTTGGGATGGTGAGGTTGAAAGTGTAACTGATGTTATTTCTCGGTTTGAAGAAGAATTTGCTCGCTCTTCTTCAACTATAGAATATTTAGTTCAGTCGCAGTCTATATTAAATGTTTGGGAAGGGAAGGTATCTGATTGGGGGAATCCAGATGACAAAAGCTTTAAAAAACTGTGGGAAAATTTTAACGAAGATTTTATAAAAGTCTTTGTAAGAGGTGAGAGAATAGATAAAGCAGTTTGTCCTTTATTAGATTTATTTTCTAGAGATGATGGAACAAATATAGAACGGATTTTAATTTTAGAATTATTCTCTAGAGTTGTTGATGTTTATGATAAGTCTATTAAAGGTTTAACAGGTTCTCCTGATTATAAAGATTTAGATTTAAAGGCTGAACGTTTTAAGTTGTTATTAGAGCCGTACTTATTTTTAATGTCAGAGTGGTTACGCAAGATTGATCGTACTGGATGGAGCAGTTTGGCCCATTCTTCTGATCAAGGGTTATATATTCGTTCAATAAAAAAAATATACAATGATCTTCCAATTAATAAAAGACAATTCATTGCATCGTCAGATTTTAATGTTAATGCTGCTATGATAGGGTCCAAGGCTGATTTTGAGCGTCATAAACCATCTACTTTAGAAGATGTTTTTATGCTAGTTCATCAAAATATGTTAATGACGATTACATATTTTAATAATCAGTTTGGTTTATCTAAAGAAATTTTACCTTATTTTGCAAAACAGGTATTTGAGGAATTATTAAAAATAAAAAAAATAAATTTTTTGGGTGTAGGATATAATTATCCTGATGTTGTTGTTCATTTTAATATTCCACTAATGCAACATAGTACAAAAATAGATATGTTTTTAAACATAAAGGATGATGAGAGTGTTGCTTTAAAATTTTATTACATTGGTCATAACAATGCGAATAGAATGAATTTTATGCTTTTGTATTCTATTTTAGCCGCATTTGCATCTGGATATGAGCTTGATCCTAAGCCAAATCGTTTTTATGTTACAACGCGGCGTAGAGAAGATGAATTGGGTATAGAATTTACTTGGAAAATTTCTGAAAATAGTAATTTAGAAAGTTTGCATAAACATGTAGAAGTTTTAGGGGAGATGAGTTTTTGGAAATTTACAATTTATTATGCATTAGCATTGTTAGAGTTAGTGAATTTTATAGAGCCATTTGAAATAGATTCTTTTATAGAAGGGAATTGGGAACGTATTATTGATCATTCGGTTTGTTTTAGTGATTATTTAATTGAACATTTTTTGAAAAAAAATAGAAGTAGTCCGATAATTGATTTTGAAACTGAGAAGAGAATTAAAATAATTATTAATAAAACAAGAGAAAATATAAATAGATATTCATTACAAAATAAGATTTGGCGGTTTTTTCCAAATTTTTTGGAATTTAATGTGCCTTGGGAAACTCAATCATTCCCTAGTTTTGAGTCTACAGACTTGGAGGGCCGGCCTGAGGATTTAGATGATTATTTGTTGCGAGTGGAAAGGTTTTTAGAGCAAACGGATTTGTCGATCGACGATAGAGATAATAGGTTTTTAGATCTTATATTGTTGGTTAAAAAGAGTGATGAGAATACTGTTAAACTTCTTCAGAAAAATAAAAAAGTATTTAAATACTTTATAGCAAGACATTTTCCAGCTTTATTAAATGATGAATTAAAGGGAGAGTTATTAAATTCTGGATTTAGTTTGTTTGAGCTATTAAATTTGGATAAGAGTCGAGAATTAGAAATTGATAATGTTTTGTCTTTATCAATGAGAGATTCTATTATAATTAAAATGTTATGTTTAAAAAATGAAGATTTTTTTATTGATAATTTAAAAGAACTACTTTTAAGGGAAGATTTAAAGAACATATATAGAAAAGTTTTCCCTGTGATTCGTCGTTTTTTTGCATCGGAACAACAACTAGGGAAGTTTTGTGATTTTATTGAAGATAGATTTGTAATGGTTCTAAATGAAGGGCAACCAAAGCTGATTGAAAAATTTACACGCCTTTTAAAAGAGTTTTTATCTAGAAATATAAATTTTAAAATTAAAGAATCTACTCAAAGTTTAATCTGTGCAATTAAAAACCCTATTCTTAAATTAGAGCTTTTTTCTGAATTAATAGTATTTTTTCCTGATTTGGAACGGGATAGGATTGAAATAAAAAAGCATGCCATTAATGTCTTAAAAAGGTTTAGAAAAGATATAAAAAGGTTTAGAAAAGATAATTATGATTTGGTATTTTTTAACATGTTGGAAGCATTGTTAAAATTAGATTCTTCAAATTTAATGTTTTTTTTTGATGCTACGTTTAATAATACTCTTTATGAGACATTTGAAAAATTGGTTAAAGATCGTAATAAAAAAAGGAATAAAAAAAAGAAGACGGAACGTATAAGAAAAGAGCTTTCTTTTTTAAATTGGGCAATATCAAAATTTAAGTACATTTTTATAGATTTAAATAAGTTTAATTTAATGGAGAATGAACTTTATGAAAAGGTTCAGAGGCTTTATTAAAAGAGGTATAAATTTATCAAAATATTATTTTTATAAAAAATAAGTGTAGTATAATTTACATTTTCTGTGTAGTTATAACCATTTTGTAATTTATCTCAAATATTGTGATAATTTAATTTATGAAAAGAATCTATTTAATTTTAATTTTACTTTTTGCTTGTGTCTTAAAAAACATCTTATCTAAAGGGCGTGATTTTATTGATATTGTTTCAATCGAAAATGTTAAAACAAGTGAGGCGCTCTTTGGGGTAAGCTTATTTTCTTATTTTTATCCTGCATTAACAAATATTAAAGGTGTTGGAAAATATCCTCATTTAAAAATTTATTTAGGGCCGACCGGTAATGGATGGTTATGGGTTTGTAACTCTAAAAAGCAAAGTTTTGAATCTGATAAACGTAATGTTTTTAAAATACATCTACAAGTTAAAAGGGAATTCTGCATTCCTTTTATGACTGATTTAACTTTGGAATTGCATAAACCTGACGGTATGTTTTTTGAATTAGAAAAGATTGATATGCATAAAATAACGTTGACGTTTAGGAGCTCTTCAAGAGATAAGGGGGTTCCTATATCTGTTTTTTATTTACCTCGTAAAGATATAGAGTATTTGGAAGATAAAACAAATAGATACGAATTTTTGGGTGGTTATGTACAAGCTTTTGTAAAATTTACTCAAGATTGGTGTCGAAAGAAAGGCTTAGCCTTAGAGGATATTGCTTTAGATGCTGCACCTTTGTTTAATTTGCAAATAAATCCTATTGTTTATATTGCCGGTGGCGATAGGAGTAGGAAGTTAAGGGAAGAGGTTGAATACTTTTTAACGGATGATAAGGATTTCTACGAGGGCTTTGAGTTTTATCCTAGTGTAAGGGAGTTTTAATGGATCTTTATTATGATTAAATCAAGGTTATTTAAAATTATTTTTTGCTTTGTTTTTATTTTTTTTAATAATTTTGCAATGGATCGTTCCATTGAATTTGATTTTAGTCATTCAAGTCGTTTAGTTCATTCTATAATTTTAGTTTTTGGACGGCCAAAATTGCCTAGAAGCTTTCCGTCGGTTTATAATCCTTGTATAGATTCTCCCGGTTTCGGTTGGCTTTGGATTTATTTTAACGATTTAGAAGGAGACCGAGGTGGCTTGCGGAAGGATCTTTTTAAAATACATTTACAAGTCAAAAAAAAATATTTTATAGATTTTATGACTGACTTGTCTAAAGCATTAAAAAAGGCTTCTCTTCTTTTAGTTTATAAATTAACGTTATTTTTTGTAGATTTTAATCATATAGAAAATCGTGTACCGCTTTCTGTTTTTTATTTACCTTATATGGGCGAAGAGTACGTGAGAGATGAGAAACTGCGTTATGATTTTTTAAATAAGTATGTTTCTTTTTTTGTCGAATTTTCAAAAAAATGGTGTAAAAATAAAAAACTAACTTTGGAAAATGTTGCTTTTGATATTAAACCATTATTCAACCGAGAAATGAATCCTATTGTTCATATTGCTGGTGGAAATCGGAATGATAAGTTAGATTATTTAAAGAAACGTGTGGCCGATGATTCTTGGAAATTTACGGAAGAAGGTGCTTCTATTTTCACAGAAGATGGTGCTTTTTTTCGCGGTTTTGAATATTATTAATATTCAATTTTTATAAATTGGAAACTTTTTGCAAAAATCATGAATTTCAACTTTAAGTTTTTTTGTAAAATCTGTGTTGTTTCTATTTTTTATGAGTTCATCTATCCAATGAACAACTTGTAAAACATTGCTTTCTTTAAATCCTCTGGTTGTAACTGCAGGTGTTCCGATTCTAATGCCACTTGTAACTGTTGGAGGTGTTGTATCAAAAGGTATGGAATTACAATTTAATACAATGCCGGCTTGTTCTAATAATTTTTCGGTTTCTTTACCAGAAATCTCTTTATTTCTTAAATCTATTAAAAATAAATGATTATCTGTTCCACCAGATACAATTCTGTAGTTTAAATTTTTAAATTCTTGGGCCATTGTTTTTGAGTTTTTTACAACTTGTTCTTGATATGTTTTAAATTCAGGTGATAATGCATTATCAAATGCCACGGCTTTGGCTGCAATAACGTGCATTAAGGGGCCTCCTTGACTGCCTGGCATTACTGCTCGATCTAATTTTTGTGCATGATCAAGTTTACTTAAAATTATGCCACCTCTAGGGCCGCGTAAAGTTTTGTGAGTTGTACTACTTACAAAATCTGCATAAGGAATAGGACTAGGGTGAATTTCTGCAGCAATTAGTCCTGCGATATGTGCTATGTCTATAAATAATAAAGTATTGTTTCTTTTTGCGATATCATAAAGTTTTTCAAAATCAATAAATCTAGAGTAAGCACTAGCTCCTGCAACAATCATTTTTGGTTGATGTTGATTTGCCAAGATTTCTATTTCGTTATAATCAAGTTGTTCAGTTTCTGGGCTGACATGATATGGTATAAAATTATAAATTTTTCCAGAAAAATTTACCTTGTGACCGTGAGTTAAATGGCCTCCGCAACTTAAATCCATTCCTAAGATGGTGTCTCCTGGTTTTAGTGAACTTAAATAAACGGCAAAATTCGCAGAAGACCCTGAGTGTGGTTGTACATTTATATGTTCACAACTAAATAGTTTTCTACCTTGCTCTATAGCATAAAGTTCTACTTTATCTACTATTTCGCAGCCTCCATAATATCTTTTTCCAGGATAACCTTCGGCATATTTGTTTGTAAGAACAGATCCGGTGGCATCTAGAATGTTTTGTGGAGCATAGTTTTCTGATGCAATTAAATTTATGGTAGATTCTTCTCGTTCGACTTCTTGTTTGATTAGTTCTGATACTATGTTTGTCATAAACGTCCTTTTTTTTTATTTTTTATATGTTTTTTGAAAAAAATAATTTTATTAATTGACTAATTGTATATAAGAGTGGCATTTTATAATTAGTGTTTAAGATAATATAGCATTAAAATTTTTGTTTAAAAAAAATATTTTAGGAGGGCAAATTTTATGAAAAAGATAATTTTAGGCGCAATTTTGTGCTTATTTATGTCTTCGCCGTTTACTTTAGTGGCTGGCGGTGGAGATTCTTTTGCTGGAGGTTTAGCAGGGGGAATGGTTGGTGGACTTGTTTCTGGCGCGATGACAAAAGATCGTTCTGGAAGACGTGCAGAAGATAAGGTTGGGCAATTACAAAGAGAGCAAGATCAAGAAAAGGTAGAACAACTTAGAAGGAAACAAGATCAAGAAAAATATGCCCAACTAAAACAAGAGTTATCAAAATCAAAAAGAGATGCCAATTATAATATGCTGTTAATTATTATGGCCATTATGTTTTTTTCAATTATTGCTCTTGGGGTAATGGTTATAAAGATGAAAAAAAGGTAGGTTTAAAATAAAGGGGAAAGGGGAGTTTATGAATAAAATTATAAAATCTACAATTTGGCGTTTATTAGTAGTTTTGTTGTTTACAGCGCCGGTTCTTAATGCAAGAAGAGGTAGTTCTTTCGGTGGTGCAATGGCTGGAAGTATGTTTGGTTCCATGCTTGGTTCGGCCATGACTTCGCAGCCAAAAACTCAAACAGTTATTATTAGAGAAGGGAGCGGTGGGGTTTCTCGAGATGAAGCGCACAGACTTGAGAAAAATTTCGATGTTCGCCTTAATGGTTTGGAATCTGTTGTAAGAAGTGATTTAAATAAGCTTAACGACAGATTAGGAGAGTTAGAATCTGAAAATGCTAAATTTAAAGCTGAACATGCTAAGCTTGAAAGAGAAATCTCAGAGTTAAGACGAGCTATTCCTGTAAAATAACTTTATTTTTTATAATTTAAATAAAGTATTGTTTATTTAGGGAAATTGCCTGCGAAAGCGGGCAATTTTTTTTCTTGTCTTAATTAAAAAGATTCGCAATAATAAAGGATATTTTTTAAATAAAAACTTTTATTTAGTGTAAAATATTTATAAGGATCTTTTAATATGATTTCAACGTCAGATTTTCGTAAAAATTCTACAAAAATTTTGTGGCGCAATGAGCCTTGGGTCGTTGTTGATTTTCAACATGTAAAACCAGGTAAGGGCGGTGCATTTGTTCGTACAAAGATGAAAAATCTTATAACAGGACGAATTTTAGATGAAACTTTTAGATCTGGTGAGAAGTTTCCTGATCCTGAGTTAGAGAAGAGAGTAATGCAATATTTGTATTTAGATGAGCATGCTCATTTTATGGATCAAGAAAGCTTTGACCAAATAGATTTTGATTTAGATGTTCTTGAATCTGTTAGGTTATATCTTCAGGAAGGTCAAGAATATAGTGTTTTGTTTTTTAAAGGAAGACCTATAAATGTTGAACCTCCAATGTTTATGATTTTGGAGATTAAGGAGACTTTGCCTGGTGTAAAGGGTGATACTGCTCAAGGTGGTAGTAAGCCTGCAACATTAGAGACTGGGCTTGTAGTAACTGTTCCTTTATTTGTAGAAGAGGGACAACGAATTAAGATAGATACAAGAGATAATTCTTATATAGAACGTGTAGATTAATGTGTCTTCTGAGTTTTAATTAGAGTAAAAATTTATGAGTGAAATTAGTAAAATTGCAATTAAAAGCATGAGAGACATTAGGGGTTTTGCCTTTCATTTACTTTATGCAGCCGAAGGTCTTGGTTATTCTATTTCTGTAGATGAAATTGTTCAAGGATTCAGAGATGGCTTTGATGTTGTCGTTGAAGATGATTCTAGGGCGATTCATATGGCGTTTAATGTGATCGAAGGGCGTAACGAGCTTGATGATATAATTAGGCCTCTGCTTAAGAATTGGAAGATTGGTAGGCTTGGAACTTGTACTTTGTTAATTATGCGTTTAGCTATATGGGAAATAAAACAAAAACAATTGCCACCATCAATTGTTATTAATGAGGCAATAGAGTTGGCTAAGTGTTTTGCAGAAAAAGATTCTTATAAATTTGTAAATGGAATTCTTGATGAAGTTTGTAAAAAATTAAATATTTCAGATGAAGATGATATTTATTCGGAGATAAATAATGAGCGAGAAGATAACGCAAGTATTAAATAGTTTAGAAAATATAAATATCAACAGTCCTTTATTTTTTATTTTAGGACCCTGCGTTATAGAGAGTGAAGAGCATTCATTAAAAGCCGCTGAATTTCTAAAAAACTTATCTGAAAAGTTAAAGTTTAACTTTATATTTAAAAGCTCTTTTGATAAAGCGAACAGGACTTCTTTAAATAATTTTAGAGGTATTGGTTTTGATGAAGGGCTAAGAATTTTGCAGCGTGTTAGAAGTGAATTTGATGTTCCTGTTGTTACAGATATTCATTCAGTTGATCAAGTTGATTCTGTTGCCAGTGTAGTCGATGTTTTGCAGATTCCAGCATTGCTTTGTAGACAAACAGATTTACTTGTTGCTGCAGGAAAAACTGAAAAGTTTATTAATGTAAAAAAGGGACAGTTTATTTCTGCAGAAAACATGAAGCCTGTTATTGAAAAAGTAACTTCTGCTGGAAATAAAAAGGTTTGGGCTTGTGAGCGAGGGTATGTCTTTGGCTATAATAATTTAGTTGTAGATTATCGAAATTTTAGTATTATGAAACGTTTTGGTTATCCTGTGGTGTTTGATGCTACTCACTCCGTCCAGATGCCCAGCGCTCAAGGTTGTTCTTCTGGTGGAGATCGGCGTTTTGTGTTGCCTTTAGCGGTTTCGGCGGTTGCCCAAAGTATTTCAGGTGTTTTTATGGAAGTGCATGATAATCCTGAAAAAGCACTTTGTGATGGGCCAAATTCTATAAGGTTTTCTCAATTAGAAGATTTATTAAAGCATTTAATGGATTTAGATGCTTTTGTTAAATCAAAGAAATTTCCAGAAATTAGTTAGATTTAAAAATATATTTATAAAATAAGGGCTGGTAAATTTTACCGGCCCTCTTTTGTGTTTTTTTAATTAGCTAATTCTGGAAAAAAGAATTTAATTTCTTCAGCAGCAGTCTCTGGTGCATCAGAACCATGAGTTGCATTTTCACCTTTATTAGAGCCGTATAATTTTCTTAACGTATTTTCTCCTGCTTCTGCTGGATCTGTTGCACCCATTAAATCTCTCCATGCTTTGATAGCATTTTCTTTTTGAAGAGTCATTACAACTACTGGGCCTGATGTCATAAATTCTACAAGTTCACCATAGAAAGGTCTTTCTTTATGAACAGCATAAAATTGTTCAGCTTGATCTTTGCTCAAGTGTATTTTTTTCATGCCTAAAATTTCAAAGCCTTCTTTTTCTATTCTGTTTATAATTTTACCAGCATTTTTTGCTTTTACTGCATCAGGTTTTATTATTGCAAATGTTTTTTCCATTTCTATTCTTTCTATTTTTAATTAATTTTATTTATTAAAAAATATGGGCAGCTATAAAGCTGCCCATATTCAAAAGTTACTGTATATTTATTCGTTGTCTTTTTTATTCATGTGAGCTTCTAGTGCTTGTTGTAATGCTGATTTAGGTTTTTTGCTTTCTTCGGGTGCATAATTAAAGTTTGAGTCTTTTGCAAAAGAACCTTTGCGACCTCTTGGTGCTGAACCGTCTCTTTTGTTTCTTGTTTCTTTTGGCTTGCTAGAGGTTCTTAGGCTTAATCCAAGTTTTTTATCTTCTTCGTTAACTTTTATAACTTTGAATTTTCTTGTTTCGCCTACTTGTAAAATATCTTCAACTTTTTCTACATCGTTGTCGGATACTTCTGAAATATGAATTAAACCTTCAATTCCAGATTCTAATTTAACGAAAGCTCCAAAGTTTGTAATTTTGGAAACTTTACCTTCAACTTCGCTTCCAACAGGATGTTTAGTTTCGATATTTTTCCATGGATCGCCAGCTAATTGTTTGATCCCGAGGGAAACTTTTTTGTTGTCACTGTCTACGCCAAGTATAAGGGCTTCAACGTCGTCACCTTTTTTGTATTTTTCGCTTGGGTGACCTAGGTTGCTGGACCATGATATATCAGAGATATGAACAAGGCCGTCTACGCCATCTAGAAGTTGCACAAATATTCCAAAGTCAGTGATATTTGTTATTTTACCTTTTATTTTATCGCCAGCTTTAAACTTATTGGCGACTTCTTTCCATGGATCTTGGCCTAGTTGTTTAATACTTAAAGACATTCTTCTGTTGTCTTTATCTAATGCAACAACTTTTACTTTTATTGTGTCGCCTACATTGTAGTACTTAGAAAGATTACTAATTCTTTCTGTCCAAGATATTTCAGAAATATGTACAAGACCTTCTACACCTTTTTCTACTTCTACAAATAAACCGTAGTCGGTAATGCTTGATATTTTACCCTCGATAGTGCTTTCAATTGGATATTTTTTATCAATACCTTCCCATGGATTGTCTGAAAGTTGTTTAATACCAAGTGATATTTTTTCAAATTGCTTATCAAAGGATAACACTTTTACGGTAATTTCGTCGCCAATTTTTAGCATTTCGCTAGGGTGTGTAATTCTGCCCCAAGACATATCTGTGATATGTAAAAGACCATCAATTCCACCAACGTCAACGAATACGCCATAATTAGTGATATTTTTGACGATACCCATAATAATTTGATCTTCGTTGATATTTTCAAGTGCTTTTTTCTTGTCAACGCTTCTTTGTTCTTCAAGGTATTTACGACGGGAAATTATTACATTTCCACGTTTTTTGTTTACTTTTAATATTTGACCAGTTACTTCTTGGCCTACAAATTGATCAAAATTAGTAATTCTTTGTGTGTCCACTTGAGAACCCGGTAAGAATGCAGGAATCCCGATATCAACACTAAGTCCACCTTTAACCTTGTGTGTTACAATACCTGTTACAGGTTCATTGTTTTCTGCCAATTCTGCAATTTTTTCCCAAGCTTTCATAGCTTTTGCTTTTTGGTATGAAAGAATTATGTTGCCATATTCGTCTTCAATTCGGTCTAAAATTACGTCGACTTGGTCATCTACGGTTAATTTTTTGAATTCTATTTCAGAAAATTCATAGTTAGGAATAAAGCCATCAGACTTATAATCTATGGTAACGATTACACCGTTATTTTCTTTGGTTAGAATTTTACCTTTTATTATCTTCCCAGCTTCAAAATTTTGTGTTGCTTCATCATAGATGGAAGATAGTTCGCTTAGCTCTTTTTCGCTAAGTTTAAAACTTTCTTCTAGTAATTCTGTATTAAGAAGAGGTGAGATAGACATTATATCTGGATTCTTTTCCATTAAGAGGATCCTTTTGTGATTCACTAAAACTGCTGTTTTTGATTTAAAAAGCATGTTTCGTGATGGTTTAAGGGTTAAATATATTATATAAAGCCTACTTTAGGCTATATGAATCAAAATTTATCAGATTTTAGATATAAGCGCAAGCCCGAATTGCCTTATTTATAGAGGGTTTAGTTTGGCATGGATATTAAAATTGTAGATTTTATGGGAGATTTTCTCTTTTATTCTGTTGATATTCTTTAATGAGGCTTTAGAAAAAACTTTAGAGTTATTTAATTTTTTTACAAAGTTAATAAGATTTTGTTGGTGTTTACTTTTGCCTTCTAATGAAATTGCTGCTTTATTTTTTTTATTAGAAGTTTGCTTATTCTCTTCTATTTCTTTGTTTTGACTCATTAGCTTTATTTTGTTTAATTTTGCATTTGGTGGTAGGTGATTGGCAATGTCCAACAAGCTATTTAGGAATTGTTGATTTTGTTTTGCGTAAAGCTTATTTATTTTTTTTTGTAACATGGTGTTGCTTTTTGAGGTATTGTTATTTTTATTTAGTTCTGATTTTAAACCTTTTACCTTTTGTTTAAGCGAAAGATTTTGTTTTTTAAGGTTTTTATGGTTAATGTGTTTTTTGATGCTTGTTGTTGTTAAGAGTGAAAATTCTATTATCAGTATACTTAAAGAAATAGCGATCCATTTTTTAGGATTTTGATTTTTTGGTGGTAAAAATACTTGCCAATGGTTTGTAGTTTTTCGGAGATCTTTTTTTAATATAAAATTTTCAATAACATTAAATGTTTCTTCCGAATTATTTAATGATATTATTTTTTCTATTTTAAGGCATGTTTTACTTAGGCACAAGGCTATTTGGAGGATTGTAATTTCTGAAACGTTGCTTGGAACGGATAAAATACTGCGACCCTTTTTTATATTATTCTTACTAAGATATTCTTGAATTATTTGTAAAAGGTTTGAGTTATTAAATAGTTTGTTGTCAAAAAAAGTTAGTTTATCTAGGTTAGTTGTTTCTTTATCTGTAAGAGTATATTTATCTTTTGATTCTATTAAATTTGCAAGAGATATTTTGTTTTGATTTATTTCTATAAAAACTATTTTTTTGTGCAAGAATATTCTCCCTAAAAGTTAGTTTAGTTTAAATTTTTGAAGAAGACTAAAATCTATTTTCTTTTTATCTAACTCTTCTTTTGTTAAAAGACCTGGTTTTGCTCCAAATTTACTAATAACAGATGAGCTGTTTATAATTCCTCTAATTAGAGCTTCCTCTGTTGAGTATTCTGCTAGAATGCTTGCAACAAAGCATGATCCAAATGAGTCTCCAGCTCCGAGCGTATCTACAACATCTGTTTTAATGCTAGGGTGATAAAAAATTTGTTTATTATTTGCAACATAGACGCCGTTTGCGCCATCTGTAATGACAACGGTTTTTGGTCCCATGTGCATAACTTCTTTAAAAAACTTCCATATGCTAAAATAATAGTCCATGTGTCTGAGTGGAGAGTCTAGTAAGGTAGGTTTGTTTTCTGTTGATTCGCTGTTCAATTTATTTTGTCGTGAGCTTTTAAGTGTCTCTTTATAGTTTTTGTCGTTTTCTATAAGAGCTATCATAAATGTTTTGGCTTCATCACTATTCATAATTATAGTATCGATATATTTTAATGATTCTTTTAGAGTTTGAGATCCATGTGAGAGTTGACTTGTTCCTGGATTTATTGCTACGGGAATGTTGTTTTCATGTGTAAATTTAACTATATCTGGTAGAACTTTAGATGATTCATGACTTAGTGATGTTATATAGATTTGATCTGTATTTTTAATGATATTAAAAGGGATGTCTTTTTTTTCTAAATATCCGTTGGCTCCTCTATAGGCAAATATAGTTCGTTCTCGCTCTAGTGTATTTATTACAAAGGATGTGCCTGTGTTTTTGTCTTCAGATTTAATAATATTTTGGATATTTATATTTTCTTTTTCAAGTTCATTAATTACAAATTTTCCAGATTCATCATTTCCTATTTTTGAAATACAGCTCGTATCAAATCCCAGTCGTTTAAATGATGCAGCAGAGTTTGTGGCTCCTCCGCCAGAAAAATAAAGAATGTTTTCGACTTCGATTTTATCTCCAGACTTTAATAACATATATTTTATATTACAGTTTTTTTGAGTTATGGACATATAGTCAACGCCTTGGTTGCTAAGGTATATATCTTTGGTTGATCCACCAATTGTTAAAACTTTTTTCATTTTGTATTTCCCCAATTATCAAAACTTTTTTTGTCTAAAAATTTTAAATTACAATTGTCTTTAAATGCAAGTATTCAAATTTTTTTTAAAAGACTTTGTGTTCTTTTAAAGATATGGGCTAGATTTATTTTTATGTGATTTTATTTATTTAGTTTACTGAGGGTGAATATGAATAAATTTATAAATTTATTTTTTGGATGGATGTTATTTTTTAGTTCGAGTCTTTTTTCTGATATTGGTAAAACTCGTTTTCATAATTTATCACCTTATTATTTGGATGTTGAATATCGTTTGTCTGGAAAGACAAATTGGAGACATGTTTTTTTAAGACCTGAAGAGAAGAGCAAAGCTTATCGCTCTGGAAAACATGGTTCAGGCTCTGCAGATGTTAGGGACATGGTTGTTTCTATTTTTAGAGAGAGAGATTATAAGCCTGTTGATATTGCTCTCTGGTCTCCCAATATTCGAATAGAAAATAATAAAACAACAGATGTTTATTTTAAGATGTTTCGAGATAGTAAAGTTGAAATAGATAAGCGTTTGGATAAAAAACATTTGTTAGGTCGGAGGGTCGTGCGTGACGGTAAGTTAAGAGAAGAATATTTAGAAAAATTTGGTGCAGATACAAAGTTAAGGCATTTTAAAATTCTATTGCATTCATTGTTTAAAAGTTCTTTTAAGCGAGAAAATATTAAAATTGATTTGGAGAAATGGATTATACCAAACAGAAGGCTAAGGTTAGATCAAGTTTGTTTGTTAGCCTCTCACAATTCTTTTTCATGTTTTCAAGATGGTTATCGTTTTTATTATCAACAATACTATGACATAATAAAACAATTTAATATGGGTGTTCGATGTTTTCTTCTTGATTGTTATCCAACAAAGCCGGGAACAAATATTGATATAAAAAAATCAAGTCGTCCTGTGGAGGCAAGGCTTTGTCATGGTGATTGTAAATTGGGTCCAGTATTAAGGTTGCAGGGAAAACTTAATTATGTAAATTTGGTAAAAGCTTTAATTGCTGTTAAGCGACAAAAAAGGACTGATTATGTGACAATGACCTTGAAAGAATCATTAGAAATTTTAAAAACCCTTTTATTTGAAAATAGAGATGAAGTTCTTTGTATAGAGTTAGAAAATTATATAGATATGGAAACAACAGATAAGGTTATAAGAGATTCTGGGATTGATGCGATTACATTGAGGCCGGAAGATTGGGATATTTTAGAAAAAGAAGGTAAGTGGCCAACTTTAGACTGGATGTTAAAAAATAATAAGCGAGTTGTTTTTTGGGCTAACAACGGTCCATCTAAATATGTTTATAATCAGTGGGAAATTCAACGTTCTAATTTATATGGAGTTACTTCTACGGTGGAGGGTGCATTAAAAGAGCGATCAGATTCAGTAAAAATGTTTGATAAAAAGATTGCCGATTTAAACAAAGAAATAAGAGATCTAAATAAAAGAATGTTAGTTTCGGTTGGTGAAAAATTACTTGGAGATCTGGCCAAAAAATTTCAAGGTTTGATAGAGAAACGGAATCGATTAAATAATTTTAAATATTTAGGCGCAATTAATTTATTTCCAGGAGCTCTTTTAGAAAATGCTCAAAAATATATTTTGGAAGCTACAAAAAAAATAACGATAAAAGATATGACCAAGTGGCACATTAGAGCGGGTTTGTCAGAGTTAATAAAAGCTTTTAGGAATATAAAACTTTATTGGGGTTTAAATTATAGAGTTGTGAACGGTAAGATTCTTTTTAAAATTGTTGAACAAGTTATGGCAAAAGGTTTGGATGAAACAGATTCTTTAAAAGGTCAGATGCCGAATTTTTTAAATTTGGATCAAGTTCATGAAGGTAATTCGCTGCATTTAGTTAATGAGTTAAATCGAATTTCATTAAGAATGATAGATAATCCTAATTTAAAATTGCAAAAAGAATATAAAGATTTTGCGACGGCTTATCTTAAGAAAAAAGATGTTGTTAGGCCTAAGGATAAGGCTTTTGATGAAGATTCTTTTAGTAAGGGCTTAATCGTTTATAATGAGGCGCCCAAAGATATTTTTGTTGCAACATATTATCATCAAGGTGGTAAGGCCAAAAGGGCTGGAGGTGTAATAAAGATAGATGCAGGAAAAGCTGAATCTATAAGTCGGCTAAAATGGAAAGGGATGCATTTTAGAAAATTGTTTTTTTCGTATATAAAAGATGATCTAAAAGATATGATTAGCGGCAGAGATTCTTTGAATGCAACAAAGATTGGTATTGGGCTCGGTCGGGGACATAATTTTTATATTGAAGAAAGAAATTCCATTTTACGTGGATATAATCAATTGGGTTGGTTAGGACGTCGACATCTGGGAGGGCTTGATTTTTTTGATAAGCTTAAAAAGAAGGTGAGTGAAAAGTTAGCTAGAGGGCCGTACAAAAAAAAGGTCGCACATGTTTCTTTTGGTTCCGAATTATCTAAAGAAGAAAAAGATTTTTTAGTGAAGAGAAGGAAGGTTGGAGCAGAAGCATTGTCCAAAGTTTTAAATAAAAATATAGAGCCCCAAGCTGTTCCAGTTATAGCTTGTGCTCATAGTGGCGGTGGATTTAGGGCTATGATATCAAGTGCCGGTATACTTTCTGGATTAGAAAAAATTGGAATTTTGGACGCAGTAACTTACATTGCTGGAATTTCAGGATCGACTTGGTGCTTTGCTCCGTTTGTTTATTATGGAAAATCGGCTCAGGAGTATAAGCAGTTTTTAGCAGATAAAGTTAAAAAGAATATTTTTAAGACACCTGTAGATATGATGTCTATTATTTCTAATATTTTTATGAAAAATATGCTTGGTGAACATACAAACTTAATAGACATTTATGGTGGAATTTTAGGCAATAAATTTTTTGGTCAAACGAAAAAATATAAGAAAGAAGGCATTTTTCTTTCTGACTTGGCTGAAAATACGTCAAAAGGGCTTGTTCCTATGCCAATATTAACAGCAATAAGCCCCGGCCCACCGTTTTTATGGTTTGAATATACACCATTCTATATTGGTGCAAATATTGAAGATTTTTATGTTCCAACTTGGTCTTTTGGTAGGAAATTTTTAAATGGTGAATCTAAAAATTTTGCACCAGAACAAAAAATTGGATTTTTTATGGGGATATGGGGATCTGCATTTGCTTTGAGATTTGTAACGATGATAAATGGCTTGTTAAAAAAACTTCCTGCAAAAGTTAAAGGTTTTCTTGAAAAAGTTATGGCTTTTTCGAAGTTTGAGAAGCAGCGGTTATGGCCTGCAAAGATAAAAAATCCCGTATTGGGGGTAAAGGGGAGTCCGTTGAGAAATATAAAAAATATAAAATTGGTTGATGCAGGTGAAGGTTTAGATTTTCCTGTTCCACCTCTGGTAAGAAGAGATTCAAGCATAATAATATTGTATGAGGCGAATGGAAGGGTTAGTACTTATGCGCGATCGTTATTAAAAGTTAAAAAATGGGCTGGAGAAAATGGATTAGCGTTTCCGGAGCTTGTGGTTAATGAAAAGGATAAAACTGATGTTGAAATTAAAGCTGAGCTTAAAGATAAAATTAAGCAAAATTCAGTATTGATATTTGAGGATTTAAGTGATTCAAAAGTTCCTACAATTATTTATTTTGCATTATTAAAAAATCCGAATTTTAGTTCTACATTTGATCCAGAAAAAGAAACTAAATCATTGAAAGGATTTTGCCATACAGCAAAGTTTAAATATACAAAAAAACAATTTAATTTACTTAGTGGAGTTATGGAACATGCTGTTGTTGAAAATAAAGATAAGATATTAGGCGCTATAGAACGAAAAATTGATCAGCTTCAAGCGCAAGTTGCAAGTTAGGCATTAATAAATTAGGTCTTAAAAAAGAGCCTGCGGTTTGTTGCAGGCTCTTTTTTATTGTGTTGATTGGAGTTTATATCTTTTTTAAAAGCACTTTTTCAAGAACATCCTTTGCATCATCTACCCAAAATACGTTTATGTCTTTATATATTTTTTCATCGTTTATATCTAAGTCTTTTTGATTTAATTTAGGTATTATTAAATTTTTAAGACCACGTCTTTTGGCTGCAAGTATTTTTTCTTTAAGTCCACCAATTGGTAGTACATTTCCTTGCAAGTTTAACTCTCCTGTCATTGCAAAGTTTGAGTTCACGGCTCTACCTGTATAAACAGAAAGAACTGAAGATAGAAGTGTTATGCCTGCAGAAGGACCATCTTTTGGAATTGCTCCTGCTGGTAGGTGGATATGTAAATCGTATTTATCAAAAATATCTTCAGTTATTCCAAATATTTCGGCATGGGCTTTTGCGTATGTTACGGCTGCTTGTGCGGATTCTTTCATAACGTCACCAAGCTGGCCTGTAAGAATTAATTTGCCGCTTCCGTGCATTAGCACTGCTTCAACTTGAAGAACCTCTCCGCCATATGGTGTCCATGCAAGTCCGTTGGTAACACCAACTTTGTCTGTATGGTTACCATCTTCATCAAGTATTCTCTTTGGTCCTAAAAATGTTCGTAAATTTTCAGAATTAAATGATGTTTTTTCTTTATTTTCAACAAGAGCTCTGGCGAATTTAGAACAAAGCTTTGTGATAAATCGTTCTAGCTCTCTAACTCCAGCCTCTCTTGTGTAGTTTATTACTACTTCACTAACTATTTCATTTGTTATTTTAAATCCTTTCTTTTCTAGACCGGACTTGATAATTGCCTTTTCTATTAAGTGTTTTCTTGCTATTTCAATTTTTTCTTCATGTGTGTATCCAGGAAGTTGAATGATTTCCATTCTGTCTCTTAATGGTTCTGGAATGCCCGATAGATCATTTGCTGTTGTAATAAATAAAACTTTAGATAGATCAAAATGGATACCTAGGTAATTGTCATAAAATGCATTGTTTTGTTCTGGGTCTAAAACTTCTAGCAATGCTGCGGAAGGATCACCTCTTTGTGATTGCCCAACTTTGTCTATTTCGTCTATCATGATTAAAGGATTCATTGTTCCTGCTTTTTTAATAGCTTGTATAAATCTTCCCGGTAAGGCTCCAACATAAGTTCTTCTATGTCCGCGAATTTCAGATTCATCGTGAACTCCACCAAGAGAAATTCGTATGAATTCTCTTCCTAGAGCTTTCGCGACAGATTTTCCTAAGGACGTTTTACCAACTCCTGGAGGGCCAGAAAGACATAGTATTGGAGTGTCGCAATCATCTTTTAATGTTCTGACAGACAAGAAGTCTAATAGTCTGTCTTTTACTTGTTCTAATCCTGAATGATCAGTATCTAGGATTTTTTTAACATTTTGTATATCGGTACTATCTTTTGTGTAGTTTCCCCATGGTAGGTTTAAAATCCATTCTACATGGTTTCTTAATACGGTGGATTCCATAGAATCAGGGCTTGTTCGCTCAAGTCTTCTTAATTGTCTGATTGCTTCTTCTTTTGCCTCTGTAGATAGTGGAAGTTCTGAGATTTTTGATTTCATATCTTCTACTTCTGATTCAATTTCGTCTCCAAGTTCTTTGTGAATACTTTTTAATTGTTCTCTAAGATAATATTCTCGTTGAGATTTATTTATTGATTCTCTAGTATTACTTTGAATGTTTTCTTGAATTTGGCTTATTTCGATTTCATTTGTTAAGTTATCAAATATTGTTTGATAAGTTTCTAACATTGTTTCTTTTTCTAGAAGTTCTTGTGCTTGAGGTACGCTCATACTTAAATGAGAAATAATAAATTCAGCAATTTTTTCTGGCTCTTGCATTTGTGATAATAATATTTGAAAGTCTGGTCCAAATATTTTGCCTGTTGCAGAAAGTTCTTCTACTAGGACTATTATTTTTCGTTGTATGGCTGTTAGTTGATTTTGATCTTCTTTAGAAGGGTCTAGATTTATTGGATTAACAAATGCATAAAGAGAATTTTCGTCTTGATCTATTTCTTTTATAGTTGCCTTTGAAATACCTTGGGCTAATATTTTTATTCCACCGTCTGGTAATTGCATTGTTCTCATTATATTTGCAATTGTTCCGGTTTGATATAAGTCTTCAATACCTATTGGTCCGGCGTTATCCTCAGGTTGTTTTGCAGCCAAGAGGATAATTTTTTTATCGTTTTCTAATGTGTTGTTTATGCCTTCTATAATTTTTTGATCTAGAATTAAAAGAGGTACGACCATGTTTGGAAATACCACAACGTCTATAGTTGGTACAATAGGTAAGCGATTGGGAATTTGTTCCGATATCTTTTTCTTGTTATTTTTTTTCATTGGTCCCTCCCCATATATTTTTTATTTTCCCTAAATTTTCCCTAATGTTTACAGATGCATTATAAAAAATTAATTTGGTATAATTCAATAATCTTAATATTAATTGAATTTGCTGTTGAAAATCGAGGATCATTCGATTTTTTTGAAATTTTTAAAACATATGGATATTGTTCATAATTCGTGCAATATTTGTAAAAGGGATTTTATATGAAGATTGAATTTTTGGTTGCAAAAAGTTTATTTAAAAGCTTTTGGGACGGAGATAAAGAATTAAAAGTTGTAAAAGGAGTGGCATTTGAGTTTAAGCGCGGCTCTTCTTATGCCATAACAGGGGCTTCAGGTTCTGGAAAGTCTACTTTAATCCATTTGTTGGGTGGGCTGGATGAACCGACAAGTGGCGCGGTTTTGTTCGATGATAAAGATATTTTTAAATTAAAACAGAAACAAAAAGAAGAACTTTTAAGTTTAAATTTAGGTTTTGTTTTTCAATTTCACTATTTAATAAAAGAATTATCAGTTTTAGAAAATATAATTTTACCAGGTTTAATTTCTGGAAAAAGGAAAGAGGAATCTATACAAAAAGCAAAAATGTTGTTAAATAAAGTTGGCCTTATTGAGAAAGGAAATAATTATCCAACACAACTTTCTGGTGGGGAGCAACAAAGGGTTTCTATTTTACGTGCAATTTTTAATGAACCATCTTTTTTGCTTGCAGATGAGCCAACGGGAGACTTGGATGAGCAAAATGCGAGTGTAATAACAGATCTATTATTAAATTGTGTTAAAGATTGGAATATGGGCTTGATTATGTGTTCTCACGATGGTGCAGTATATAAACGAATGGATAATGTTTTAAAATTAGAAGGTGGAATTTTAAAGTGAGTTTAAATTTAACGAGGAAATCTATTTTAAAAAAAGCGGTTCAGTTTGGCAGTATTACTTTTTTGAGTCGTGTGTTTGGTATAATTAGAGAGACTCTGCTGGCTCGTGTTTTGGGTGTTGGAGCGGTTTCAGATGCTTTTTTAATTGCACTCAAGATTCCCAATTTTTTGAGACGTATTTTTGCAGAAGGAGCTTTGTCTGCGGCGTTTGTGCCCGTTTTTGTGAAAAAAATGCGAACAAAGGATTTTAAATTTGCAAGTAGTTTACTTACATCCACATTTATATTTTTTGAGGGATTTGTTTTTTTATTGGTTTTGTTAGTTGTAATTTTTCCTCGGTATGTTTTTTATTTTGCAGCTCCCGGGTTTACTGAAGAACAGTTGAGTTATGCGATTCCTTTTTTGCGTATAGTTTTTCCAATGTTGTTCTTTTATTCTTCTACGGCTCTTTTATCTGGTGCGCTGAATTCGATTAATCATGTTGCAATTCCTGCAGCTGGTCCTGTTGTGATGAACATTGTTTTGATTGTATTTTTACTAGGAGCAAAGTTTTGGGGACTATCTCTAACTACAGTTTGTTATGGTGTTTTATTATCAGGTTTGATTTCTTTTATAATGCACTTAATTGCCTTTTTTTATTATAATTTTAGGTTTAGAAAGCCGATTAGAGAAACGAATAAGTCTTTATTACAGATATTAACAAAATTTTTACCCAGTCTTTTGGGTGTAAGTATTATCGAGATAAATTTATTTGCAGATACGGCAATAGCTTCTTATTTAAAAGCTGGAAATGTATCTATGATGCATTATGCTGGTCGGTTTGTTAATATGCCCATCGGTATTTTTGCAGTTGGATTTGCGACAATTATTTTGCCACATTTTTCTAGGTATGCTGCTTATGCTCCAAAAAGATTAAAGTTTCAAATATTTGAAAGCACTAAATTAATAACATGGCTTGTCTTGCCGGCAATGATGTTTTTAATATTTGTATCAAAAGAAATTTTTACAATTTTAATGTTTGGAAAAGTTACAACGTTAGAAAATGCTTTGATTGCAAAAAATCTTTTGATTATATATTCGACGGCACTTGTTTTTTATTGCCTAAATAAAGTATTGGTAAATGTGTTTTACGCTATGAATAATACTGTAACCCCTACTATTGCGTTAGTGATTTCATCGTTATTAAACATTGTTGCAAATATTGTTGGTATGATTTATTGGGGAGCTTTTGGTATTGCCGCATCAACCGCTATTTCTGGAGTTGTGTTAACAATATTATATTTTATATTTCTTAGTAAAAAATATGATTTTAAATTTTATCATGCTAGATATTTCAGTTTTTTATTTAAATATATTTTACAACTAACTGTTGTGTCTACGATTTATATGGCTTTGTACAAATTATTTTTTCATTTGATAACATTTACAAGTTATTACGAATTTTTTAAGAATAGTTATGGTTTTTGGATTATTATTATTCCCTTGGCTGGGTTTTGTGGCTATTTGCTTTATAAGACTACAAAATTTTTTGGTATAAAAATATACTATTTATCTAAATAATAGGGGCAATCTGTTTTGTTGAAATTTAAAAATTTTAAAATATTTTTAATATTTTTATTTTTTATTATAAATCTTTTTTCTATGCAGCCCACAAAAAGGAATGCTGGGCTTTCTATTACAGTTTTAGATAGAGCTACAATTGCAAAGGAATATGAACGTTTTATTGGTGGGAGTGAAAAGATTGTTTATAAGGGCTTATTGGAGGGGCAGCCAGTAGTTTTTTTGGTTTATAGGAGCATTCCTTCTAAATCGAAGGAAATAGTAAAAAGAAATTCACAATTTTTCTTTCAAGAAGTAGATATTTTACATCGGTTTTCAGAATGTGAATTTATTGTTGATTTAATTGGATATGATCCTAAAAGTTTTGTAATAGTAACTTCTCAAGGTTTATGTGATTTAGTTGATTTTTTAGCGCAAAATAAAGGTATATTGTCCTTTAAAGAACGCTTAGATATGACAAAGAAAATTTGTTTAGGTGTTAAATATTTGCATGAAAACAATATTGTTCATTGCGATTTGAAGCCCGAAAATATTGTTATGTTTGATGGTAATATTCCTAAAATAATTGATTTATCTATGTCATGTGATATTAGAGAGCGGTCTGAAGGAATTTGTGGTACTCTTGTTTTTTTTCCACCCGAAAAAATAATTGCTTGGCAGGAAAAGGCAGAATATACAGTGGCTTTTTCAGATGATATTTATGCATTAGGTCATTTGATTCATTATATTTTTTATGATGAAACTACTGCAAATTTTATTGATGATCCGGATGTTTTTACGAATTCTATATTGCGTGGTGCTCGTCCTTATCTTGACCCTGAGTTTGCTTCAATTAATAATATTATAAGCAAATGTTGGGGGCATTGGCCTGAATATCGTCCAACAATTCAAGAGGTTTTAGATCTATTAGATAAAATTTTGGAGAGATCTGATTTGTTTGCTCAAAAAGAAGTTTTTCAACCTTAATATCTAAAGTTTTATTCTGCAGAAAATTAAAAGATATTTTATATGTTATAAAATCTTTGTTTTCTAATTGAGCTTAACAAAAAGATGTATTACTATAGTCTCTTAATGAAATAATTTTTTAAAAATTGAATAGTTAAAAAAAGGGTCAGTATGAAGTTTAGAATATTTTCAATACTAGTTCTATATCTTTTTTTTCCAATATTTATAAAATCTTCTATCTCTACTAAAGTTCCAAGTTTTGTTTTTTCAGAAAACGAAGATTCAAAAATAGAAACTCCGGAAGAATTTCAAAATGTTAAATTTTTAACAAACATTAATGTTCAAGATGGTGACGAAAAAGCTACGAGATATTTAGCCGCTGTTGGTACCGTAGATTTTGTTGCAAATGCTTTTGCTGCGGCTGACTATTTTTATTTAGGAGCTAGTTCGGCTACACCTGGAACTTCAGCTCTTGTAAGAATAAAATTAAACTTAGGTTCTTCACCCGATCTTAATAGTTTGGAATTTTTACCACTAGCAGCAATAACTGCATATCTTAATGGCATCAAGGAAAATAAAAAAGCTGTTAAAAAAAATAATCCTATTTATAACAAGCGTGTTGATAAATTGACGTTGCAGGTCAGGAATCCTATTTTGACTTTAAGTGATGCAACTACTGTAGACGGTGGTTTTGGTGGTAATCCTATTGGCGCAGGTAAATGTGTTTGTTTGATAGATGATTTGGCAGATGGTAGTTCTGTAAAAACTAATATTATAGAAATTAATGATTCAGATGCAACTCTTAAAACAACTGCTGGTGTTATTGGTCTTGCTGCAAGTTTAGACAAAATTATTGCAGCAGTAAAATCTAATGCAAATAATTTTGTTGATGGCAATGCTGGATTTGCTGTTTTAATTCAAGAAGAAAGCAAATTAAAGCCGATAAATGCTCAAACCGGTGACAAGGCCGGTAATTTGGCTTTTAAATTTGATTTAACTCAAGGTGTTCTTTTTGCAATAACTCAAAATGCAAAAAATACTGTTGATCTTGGTGATATGTATTGGGACTCAACTTTGAAAAGATTATTTATTGGTCTTAAAAGTGTCGAGCGTGATAATAATACTTTGGATGGTGGTGGTATATCTATTTTAGTTGGTAGGTTTGACGATGCCGGTGCATTAAAAATTGAGCCAGTTGTTATTTTATCGCAGAATATTTTTGACCCAGGCCTTGATGATGCAACAAAGATATTTGCTTTTTATAAGGCTGCGGGTGCTGCCGCAGATGCTCATTGTGATACTTTTAAGTTGAAAACTATGGTTACAAGTACTAATAAAAATTATTTGATAGTAAATAGTGATAGTTCGCTTGATGCGACTGATAAAAAGAATAGAGTTTATGCATTACCAATTCTTGGCACAAAATTGAGTGATGGTACAACTGTGACACCTGTTGAAAATGTTGGTAAAGTTGTAAAGAAAAATAATTATGATGCCGTTGTGGCTTCTAATGCAGATATGACTTTATCTACAGATGCTGCTGCTATTGTTGGTGGTGGTGATTTGCCAATTCCTGACGATGGTATTGTTTCTGATATTTACATTGTAAATGATACTGTTTTTGTTGCATTACAAGGTACGCGAAATATTGCTGTAAATGAGTCGGGAATATTTAAAAGTACTGCAATTTTTAGTTCTAATGGCAAAATTAGAATTTGGTCTCCGTGGCAACGTGTAATGGGAAATATTGATAAGGTTTATGGTTTTGGTTTTGATATTTCCGGAGCAAATTATTGGTATTTAACTGATGATGGTGCAAATATAAATACAGCAAAAGTTACGCAATGGGGAAAAGGTAAAGCTTTGAGTGGTTTGATGGGTAATGGATTAACTGAAATTTTAAGAGATGAATTTATACAAGTTAATGCAGGTGTGCACCAGATGTTTAATTTTGATGAATATACTCCAAGTATTGCTCGTACCGCTGCGGCAGATAGGATGTCCTTTATGGCTGCTCTTGGATATAAAAAAATAGCATTAATTCAAAGTGGTGCTGCTGATGGAAATAATGCATTCACTCCAACAAATTTATTCGAAAAAACGGGCGGTGGCCAGAATACATTTATTTTGAGTGGTCAAGCTTTAAGTGACATTGGTCCAATTTGTTGCGCAGATGTTTCTAGAATTCAAGAAGAAAATAAAGGTTGGATCTTTGTTGGTGGTTATAATGGTTTAGCTGTATTACGTCAGGCCGACGGTAACGGTTGGGATGGTCGAGTAAATCAGGCGGTGGTTGATTTAGCTACAGTTGCAGGTTGGACATTTAAAGAAATCGGCGATTTTTCAAATATAAGAAAAATATTTATTAGTGGTGGTTTTTGTAATGTAATGACTTTGGATAAAATTTATAGATTTGTTATGGCTGCTAATAAATTTGATGACCCGGTTTCTGCTGTTTTAGCGGAAGATGATATAACACCACCTCCTGGTTATTTATTAGATATGATTGTTTTTCATAGAGATGCTGGTGGTGCCGGAGATACTCGTTTATTAGTGGCGACAACTCATGGTTTATTTTATTCTAATATTATAATTGATGCTCCAGGAAATAAAACTCCTGTTTGGACAAGGGTTAATTTAAATTCAGGTACGGCTCTTTCCAAGCCGGTTTCACATTTAAGCTTTGTGGACGTACAAAAGGGTGGTTACACAACAAATGGTAATTTATATGTGTTGGCTACAGATTTTTCGTTAAATATGGCTACAGTGTATAGATTTAATGTTCAAAATGGTTTAATTACTGCAATAAAAGAAAATTCAGGAACAGATTATTTTTATTCTATTGGTGAGCTTAGATCTAATTTTGTAACAGATGGAGCTTTAGGTTTTAGTATGCTTTCCAAACATTTTGATAAAACGCAATTTTTACGATCAATAAGAATGATTTCTGATCAAAGTTCTATAAGGACAGCAGAAAGTAATATTAATTTAGATTTAGAAAGTAGTGCACATAATATTGGATTAATGGCATTAAATACAGCATCTGGAGGTTGGGTAATTCCTGGAGATTGGGGAATTAGAGTTAGTGAGTAAATAAAGGATAGTTATAATGAAAAATTTTAAATTTATTTTTACCGCACTTCTTGGGCTAAGCAGTTTTAATTTGGTATTTGCATATGCACCAACAAATTTTTATACACCATATAATATAAACTGGAGATTGCCAGACTGTGAACCTAAAAAGTTTTTGTTTGGCGCAAATATAGAACATGGTAGTACAAAAGATAGTTGGAATTTGTGGGAAAATAAATCTGGTTTACTAAGATTGTATAATGCAACTGAATCCAGTTTAGCGATGTTACTGGGCGCGGATCCTGGCAGTGCTATTTATGAAAAAGCGACTTTATTTTTACCTGCATACAGTCCTGCAACAGATGATGGTGTCCGTGGTCACTTTGAACTTGATGGTGAGTTTGAGATGACAAATTTAAATTTGCTTGCAAAGTATAAATTACCAATAAAAACGATACCGGGTAATTTTGATTTATATGTTCATGTACCGTTTAGTCAGATGGAAATTAAGAATGTTGTTTGGCGAGATCTTACAAAAAGTGTTTTGGTTGCAGATTTGGATGTGCATCAAAACTTGACCGATTCTTTTTTTAATAACATCTACACTTTGGGTGATGGATTAAGTCTTGATGGATTTGAAAGATTTGGTATATCAGACATTGTCACACAAATTTGGTGGTATAATGACTATAAACAAATTAAAGATCATTTAAAAAATGTTAGGTTAAATTTTAGATTGGGCTTGAGCGCGCCTACTGGACATAGAATTAATTCAGACAAGATTTTAGACTTACCTATGGGTAATAATGGAGCTTGGGGTGTTCCTGTTGGTGCAGCAATAGATTTGCATTTTATTAGAGAGTTTAAAGCTGGCCTTGAGTTTGACCTGTTGTTTGTGTTTGATACTTCAGATACTTATAGGTTAAAAACAGATATCAATCAAACTGATTTTTTATTATTGCATAAGGGTAAAGCAACTTTGAGTCAAGGAATTTCTTGGAAATTTAATTTGTTTATGCAAAAGAAATTTGGAAAATTTGTCACAGTCAAAATAGCTTATCAATATTTAAAACATGATTCAGATAAGTTTACGGCAGAGTCAAATAAGTTTGATTATAGTATTATTAATTCGGCAGAGCGCTTACAAGAATGGAATACCCAAGATTTTATATTTCAGTTAAATTTTGATTTCTTTAAAGAGAAAAGTAATTATGCAATGATGCCGCAAATAAGTTTATTTACAAAGTTGCCGGTGTCTGGAAAACGAGTTATTAAGACGTATACCGTTGGTGGTCAATTAGCGTTTAATTTTTAAACTATGTCGAATACAAAAAAAAATAGTGTTTTATATATTATTACCAAATTAGAACTTGGTGGAGCTCAAAAGGTTTGCTTATCTCTTTTAAATGGTTTAAATAAAAACGGCGATTTTGCGGGCATTATAACAGGAGACGAAGGTGCTCTTGTTGGTGAAGTTAAAAATTTTGAATCTATTTTTTTGTTATCTGAATTTAAGCGAGAAGTTGGAATAAAAAATATTTTTAACGAAGCTAAACTTTTTATAAAACTTATTAGGATTATAAAAAGTGTTAAAAAAAAACAACCCAATTTAATTATTCATACTCATAGCACCAAAGCTGGTATGTTAGGACGGTGGGCTGCATTTTTTGCTGGTGTAAAAAATATAGTTCACACTATTCACGGTTTTGGTTTTCATGACGGACAAAATAAGATTGTTTGGCTTATAATTTACTTGGCAGAGCTTGCAACATTCTTTATAACAACAAAGTTTATTTGTGTTTCCGATTTTGATTTAAATATAGGTTTAAAATTATTTCCTTTTTTTAAAAAACGATCTTGCAAAATAAATGCTGCCGTTGATTATGAAAAATTTTACATACCTGCTAAGAAGCTAGAAAATTTAAAAAAAGATAAATTTGTAGTTGGTACGGTTTCTTGTTTTAAGCCTCAAAAGAATTTAATAGATTTATTGCGTGCTTATAAAAAATTATTAGATGATTTGTCTTATGAAAAATTTAATAAAAAAATATTACTACAAATTGTTGGTGATGGTATCTTGCGTCACGAGTTAGAAGAATTTGTTTTGAAAAATAATTTAGAAAAAAATGTAGAAATTCTTGGTTGGCAAAATGATGTTTCTGAGTACATGCATAGTTGGGACTTGTTTGTATTAAGCTCTTTGTGGGAGGGGTTGCCGTGTGCAGTAGTAGAAGCACGGCTGGCTAAGTTGCCTGTTATTGCGTATAAAATTTCTGGAATTCCTGAGGTTGTTTTTAATGATGTTAATGGTTTTTTGGTTGTTGCAGGAGATTGGGAAAGTTTGTCTGGTCGGATTAAATTATTGGTAAAAGATAAATTAAAGTATGAACAGATGAGCAATTATCAGGATAATTTAATTGATTTTAAAAGTAGTGCAATGGTTCAAGATCATATTAGGCTTTATAAGAGCTTTTTCTAGTTTATTAAAAAAAAATTTTGACATTTATTTTTTTCTTTTGTTAAATTTACGCACCAGAATAGTTTATTAAATAAAGAGGTTCCGAAAGGTGATTTAATGAAGAGATGCATAAAGGTAAGAGTACTCGGTAAAGTTCAAGATGTTGGATACAGGCATTATGTTCAAAAGCATGCGGAGAAGCTTGCTTTGGAAGGGCGAGTTCAGAATAATGAAGATGGAAGTGTTGCGATTCTTGTATGTGGTCCTTCAGAAAAGATTGATGATTTGATAGATGTTGTTTATCAAGGTTCATCTAAGGCCAAGATTGAAGATGTTATTATAGAGCCGGTGCAGATTGAAACAGACTTCAGGGGCATTTTTAGGGTAATTGGAGATTCTCACTAAAACTTTATTTTAAAAAAAAATAATATAAATATTGTATCTTGATTAGTAAGTAAAAAAGACTTATTTTTATTTTGTACAAATGTTTTTATATAAGTTGATTTTTAATCGTTATGATAAAAATAAAGTTTATTTTATTGTTAATTATAATATTTCCATTCTGTTTTGCACAAGAGAGTTTTTTGTTAAAAAAACTCTCTTATTCATGTGATGTAAAATTTGAAGAAGTTGAGTTTTTATATCTTACTGGTTTGTGTGAAGGGGATATTGTATCAGAACAAGATTTGTTTATTGCGAAGCAAAACTTGCAGGCTAAAGGACGTTTTTTGCGAGTGAAAATAAAAGAAAAAAAAATGGATAAGGGGAAGTCGGTTCATTTTTCTTTAGTTGCAAATTGGATTCTTAAAAAGTTAGTTATAAAAAAAATATTATTTGGAAAACATAGTTATAGTTCCCATTATAAAATGCAGCCCGGGGATTTTTTTGATATTTTGTTACATGAGAAAGCCGTAGAAAATATTAAGCAAATGCTCATGGATGATGGGTATTTAAATTGTAGTGTTTACGATGAGCTTGTTTATGATAAAAAAAATAAAACAATTTCGGCTTATATAACTGTAAAAAAGAATAAAAAATTTTTTGTGAAAAATATAAGTTTTAATTTAGAATCAAAGGGACTTTCTGATGATGTTTTTCAAAGTTTTAATAAATATTTTAAAAGTGAGATTAATAAAAAGTTAAAAAAGAAGACTTATAAGAAAGAAAAAACAGCAAAATATGCAAGAAGGATAATTAATTTTTTCAAGTTGCAAGGATTTGTTTCACCAAAAGTTTCTGTCAAAAAAAAAATTTATAGGAATGATAATTTTTTAAATTTTGATTTTAATATTTTATTAGGTAAAAATCAGAAATTGGAATTTATTGGCAATAAACTGTTTACATCTAAATATATTAAAGAGAATTTATTAGGTTTAGATTATCCTTCTTGGTTTTTTACTCCAGAAATTGTTGCCCAAGAGTTACTAAATTTTTATCATAAGCGTGGTTATTGGGATTCAGTGATATTTTACAGTAAAAGGAAAGATGGCTCTTTTTTATTTAACATAAAAGAGGGGGAGCCTGTTTTTGTAAAAGAAATTTTAATAAAAGATGAGAATAATTCTTTGTTTCAGAGTAAGGAACTATTTCTAAAAAATTTAGAAAATAAATTATTTAATGAAGATTTATTAGATGAATTCATTAATAAATTAGTTCAAGTTTATTTAAAAAATGGTTTTTGGGATTTTAAAGTATTAAGTAAAGATTTTAAACGAAGAAAAACCAAGAATACTTGTGATATTATTATGAATGTAAAAAAGGGTAAGCCGCGATTCATAAATGGCTTTGCTGTCGATGCTGGATCTTATTTCAATAAAAAAGAGTTTTTAGAAAAATATCAAATATTAAATTATGAAAAAAAATTAATACCATTTGATTTTGGTTTGTTGCAAGAGCAGCGGCAATATATTCTAAAAAAAATGCAAAAAGTTGGATATTGGTATGCACAGGTATTTGCAAATTTAAAAGAAGAACTTATAGATAATAAATTAAATGTATTTGTGAATTGGAAAATTTTCCCAGGGAAGCAAATAAAATTTGGTACAGTTTTTTTGAAGGGTGACACTAAAGTTCCATTTAAAACTATTTTAAGTGAGTTAGACTTTGAAAAAGATTCTGTTTGGGACGCTGAAAAAGTAGAAAAAGCTAGAAAGAATTTTAAAAAATTAGATATATTTAAAATTGTAAAATTTGAATTAGATCCGATTGCCATTAGTAATAAAGAAGAAACTATTCCCGTAAAGTTGACGCTTTCAGATTCAGATCCGGTAACGGCTGCATTTAGATTTGGTTATTTTTTAACTAATAAAAATTTTATATTCAAACGGGCTTCGACATATAGATTTGGAACGGCTCTTATTTTTAAGAACCCGACTAATAATTTAGATAAATTAACTTTAGAAGCTGATTTTACTCGGTTTGAAAGAAAATTTGATTTGGAATATAAAATTCTTTCGCCATTTGGTTTAAAGTTTAATGGTTCCAGGTTGATTGGTAAAGCAAAGATTTATGCTAATAAATTTATTAATCCCGTTGCAGTCCGAGTTAGTGAATCGGCTTATCAAGCGACAGAAAATGGTTTTTTAGTTAGTTTTAATAATGAGTTTAAACGTGATTATTATTGGAGAACCGTTTTGGGCAATGAATGGATAAAAACAGAACGTGTTAGAGGTAATATTAATTTGGATGATAATTTTATAAATAGAACTTTGCCATATTTTTTTATTAATCCAACTTTTATTATAAAGAAAGTAAATGACGAGTTAGATATTAAAAGTGGAAGTATCACTTTTGCATCTTTAAAATTTATGATTCCTGAGTATACAGGAAAACCATCTGCAAAAGTTATGTTAGAGCAATCGTTTTTTAAATCTATTTTTGAAAAGGTAGTTTTGGCTGTAAGGTTTAGGCTTGGTCATATTTTAAATTCTGATTTTAGTACTATTCAACCATCACAAAGATTTTTTCTTGGTGGGCCTTATTCGGTAAGAGGTTATGACAAAGATGCCTTACCTCCATATGGAATGCAAGAATATTTAGATGACAATGGAGTTCTGCAAAAAAGTTATAGTGTGCAGGGTGGAAGAGGAATGTTTAATTCAAATATAGAATTAAGATTTCCAATTTATAAAAAATTTAGAGGAGTTATTTTTCAAGATGTTGGTGTTCTTAGTCAAACAGGATTAGCTGGTTTTTTAGGAAAATGGTTTCCATCTACAGGTTTTGGTTTTAGATACAAAACTCCGTTTGGGCCAATAAGGTTTGATTTGGGATTTAAGTGGAAAAGTGTTTTGCCTGATGATATTCGGTATGGATGGTATTTGACTTTTGGAGAAGCGTTTTAAGCGTTTTTTTCTTACAACTTCTTTTATAAAAATTTAAGTATTTTATGTTGCACATTATTTGACATAGTGGTATTGATTTTTTTGCAAAAAAATAAAGAAATAACTGAAATCCCTTGATTCTTAAACTAGAAAGACAAAGGTTTAAAAATTATATAAACTAAATTTGGTTTTATTGGTATTGCTTGGCTGCTAATTCTTTTAGAGGAATGTGCATGAGGCAGATTCGATTTGAAAATGTAACTAAATCTTTTGATGGAGAAGAGATTGTTTCTGGTCTAAGTTTGGAGATTCCTGCAGGTAAGTTTTTTGCGTTACTTGGTCCTTCTGGATGCGGAAAAACAACTATTTTGCGTCTTATAGCAGGTCTTGAATTTGTAGATTCCGGACGAATCTTTTTAGGCGATAAAGATATAACTCATCAGCCAATTTATAAGCGTCGAGTAAATACCGTGTTTCAACAGTATGCGTTATTTCCGCATTTATCTGTTTTTGAAAATGTTGCATACGGTCTTAGAATTAGACGAGAGAAAGAGATAATTATAAGAGACAACGTTTTTGATGTATTAAAAATGGTGCATTTGTTAGGTTTTGAAAATAAAAACATAAAAAGTCTTTCTGGTGGTCAGAAGCAAAGAGTTGCTTTGGCTCGTGCAATTATTAGTCAGCCAGAGGTTTTGCTTTTGGATGAACCTTTAGCTGCTTTGGATCAGAGGTTGAAGGAAAAATTACTTATAGAGTTAATAGAGTTGCAAGATGTGCTTAAAACAACTTTTGTTTATGTTACTCATGATCAGGCCGAAGCGTTAACTGTTGCCGATAAGATGGCTATTATGAATAGTGATGGGCGTATAGAACAAATAGGAACGCCAAAGCAAATTTACGAATTTCCAGTTTCTAGATTTGTTGCAAATTTTGTTGGTAATACAAATATAATTTCTGGAAAACTTTTAGAAAAAGATGGTCAACCAATGGTTGAAGTGAAAGGTCTTGGGAATGTTTATGTTTTTATTCAATCTCAAAAAAATTGGATGATTTTAGGTTGTAATCTTTTTGTAAGTGTTCGTCCTGAGAAAATATTTATAAGTAAAAAAGAAATTTCAGGTTTTTCTAATCATTTGCAAGGACGCGTTGAGAATATTATTTATTATGGTCGCTCTACACAATATACTGTTATGTTAAAAAATGGAAAAAAAATAATTGTTTTTGAGCAGAATGAAGAACACTTTCCTCAAGAAGTTATAGATTATGATGATATTGTTAATCTTTACTTTCAAAAAGAGAATGTGGTCCTGTTACAGGAGTAATAAATTATGAAAGTTTCAAATTTTTTTTCTTATGATGAGTTACCGTTTATTTTTGTTGCTCCGGCGTTTATTTGGCAAATTTTATTTTTATATTTTCCACTGTTATTTTTAATAATAAATAGCTTTTTAGATTTTCGTTATGCAATACCATTAACTTTTTCTGTCTATAAAGCTATTTTGAATTCGTTGTACTTCAAGGTTTTGGTGAAGTCATTCTTTTTGGCTTTAAATACTTCTATTATCACATTGTTTTTGGCTTATCCGGTTGCTTATTTTATAGCGTTAAAGGTAAGAAGGCATAAGTCTTTATTTTTATTTTCTTTGATATTACCATCTTGGACGAGTTTTATTGTTCAAGTTTATGCTTGGCTTTTTCTTTTAAAAAAGGGTGGATTATTTAGCTATTTATTTCAAAAGATTGGAGTATTATCTCATTCAGCACATCTTTTAAACAATTATTTTGCTGTGCAGGTTGGCATGGCGTATTGTTTTTTGCCGTTTATGATTTTTCCTATTTATACAATTTTAGAAAAAATGGATAAAACTTTAATAGAAGCATCATATGATTTGGGCGCAAACAAATTTCAGACTTTTAAAAGGATTATTTTTCCTACATCCTTTTCTGGTGTTAGAACAGGTTTTTTGCTTGTTTTTATCCCTACGTTTGGTGAGTTTGCTGTGCCAGATCTACTTGGTGGTGGTAGGAAAATTTATTGGGGAAGTGTTATAGTAGATAAGTTTTTGTTTGCTAGGGATTGGAAGGAAGGTGCAGCATTAACTGTTGTCGGTATTTTATCATTAGTGTTTGGATTATTGTTGCTAATGATTGTTTTACATTTAGTAAAAAAAATTTTTAGAACAAACGTTTAGTTTTTGGATGAGCTTATGGTTTTAGGTAAAAGAATTTTTGCAAAATATTTGAACTCGCTGTTAGTGTTATTTACATATGTTTTTTTGTATTTGCCCATATTAGTTTTAATTATTTTTTCTTTTAATGAATCTGCTGTTTCCATAACGTGGACTGGATTTAGTTTAAAGTGGTATTACAAATTGTTTTTGTCTGTGGAAATATGGGAGTCATTATCTGTATCCTTAATTGTTGCCTTTTCGTCTACTTTTATAAGTTTATTGTTTGGAACACTTTTAGTTATATCTACTAGGTGGATAAATATAGGGCTTTTATCTAATTTGTTTAGTGCAAGTATTATTTTGCCGGATATTATTTTGGCTGTAAGTGTGCTCAGTATTTTTTCTTTTTTACATATTCCTTTAGGTTATGGAAGCTTAATTGTTGGTCATACTGTTATTGGTTTAGGTTTTGTAATTCCTATAGTAATGGCTAGATTTAAAGAGTTGGATCCTGAGTTAACGGAAGCTTCTTTAGATTTAGGTGCGGGCTATATATATACTTTTTTAAGAGTTGTTTTTCCGCTTTTAGTTCCTGCATTAGTTGCTGCGGGACTTTTGGTGTTTACGTTGTCTTTAGATGATTTTTTAATTTCATTTTTTTGCTCTAGTCCTACGGTGCAAACTTTATCTGTTTATGTTTATTCTATGATTAAAACGTGGGTTGATCCGACTATAAATGCCGTTTCAACCTTGCTTTTATTGATCAGTAGTATATTAGTTTTATTATTATCATATTTTAAAGTTGCAGATAAGGTAATTTCTAATGAATAATGGTGATGGATATAAAAAAGATTTTTGGGAAAAGTACTTAGCAAAAATTATAATAGTTTTACTTTATGTTTTAATTTTTGCATTGTTTCTATATTTTCCGACAATTAAAAATATTTTTTTTAAACGACAAAATGTTATAAATGTTTACGCGTTTACAGATATGATTTCTCCGGAGTCAGCCCAAGAGTTTGAAAAACAAACAGGGATAAGAGTAAATTTAAAATATTTTGATACAAATGAAGAACTTTATGCAAAGATCAAAATTAGTCGTGGTGAAGGTTATGATTTAATTACGGCATCGGATAATATTATTGAACTTCTAATAAAAGATGATCTTTTATCTGAGATAGATGTAACAAAATTGTTGAATTTTAAATATATAGATAAGAGGTTAACCGGATATTATTTTGATCCAACTAATAAATATTCGGTACCGTATTTTTGGTCGACTGATGGCATTATTTTTAATAAAAATAAATTTAATAGAAGTGACGTAAATTGGGATTTGGTATTTAATTCTGGTGATTATAAAAATTTTAAAATTTGTATGATTGATAATGCCAAAGAGGCGGTTTTTTTATCGGCAATAAACTTGTTTGGGCGGGTTGATAATTTAACAGATAGTGATTTGCTGGCTATAAAAAATATTTTGGTGAATCAAAGTATGTATGTTGATGCCTATATGCTTGCAAGTTTGCAGTACTATTTGCTTTCTGAAGTTGTACCAATAGCTGTAACATCTAGTGCTTTTGCAAAGAAAATTTTAGAAATTAGTGATGATTTTGAATATGTTGTTCCCGAAAAAGGAACAGTATTATTAATAGATAATTTAGTGATTCCAAAATACAGTAATAAAATAGATTTGGTTTATAAGTTTATAGATTTTTTAATATCAAAAGATATTATTGCTTATAACAGTTCTGAGTTTGGATATAATCCTGCAAATATTGAAGCGTATTCTCTGTTGCAGAAAAAGTTTTCAAAAAATAAAAACTTTTTTCCGAACAATAAAATGTTCAAACATCTATATTTATTACACAATAGATTGGATGAAAAGAAAATTAATGATTTATGGTTAGAAGTTCAATTATCTAAAAAATAAAACAAAGGTATTAAATGAATAAATTGAGAGAGAAATTTGATTTAATTAATAAAAAATTTATTAAAAGAAAAAGTTTTTATAAAAGAGTTATAGAAAAATTAGCTTTTAAACGTGATTTGAGTCTGCATAAAAGTGTGAATGATTTGTACGATAGGGTAGAGGCATCATTAAAAGATATAACAGAAAGTTTAGCTTCAACTGTAGAAGGTCAACCTAATTTGAGAGTTGTTCGTAAAAAAATAAAAGATTTATCTAAATCATTTAAAAAGTTACATGATGTTACAAAGCCAGTTTGGAGACAGTGGCTAGAGGCAGTTATATTTGCAGGGTCTTTGGTTTTTATAATTCGTACATATATATTTGGTTTATATCATGTGCCAACAGGGTCTGCTGAACCAACGATATTGGTTGGTGATAGGCTTTGGGGTAATAAAATGATTTATTACTTTAATAAAATTAAACAGGGTGATTCTGTTATTTTTGATAATCCTAAATTCATTTATGACAAATCGAGCTTGCTAAATTCTTTTTGGCAAAAATATGTAGGTTTTCCTATTCCATTATTAGGTTTAGGCGTAGGTCCAGACAATTGGGTAAAGAGGGTTGTTGCTATACCTGGTGATGTAATAGAGGGTAGGATAGAAGATGATAAAACTGTAATATATAGAAATGGGAAAAAAATAAATGAAACGGGACATGTAAATCCTTATCCTTTAATTTGTTTAAAGAAGAGTGTTGGTTTTTTGCCGTTTAATCATATTGGTATGTTTTCTATTCCAAGCTTTTTAGTTAATTGTAAAAAACTTGTTTTTTATACATACGATTTTTCTAAATCTTTTGATGACCAACCATTTTATAGTATGAGCAATAAGGATGTAAGAAGAGATGTTGATAATAATTTAATATTAAAATATGCATATTCTCCAAGTTATATTTATGACTATAATACCGGTGACATTGAAGGAAGTGTTGATAATTTTGGTCCAATAAGAATACCTGAAGGTAAGTATTGGGTTATGGGTGACAGTAGAAAGAATAGTGAAGATAGTCGATTCTGGGGATTACTCGATGAAAGTTTAATTCATGGTAGGGCTAGTTTTATTATTTATTCTGTGGATAGTGAAGAAGTATTGTGGATTTTTGAATTACTAAAACATCCTATAGACTTTTGGATGAAGTCTGTTCGTTGGAATAGATTTTTAAAATGGATTAAATAGTTGGAAAAAATTATGAATAAGAATAATAAATTTTATGTTACAACTCCTATTTATTATGTAAACAGTAAGCCCCATTTAGGAACCCTTTATTCTACTCTTATTGCCGATGTGGTTAGCCGTTGGAATAAGCTTTTGGGTAAAGATACTTGCTTTTTAACAGGTACAGATGAACATGGTCAGAAGATAGAAGAGGCTGCTATACAAAATAATAAATTGCCTAAAGAATTTGTAGATGAAATGATTCCTGAGTTTAAAAAAACTTGGGAAAATTTTGAATTCGATTACGATAAGTTTGTTCGTACTACAGACAAAGAGCATGAACAGGCTGTTGTAAAACTTTTGAATACTCTTTATGAAAATGATGATATTTATAAATCGACATATTCAGGCTGGTATTGTGTGCCGTGCGAAACTTATGTAACAACAAATTCAGAAACTCCAAAAGATAAAGATGGTAAATACGTTTGTCCATCTTGTTCTAGAGAGTTAAAAGAGTTAGAAGAAGAAAGTTATTTTTTTAGACTTTCAGCTTATGAGGATAAGCTTTTAGAATTTTATGAAAAAAATCCAAACTTTATTGTTCCAAAAGAAAAGTTGAACGAAGTTGTTTCTTTTGTGAAATCGGGTCTTAAAGATCTAAGTATTTCTAGAAAAAAGGTTAAATGGGGCATTCCATTGCCATGGGACAAAAACCACACAGCATATGTTTGGTCAGATGCGTTAACAAATTATATTAGTGCTATTGGCTATGGTTCAAATGATAAAAAAGATTTAGAAAACTTTAATAAATTTTGGCCTGCAGATTTGCATGTAATGGCAAAAGACATAGTTCGTTTTCATGCTGTTTATTGGCTTGCATTTTTGATGTCAGCAGAAATATCATTGCCGAAAAAATTATTGGTGCATGGATATATTCTTACTAATGGTGCAAAGATGTCTAAGTCTTTGGGTAATGTGGCAGACCCAAATGATATTGCAAAGTTATATGGTGTAGAGCAACTTAGATATTATCTGTTAAGACAAATGTCTATTACTCAAGATGGTCACTTTGATTTAAAAGATTTGGAAGCACGAATTACTTCTGATTTGGCAAATAACTTAGGAAATCTTTTAAATAGAACTTTAACTTTGGCTATTAACAATGGTTTAACTCAAGTTACAGCACCAGCTGCACTTGAGCCTAAAACAATGGCATTAAAAGAAAAATGTGAAGATGCGTTTAGAATTTTTTGGGATGATATGAATCATTATCAATTTCACGTTGCCTTATCTGAACTTTGGAAGTTCATTTCTGAAGTGAATGCATTTTTTCATGATCAACAGCCATGGGTTTTAGCAAAAAAAGATAAGGAGATGTTTGTCGAAGTTATTTATGCAGTATTACATAGCTTGTATACCATTGGTGTTTTAGTTTGGCCTATAATGCCAAAAAAATCTCAAGAGTTGTTAAGTGCTATTGGGCATAAATTTGATCTTGAAAATAATTATGAAGATGATTTAAGAAAAAATGTTTGGAATAAAACGTTTACGCTTAAAAAACTTAGTGAACCTTTATTTATAAGACCAGATGTTCTTTCTAAAAGTGAAACAACAGAGAGTAAAAGCGAAAATAAACAAGTAGAAGAAAAATCAGAATTTATAAAAATAGATGATGTTATAAAAGTAAAATTAATTGTTGGTACTATTTTGGAATGTGAGCCTGTTAAAGGTTCAGAAAAAATGCTAAAATCTGTAGTTGATATGGGGGTCTTGGGAAAAAGACAAATACTTTCTGGAGTTGCCAAATATTTTAAGCCAGAAGATCTTATTGGCAAACAGGGTGTTTATGTTGAAAACCTAAAACCACGAAAAATGATGGGTTTAGAATCTCAAGGCATGATGCTTTTTGCAAAAGATAAAAAAGGTAATATGCAGATGGTAACAGTTGCAGGTAAAATTGAAAATGGAACGCGATTATTTTAATAAAAACATCAAAAGATATTTTCTAATGTTTCAATAGAGTCTTTTTCTGATGTTTTAGTAGAGTTTAATTTGTCTATAAGTCTTTCTGGTAATGTTCCATTGAATCTGTTTCCGGGCCGTGGATTTTCACTTCCAAATTCTAGCAATAAAAATTCTATTAGTCCCTGTTTTACAAAACTTGCCAATACTGATTTGGGTGCACCGTCAAGTATTTCAAATCTGTTTTTTGGTGTTGTTTCACTTATTGCTTCACTTATTGCTTCATTAACATTGAACATTACTGTGACTCTTAATAGTTCTTTTTTTTCTTGTTCTGTTAACATGCCGTACAATTGTTCTCTTTTTTCGGGCTTTTCTAATATTGCTAAAGCAGTTTCTTTTAAAAAGTCTTTACTCAAATTAAATGGTTTGGTTGATATCATTGCCTTAGTATTTGAATTTATAGAAAATGCTGTAAATATCATTGCAAACAATAGTTTAATATTTTTCATGTTAATCCTTCTTATTTGTGTTTTAATATTTTTTATTTTATTTTTAATAATTGTAGCATATTTATATACTTTTGCAAGTGTTTTTATTGGTTTTCATTATGTTTTTCACACATTTTGATATTAAAATGTATGTTTTTTTATCTATGAGGCTTTTATGCGTTTATTTTTTAATTTGTTTTTTTTAATTATTAATCTATTTTTAAATTCTAATCTTATTGCTATGCAAGAAAGTTTAGATGGTAAGCCTAATCAATTACATTACTTTTGTTTATCTCTTCCAGCCGTTGATTTTATAAACGATATTTACCATCTAGATGAACCCAAAAGTTTATCTTGTCAAAAAGATTTATTTTTACAAAATTTAAACTCTATAGATGACTGGGGGGAAACGCCTATTTTTTCTGCTTTAAGATCTCCCAGCTCTTCTTATGGGTTGGTTTCTTTTTTATTTGAAAATGGTGCTAAAATAAATTTAACAAATATTTTTGGGCATACTCCATTATTTCATTGTATTATGAATAAAAACTTTAATTTTGATGTTTTGGTTTTTCTTTTAGAAAGAGGTGCCGAATTAAATTTAGATGCAATATTTGATAAAGATGAATTAGGTACCCGTTATGTTCAACTAGCAAATTGGTTGACAAGCATCAAGGATGAAGCTAAGAACGATGTTTTATTTTATGCAAAATTATTTGATTGTAGAAGTTTAATTTGGTTTATTATATATCTTATGAAATTAAAAGAATTTAGTTCTTTAGAATTAGATAAAAAAGAAGTAAGTTTTTGGGATAACCCATGTAGTAATTGTGCAATGTTTTAGTTGTTTTTAGGTTTTATATGTTTGATGCAAAAAAAATAAAAAAGGATTTTCCTATATTTGAAAAGAATAAAGGCTTAGTTTATTTAGATAGTGCCGCAACAACTCAAAAACCTAAAGTTGTAATTCAATCCATTGTAGATTTTTATGAAAAATATAATTCTAACGTTCATAGATCTATTCATGAGTTAGGTGAAGCTTCTACGTCTTTGTACGAACAGGCAAGAATTGACATTGCAAAGTTTTTGAGCGCAGAGCCTGAAGAAATTATTTTTACATCAGGAACGACAGAAGGTATTAATTTTGTAGCAGATGCTTGGGCGCGGCAAAATGTTTTAAAAGGTGATTTTATTGTTACAACGCAAGTAGAGCATCATGCAAATTTTTTACCTTGGCAACGAGTGGCAAAAAGAAATAATGCACGGTTAAATTTTTTAGAAGTTGATACAGATAGTTTCTTTATTAAAAATAATTTAGATGATAATGATTTTTGGAATTCAAAAATAAAATTGTTAACAGTATCGGGTAACTCTAATGTTTTAAGTGATATTTGGCTAGATAATAGTCTACAACAATTCATCGACAAAGCTCATTCTGTTGGAGCAAAAGTTTTGTTAGATGCATCGCAAATGGCGCCGTGTAAAAAAATTGATGTAAAAAAACTAAATGTAGATTTTTTAGTTCTATCCGGACATAAAATGTTAGGGCCTACTGGCATTGGCGTTTTCTTTATAAAAAAAGAGTTACATGATAATATAGAACCATATCAGGTTGGTGGTTCTATGGTGCAAGCGGCATCTTTTAATGATGCAATTTGGAAACTGGCTCCAGAAAAATTTGAAGCAGGAACTCCTCCGATTGCTCAAGTTGTTGGACTTGGTGCTGCTGTAAAATATTTAAATGATAATATTGATTTTAATGAATTAGAAAAACATACTGCAAATTTATGTAGTAAATTAATTGATGGTTTGCTAAAAATAAAAGATATAAAAATTTGGGGTAACGTAGAGCGGCTAAAAAAAACAGGGCACTTAGTAAGTTTTTCTTTACCAGATATTCATGCACATGACATCAGTGGTTTTTTGGGGCAGCAAAACATTGCGGTAAGAAGTGGGCACCATTGTGCACAACCATTGGCCGATATTTTAGGAATTAAGTCCAGTGTCCGTGTTAGTTTTTATATTTATAATACTAAAGATGATGTAAAATATTTTTTAGAAAAACTAAGAGAGACTATAAAATTTTTTAGGGCTTAAAAATGAGTGTTGATATTTATCAAGAAAAATTAATGGATCATTACAAGAATCCGAGAAATAAAAAAAAGATAAAAAATCCTGATTTTTTCTCAGGGCAACAAAATCCCTCTTGTGGCGATAGTATTTTAATAGAAGGCAAGTTGGACGGTGATAAAATAAAAGAATTGGGATTTGATGGTTCCGGATGTGTTGTTAGTCAGGCTGCAGCATCAATGCTTTTGCAAAGTTGTATTGGCAAAACGGTTGATGAAGTATTAAAATTAGATAAAGATGATATTTTAAAGATGGTTGGCATTCCATTGGGGCCAAATAGAATAAAATGTGCTTTACTGTCTTTAGAGGCTTTAAAAAGTAGTTTGAAAAGATAAGTGATATTTGAAATAAATAGGACTAGATTCTGGATTGGATCTATTATTGTTCGAAGTTAATAAAAGGTCTTTGAATAAGATTTAAGCGAGGCTCTTGTTGTCATCCCGCACTTGATGCGGGATCTAGTCCTTATAAAAAAATAAGGATTCTTGCTATGTTAAATATACAAATTACAGAGAAAAGTTTTTGGCAAAATGATGTAGAGGGTTATGTCTTTTTGTTAAAAGAGGGACTTTATTCTATTGGTCTTGATACAAATTTTGAGAAAATAGAAAAAGATTTTTATCCAAATTTAAGAGATGTTTTGGCTAAACATAAATTTATGGGTAGAAAAGGTGATATTTTTGTTTTGACTGCAAATCAAGATGGAAAACTTATTCAGTTTATATTTGCAGGTTTAGGTAAACTTGATACAACCTGGAACTATGAGCTTGAAAATTTAAGACGTACGGTTGGCACGGTTGTTTTAAAATTAAAAGAGCTAGAAATAAAATCGGCTGTGTTGGAACTTCCTCAAGATGATAAACCATTTGGACTTATAAAAGACAGGTTGGTAAGACAGGTTGTAACTGCTGCTATTATGGCAGATTATGAATTTATAAAATTCAAAACAGATAAATTAGAAAAAGCTGGTTTTACGAATAGTCTTTTAATTTATCCAGGAGAAGAGAACGAACAAACGTATGTTCTTGGTTTACAAGAAGGTATTGTAATTGGTAATGCAACAAATTTTACAAGAAATTTAGCTGATTTGCCTCCAAACTATTTAACACCAAAAGCTCTAGCTCAAGAAGCAAAAGCTATGGCAGATGAACATGATCTTGAATGTAAAGTTTTAGGTCGCAAAGAAGCTTTAAAGCTAGGCATGGGTGGTTTTTTAGCCGTAAGTGCTGGTTCAGAAGAGGAACCTCAATTTGTTATTTTAGAATATGGTTTTGATAAAAAAGATGTTCCAACAGTTGCTCTTGTTGGTAAAGGTGTAACATTTGATTCCGGTGGAATAAGTTTAAAGCCTGCAGAATATATGACCGGCATGAAATATGATATGTGTGGTTCTGCGGCTGTTTTTGGTGCTATGAAAATTATTGCTCAACTAAAACCAAATGTTAAAGTTGTTGCAATTACACCGTTGGTAGAAAATATGCCAAGTGGTAAAGCTTGTAAACAAGATGACATTATTACATTTTTAAATGGCAAAACTGCAGAAATAAAAAATACAGATGCGGAAGGTAGATTAATTTTGGCTGATGCACTTTCTTATGCAGAAAAATTTTATAATCCGGAAGTTATTATTGATGCGGCAACGTTGACCGGTGCATGTCTTTATGCTCTTGGACCTTTTTTTACAGGGCTTATGACAAAGAATGAAGATATTGGTGCAAAGTTACAGACTGTTGGCCTTGAGACTGGTGATAGGGTTTGGCCGTTACCTTTAGATGATGATTTTAAAGATGCTATTAAATCTGATGTTGCTGATATTGCAAACACAGGTTCTTCAAAATATAAAGCTGGAACTATTACAGCTGCTTGGTTTTTGAAAAACTTTGTTGATAAGTCAAAATATGCACATTTAGATATTGCTGGAACTGCAGATGGTGTTCCTGGTATAAGTTATTTGGGCAAGGGTGCTACTGGCGCTGGCGTAAGGCTTTTGGCTGAATTTGTTTTGAATTATAATAAAAGTAAATAAAGTTTAGATAATTTTTACAATTAAGCCGAGCGTTAAAGCTCGGCTTAATTGTAAAATGGTGATAGTGATATTGGGTTAAATAGTTAATTATAATTATTGGGGCAACTCATGCTTTTGATTTAGAAAAAAATTTATTAAAATTAGGGTTTAGGCTTAATAAAAAGTATGTATATCTACATTGAACATATTAGAAAAAGATATTTCTAGTGGCAGTGGAAAAGGGGAATCTGACGCAATACCTCTTAGGGCATATAGCTTAATGTTACGATAGTATCGATAATTACCGAACCTGTGATGTTTGATTTGGTATCTTGGAATGCGAGATAAAGACTTAGGTATAAATAATATTGGATAGATTATGAATTTAAAATTGTTGTTTCCTTGGATATCTCAAACGATATTTTTTTTAGGTATTTTACCTCAAATTAGATTAAATTTTAAGCTTAAATCGACTAAGGGTTTAAGTGACTTTTTGTTTATTGGTTATTTTTATGCATATATGGCATATATTTTTTATGTTTTTTGCTTAGATTTAACATTGGCCCATAAAATTTTTATACCTTCAGGCTTTATTTTAGTTTTAATTTTAATTTTGCAGAGGTTTTATTATTCAGATAAGAAAGAAGTAAAATTAAAATTATTTTTTTTAATTAGTTTCATTTTGTTTTTTTTAATATTAACCCCCTTTGCTGTGAAAAATCCTATGTTTATTGGAAATCTTTTAGGTTGGCTTATGGCAACAATTTGGGCTGTTCATCAAATTCCTCAAATTTTTAAAAATTACAAAAGTAGCTCTGTGCAAGGATTGAGTTTTGGATTGCTGACCATTATGGGAATGGGTGATTTTATAGAAGTTATTGCCGCTTTTTGTTTAGGGTTACCACAACAAACTTATTTAAATAGTTTAAGGGGAGTTGTTGTTTATTTTATCTTTTGTCTTCAGTTTTTTATTTTTAGAAGTAAAAATTTTACAGAATAATTTTTACTTCGCTCTAACAGAGTCAGCACCGGCGTTTGTTGTTTTAATGAGGACGTAATATAATAAAACGGTATTTTAACACCGCCTTTTGATTTGCCTAAGAATTGGGATCTGTCGCTTGGTTATTCATTTTCTTCAGCCATACTTTTTATGGCTATTCTTGTTGAAAATGATCTTGATGTTTCAATTGATTTTATTTCTTTTGTTTTAACAAAATGTTGGAATTTATTGGGCGATGAATTTAGATATTTCTCAGATTGTTTCATTTATGCTTCTATTGCTATACTTATTAAATCTTTAGAAGATTCGAATATAAATGATGATAGATATAAACATTTGATATACAGAATTAAGTATAAAATGGGTAATTATAAAGGAAAATCCCCTGTTTTTTTAAATTATTAGATTTTAATCCCATTTTTGAAGGCAAAAACTAGAATTTTGAAAAAAAATTGCATTAAGTTGTTTATAAATTTTATATTGAGTTTATAAGGGGAAATGTTTAGGGAATAATAATGGAGAGTTTGAGGGGGCTACATTTTTATAATGCTTCGTTATTGCGAATAATCTTGGGAAGGACCAAGATTATTCGCAATTTTTATCTGTAAATTTTATCATTTTTCTTTTATAAATATAAATTTTAATTAATTTTATCTTGTTATATTCAGATATATTTGAGATATTTAGATTTTTATTGAAAAATAATTTCCAGTTGTAATATACTAGAGTTGTTATATAGAAAATATGTTAAATATATTAAAAAAGTAGTATTTCTGTGGGGGGAATATGAATAAAAGAATTTATCTATTATTAATAATAGTGCAAATATTATTTATAGCTTTTATAAATTCAGAAGCCGGTTTTGATTTAGGTTCCGAATTTTCGGATTCGGAATTAACGGCGTCGGTAGTTGAGCCGGCTGTTGAAGAAGAGATTAAAGCTGAGCCTGTTGCTGAGGTTGTAACAGAGGTTATAGAAAAAGTTGAAGAACCTGAGGTTGAAGAGCAAGAGGTTGTAGAGCCTGTTGCTGAAGTTGTAACAGAAGATGTTGAAGAACCTGAAGTTGAAATAATAGAAGAAAAGATTGTTGTTGAGCCCGTAGCTGAAGTTGTAACAGAAGATGTTGAAGAGCCAAGTGTTTTTGAATCAACGGTTGAAGAGCAAGGGGTTGAAGAGCAAGAGGTTGCAGAGCCGGTTGTCGAAGAAGTTATAGAAAAAGTTGAAGAACCTGAAGTTGAAATAATAGAAGAAAAGATTGTTGTTGAGCCTGTAGCTCAGGAGTTTGAAGAGCAAGAGGTTGAAGAGCAGGAGTTTGAAGAGCAAGAGATTGAAGAGCAAGAGATTGAAGAACCTGAAGTTGAAATAACAGAAGATGTTGAAGAGCCTGAAGTTGAAATAATAGAAGAAGTTATTGCAGAAGAGCCAAAAGATGAAGAGAAGATTATTGATGATGAAAAAATGATTTTGGATTTGCCAGATGATGAAGAATCTGATGATGTAGAAAAAGAGGAAAAGATGGAATTGCCTGAGAAATTAAAAGAAGATGAAGAGCTTTATCAAGAATTAGCAGATTTATCTTTTGGTAAAGATTTTTAAATGTAAAAGATAGCTTTATATTTAAAAAGTGAAAAAGCCCATATTTTTTAAGGGCTTTTTCTATTTCTATTTTTTTTTATATTTATTTAAGCTAGGTTTAATGCTTGGATTTGTTAATTTATAAAAACTAAGAATTTTATGTTAAATAAAAATAGTCTTTTTTTACAACTAAAAAAAAATGCAGATAAGCTTTTTAATAATTTTACAGAGCAGTCAAGTATAGCTCAGGAAAAATGGCAAAGTATTTCTGTAGATTCTAAATTTAAAGCTAAAGTAGAAAATTCTAACGCAAGTTTTTTGGTTCCATCGTGGGCTGGTAATTTGTCTGATAAATTTAAAATTCCAATTCAAAAAAATGATTATTCTATACTATCTGTAGATGGTTCTCAGATATATCCAGACCGAAATATTTCTAATTCAGGTTGTTTTTTAATAAATATTGGTAGTTGTCAGATAAAATATTCAAAAATATTAAATGTTTCTTCAAGATTAAATGTTTCTTCCGACGAAAATAGTTCTGTAAAAATAAATTCAGAGCCAACTCTTTTTATAATTCAAGATTTTTTAGATCAAAATAATAAGATAAATTTTTCTAATGATATTGTAGATTTAAAGAGAGAGGAACTTGAATTATTAAATTTGCTAAAATTAACTTTAGAAGAAAATATAGATATTGCGTTTGTAGATGGTACGGTAATTTTTTGGTTTTTAGAATCTAAACCAGAAGAAATTAAAGATTTGTTCTTGAATTCATACTTAAATATTTTGCAAAAATTTTATGAGAATAAAAAAATAATAGCTGGTTTTATAAGTTTTCCTAAAAGCAAAGAGCTTGTAAATTTAATAAAGCTAGGTTTATGTCGGTTTGATTTTGCAGAATGTATTTCTTGTCACAGAGTTTATAGTGATTTTCCATGTAAGGCTGTAGATAATTTAATAGATACACGAATAGCAAAAACTTATTTAAATATAAATGAACGTAGTAATATTTTTTTTAGTAATTCAAAAATTACAAAGAGTTATCCAGAACATCTAAAGCCATGTTTTTTTTATTTAAATGCAGATGTAGAAGTTGTGCGTATAGAAACTTTCGCCTATATTGCGCAAGATAAAGATATGTTAGATTTTTTGTCCGCGGTTGCTTTAGACCAAATAAAAAAGGGTTTAGGTTATCCTGTAACTTTGGCTTATGCGCATGAAGCTGCAGTTGTAAAGGGTCCAGACCGTGAATTTTTTTATAGTTTATTACAGCGGGAAGCTTTTGAGCAAAATAAAAGATTATTTTTTTCGCAAAAGAGTATTAAAAAACGTGGTATTGGCGTTTAAAAATAATAAATGAATAATATAGACTAGATTCTGAAACAAGTTCAGAATGACAAGAGGACTTGGTATTTCAATTGTCATGCTGAACTTGTTTCAGTATCCAGTTATTAAATAAATTTATGTAAGTTGTGACGAATAAACGAGGTAATACCATGGGTAAACTATTAGAAATTATTGATAATAAAAAAAATAAATTAGATAGTCTTAGGCCTTTATCAAAAGAGCTTGTAAAGAATTTGGATGATTGGTTTAAGATAGAATCAACTTATAATTCGAACGCCATTGAGGGTAATACTTTAACGAAACAAGAAACTACACTTGTTGTTGAAAAAGGAATTACTATTGGAGGCAAGAGTATTCGTGAGCATTTGGAAGCTAAAAATCTAGCTTTTGCTATTGATTATATAAAAAAATTTGTAGGTAAAAAAATTCAAGATATAAATTTAAAAGATTTTTTAAATTTTCACTATTTAATTTTAAAACAAATAGATGATAAAAATGCAGGTAAATTGCGAAAAATAGCAGTAAAAATAGCGGGTTCCGATTCTGTGCTACCAGAGCCTATAAAAGTACCAGAATTGATGGATGATTTTATTAAATGGTTGCATTGTACAAAAGAACATCCTGTTAAAATTGCAGCTGATGCTCACATAAAATTGGTTATGATCCACCCTTTTGTTGATGGAAATGGTCGAAGCGCAAGACTACTTATGGATTTGATTTTAATGCAGTCTGGATTTCCTCCTGCAATAATAAAAGTTGAGGATAAGCTTGCTTATATAAGGTCTATTTCTAAAGCAGAAATGTCTGGTGATTATTCAGATTATTATCAAATTATTTTTAATGTAGTAGATAAATCGTTAGACCTTTATTTAGATTTGGCTGAAAAATCGAAGTAAAATTATTTCTTACATAATTAAGTTTAAAAGAGTGTTTAATGAACTTTTAAAAGCAAAATATATTAAAATTCCTCCACCGAAAAGTCCAATGAGTGTTATGTAATTATGTCTAGATTTCCATTCAGCTTTTTCAAATAATAGAAGCATTATGGATAAAATATATGAAGAAACAATAAACAAAGAGGTCATAGAAACTAAAAAGAAACCTTCAACAAAAATTGCTGCAATTGTCATTAATAGTGCTGTAATAATGACCGCAACTTTAAAGTTCCAAATATTTTTTTTAATTAATTTTTGTATAAATTTTAATTTTGTTAGTTTTAAAACATCTGTAAAAAGTTCGCTTACTGACCATAACATGGAGTGGATTGTTCCAATAATTCCGGCTAGAGCGCTAACAAAAATAAAAAGATATAGATATTTTGCTTGTGGAAAGTATCTTGCTAAAACAGAAGAGATCGGTTCGCTTAATCCTTGTGCAAAATGTTCTGATGGGATAGAAAATAATACCCCGTAAGAAAACAATATATATGCTAGACCAACTATTGCGATTGAATAGATAAAGGCCTTAGAAACATTTTTTTCTGGATTTTCTACAATAGGATAAAGTGAAGCAATGCTTTCAAATCCAAACATTGCAAATAAAGCAATTGTTAAAGAGTTAAATACGGAGCTAAGACCATTTGGCATAAACGGTGTTGTAAGATGTATATCAAAATTTGACCAACAAAAAATAGATGTCGCAATTAATGGAATTAGAACAAAAAGTACTATTAAATATTGTGCCCAGGAAGAAGTTTTTGCTCCTGCTAAAACAAGCAGTGTTAAAATAAAAATTACAATAATTCCAAGAATACTTGGGTTTACACTTGGAAAGATTTTGTTGACCCAGATACCAGATTGTTGTACAACAAATCCCATTCCAACAATTATTCCGAACAAGTAAAAGAATGCTGAAAGAATTCCTGTTTTATGTCCTGCCCATTTTGATGGATAATTATAACTCCATCCTGTTGCAGAATAGTACTTTGTTAATCTTCCAAAAGATAATGCAATGCTCAAAACCAATATTATTCCTAATATCATACTTATTATTCCAGCGGGGCCGGCAGCATTAGAAAGCATTGTTGGAATTGTTAAAATTCCGGAGCCGATCATTGCATTGATACCAATTACAACAGCTGTTTTTAATCCGATTTTGTTTTCTGGCATATTGTTCTCTTTCTTTAGCTAAAATAAATATATTGATGTAGATATATTTTAGAATCGGGTTTTCCCTGATGATTTGATGAATTAATCGTGTTTTTATTACAATTTAGTAAAACACAAAAGATTAAGAATGGCTATATAAACTTAAATAGTAAGTGTTTCTTGGAATATTGCTTTAAATGGGATTGTTGAAGTTAATTGTTTTGTTATTGTTGAGCTTATGCATTAATACATTTCTTGTGTTAAACTTAATTATCATTTATTTATAATTAAAATTTTAAGAGAATTATGTTTATAGTAAAAAATTTAAGCTTAAATTTTGGGCAATGTGCCATTTTTGATAATATTTCTTTTACAGTTAATTCAAATCAAAGAATTGGTCTTGTTGGTAGAAATGGCTCTGGAAAAACGACATTGCTAAAAATTATTGCAGGGCAACAGGAGTATGACTCTGGTCAAATTAATATCCAGGGCGACAAAAAGGTTGCATATTTACCACAAAACGTAATCCTTCTATCAGAGAAGACTATTTTTAGAGAAGCTCTTAATATCTATAAAATAATGTTAGGTAATTTAGGTGATTTAGTAGAAGAGTATAATTCTTTAGAAAAAAAATTAGATGATAGCAGTGTAGAAGATTTAGAGAGATATTCTTTGTTACAAATCAATTTGCAAGAATTAGAATTTGAAAAAAAAATAACAGAAGCAAAAAATATTTTATTGGGGCTTGGGTTTCGCGAACAACAATTTACAGATCCTGTACAAACTCTTTCTGTTGGTTGGAAAATGCGGTTGGTTTTGGCAAAACTTTTATTACAAAAAGCTGACTTTTATTTATTTGATGAACCTACAAACCATTTGGATTTGGTTGCAAAAGATTGGTTTTTGGATTTTTTAAAAAGATCCCAAACATTAAATGCTTCTTCCGGCTTTGGTTTTATGTTGGTTTGCCACGATAGATATTTTTTAGATAAACTTTGTAATCAAATTTATGAGGTAAGCTTAGGTCATATAAATATTTTTACAGGTAATTATTCTAAATATCTAGAACAGAAAAAACATAATCAAGAACTTTTGGAAAAGAAATTTGTGGAACAACAAAAGTTTTTAAAAAAAGAACGAGAGTTAATCGATAGATTTAGGGCGTCCGCTACAAAAGCGAAAATGGTTCAAAGTAGGCTAAAGGCTTTAGACAAAATAGAGATGGTAAAGCTAGAACCTAAATCACAGATAATGCGTTTTAGCTTACCTAAAGTAGTGCGAACCGGAAAAATTGTTTTAACTGTGAAAAAATTATCAAAAAGTTTTGCTGATAAAAAAATATTTAAAGATATTTCGTTTGAAATTGAGCGTGGTGAAATGGTTGCTATTGTAGCACCCAATGGCCAGGGTAAATCAACGGTGCTCAACATTATTATGAATAAATTGAAAAGTAATGCAGGTTCTTTTGAGCTTGGTCATAATGTAAAAACTGCTTTTTTTGAACAAGATCAAAATAAATCTTTAAATTTAAAAAATGATTTAATTAAAGAGGTAGAATCTGCTTGCAAAACATCGGAGCAAAGACAGAGAGTTCGTGGGCTTCTCGGAGCATTTCTTTTTAGTGGTGATGATGTTGACAAAAGAGTAAGTGTTTTGAGTGGTGGTGAAAAAAATCGTGTTGCAATGATAAAAGTTTTGCTACAAAATGCAAATTTTTTATTATTAGATGAGCCTACAAATCACCTTGATATAGAATCTAAAGATGTTTTGTTAAATGTTCTTAAAAAATATGATGGAACTGTTTTATTTGTTTCTCACGATAGAGATTTTTTAAATAATCTTGCAACTTCTATTATAGAACTAAAAGAAGATTCAGCTTATAAGTATAAAGGTAATTACGATTCTTTTTTGGTTCAAAAAAATGCGCAGAAAGAAGTTTTGCAAGATGCAGAAATTATAGAATCTAAAGCTAAGGATATTTGTCATAAAACAAAACTCAAAGAAAACGATTATGAAAAAAGAAAACTTATTAGGCGCTTAGAGACTAAAATATCAAAACAAGAAGTTGAGTTAGAGCTTTTAACTAAAAAGTTTGAAAGCTTAGAGTATGGTTCAAAGGATTACGATCAAACTTTATATATTTTAAATAAACTTGAAAAAGAGCTAAATAAAAATTTAGCTCTTTGGGAAGAATTAAATTTTTAAAGAAAGTATAAAATATATATTAAACGTTAAATCGAATTAAAACTATATCACCATCTTGTACAATATAATCTTTACCTTCAGTTTTAATTTTACCAATATCCCTAAGCTTAGCCTCGCTACCAGCTTGAATTATATCATCATAATTATAAACAACAGCGCATATAAAACCTCGTTCTAAATCAGAATGAATTTCTCCAGCAGCTTGTGGTGCTTTAGTGTTTTCTCTAATGCTCCATGCATGGGCTTCCTTTGGTCCGCATGTAAAAAATGTTATAAGACCAAGATTTTTGTATGTACCTCTAATAACTTTGTCTAAACCAGATTCATCTATTTCTAGAGCCTCTAGCATTTCATTTTTTTCGTCTTTTTCTAGTTGCGCCAATTCGGCTTCTATTTTAGCGGAAATTGCAATAACTTTTTGTTCGCCAAATTTGTTTACAAGTTTTTTATAATGTTCACTATTTAAGTAGTTTTTATTTTGTAAATCGTCTTCGGATATATTGGCAACTATTATAAAGTTTTTTGCACTTAAAAGATCTACAGTTTTTATATTATTTTTTGAAGATTCTTTTACTATGTTTTGAACAGAATAAAAGTTTCCAGAGTTTATAAAGTTTTTTATTTTTGAGACAAATTCTAGCTCTTCTTCAAGTTCTTTTATTTGATTTGGTGTAAAGCTTTTATTTTTGGCGGTTTTTAATAATAAGTTTATTTTTTCTTCACGTTTTTCTAACGACTCTAAATCTTTTAACATAAGCTCGGATGTTATTACTTCAAAATCATCCATCGGATCTATGTTGTCATGCACATGTGTTACATTTTTGTCTTCAAAGCAACGCAAAACGTGAATTATTAAATCGACGCCCATAATATTAGATAAAAATTGGTTGCCTAAACCTTCGCCTTTGGATGCACCTTTTACAAGGCCTGCGATATCGCAAAATTGTACTGTCGCAGGTATTATTTTTTGTGAACTAAATATTTCGGAAAGTTTATCTAATCTTTTATCTGGAACATTCGTAATTGCAACGTGTGGGTCTATAGTACAGAAAGGATAATTTTCCGATGGTATTCCGGATTTTGTTAACGCATTAAAAAGAGTAGATTTTCCAACATTTGGAAGGCCAACTAGACCTGCTTGTATTGCCATTTTTCACCTATTTATTAAAACTGAATTTCTTGAATTTATTTCTTAATTGGATTGGATCAGATAATTATTATAAAAAGATTGATTATTTTTGCAAAAAAGATATGTTTATAGGCCATTTAGCTTATTACCATTTGTAATATGTGTATGTTTTGAGGCAAATTATATTGTATAAAATAGTTGAAAATATTAAAAATGTGAGGTTTTTCTGAAGATTTTAAATAAAAAAAGATATTTGTTTTGTTAATTGGAACATTGTTTTTGATTGATGTTTCTTAGCCATATTTTTTTAGCAATGATAAAAATATAATTTGTAGCTTTTATTTCTTTTAAATTTATCTAAACTTACTTTGTCGTAGTTTAATTTTTTTATGATAATAATTTTGTTAAGGAGATTTTTGTGTGGATAATATCTAAGAAAAGCTTAACATTGTTGGTTAGTATTGTATTTTTAGTAAATACTTCTTTTACTTCTTTGAGAGAAAAATCTTTTGCTGGGTCTTCTTCTGTTCCTAGTTTGACTACTGTTTCTTGTTTACAAGATTCATATGGCTTTATAAAAGAGATTGCAGATAGCGATGGTGAACGAGATATAAAAAGTGATCTATATTTTAGAATTTTTTGTGGACTTGTTGTAGAAGAACTTAAAAATTTTGAAGAACAGGGAAATTTTAAAGATATTGAAAATATAGTTGGTGAGTGTATTAATTATATTGTAAACCGTTATATTGAAAAATATCCGGAAATTTATTCCTGCTTGAATGAAGATAGAAGATTTAATTCTATTTGGTATTCAATGTATTGGAGATTTAATTCTGAAGCTCGTAAATATGGTTTAGTGGAATATCTTTTTCCTGCAACAACGTTAGGTAAAGATATTTATGCAAAACATTTGAAAGAGTTTATTTAAGGAAGAGCCTTTTCTTGTCGTGCCAGAATTTTAAATTCGTTGTCAAAGTAAAATGTGTAACTAGGTAATTAATCTATAAAGTTTATGTTATTTTGTAAAATTATGAGTTTTTCATTGAATAAAAAATTAATAATTTTATTAATATATATTTTGCCTTCCATGTTTTTATATTTCGATTCTTCTTTTTGTATGCAATCTATTAAAAATATTTCTTACGAGATTAGTGATAAAATAATTAAATGCTTTGATAAAAAAGAACAGGTTTCTTTAAAGAAAATTAGAGAAATTATTGGAAGTGATTCTGAAGGGATTTCTAATGTTTCTTGTGAATTTAAATATTTCTGTACTATTTTTTTTAATAATTTGGGAAAAGTATTACTTGGAAAAATTTTTTTTGATGATTTAATTTATCTATCAATTGAAAACTTAATTTTAAAAAGATGTAAAAATAAATTAACACGGGAAAATAGTTTTTATGTTGTTGCTTTAATTGTGTTTTATAGGCATTTAAAAGAAATTTCTGAAAAATTAAAGCTGGATGAATATTTTTTTAAAGGATTTAACCTAAAGGCCTATCTAAATTTATCTGAAGAGCGTACAATCTTTATTTTTGAAGCTGCAAATGGATTAAATGGATTATCTGATATTGATGATTTTATTGATTTTAAATTATGAGTCTTTACCCATTTAACCTTTTTTTTCTTTTATTTATAATAATATCTATCTTTAACTAAAATTAATACTAGGTTTTCAATATGATTAATTTCTTTATAAAAACATATGGTTGCCAGGCAAACGTTGCTGATTCACAAGCTGTAGCAAATTTTTTAGTAAATTTGGATTGTAAACAAGTTTATTCAGAAAAATTGGCTGATCTAATTATTATTAATACTTGTGCAATAAGGGAAAAGTCTGAGCAAAAAATATATTCATATCTTGGCAGGTTAGCTAAATTGCAAAAACGAAATAGTTTATTAAAAATTATAGTTATAGGTTGTGTGGCTAGTTATAAAAAGAAAGATTTTTATGTAAGATTTGGATTTATTACATTTGTTAGTGGTTCGCGAGATGATAAAAACGTTTTGAGAGATAAGCTTATTGATATAGTTTTATCTATGCAAACTAGCAAGAGTCTTTTGGTCCCGAATAAAAAAGATTTTTTAGACAATCAAGATAAAAATAATTTTAAGCTTGGTGGAGTTAGAAGAGAGACGAGGCATAGTACGCAGTCTTTTATAAATATTATGACCGGATGTAACAATTTTTGTACCTATTGCATTGTGCCGTTTACTAGAGGTAGTGAAATTAGTTATAGTTCAAAAGAAATTTTAGAAAAAATAAAACAAGATATTGCTTTGGGCACAAAAGAAATATTTCTATTAGGTCAGAATGTAAATTCTTATAAATGTCCTGAAACTAATTTAAATTTTGCTCAGCTGCTAGAAGCTGTTGCAAAATTAGAAGGTGATTTTTGGGTGCGCTTTGTAAGTTCTCATCCAAAAGATATGACTTTAGATGTCATAAAAGTAATGGCTAAATATAAAGAGAAAGTTTGTGGATTTGTACATCATCCGTTGCAGTCTGGCTCGAATAAAATTTTAAAGGCTATGAATAGATCTTATACTCTAGAAAAATATTTAAAACAAGTGGATTGGATTAGAAATTATTTGCCGGATGCAACTATTTCTACAGATATAATAGTTGGTTTTCCTGGGGAGACTGACCAAGATTTTGAGCAAACTTTAGAGGTTATTAAAAAAATAAAATTTGATAATATATTTTCATTTATTTATTCGCCTAGAAAATTTACAAAAGCTGCAATGTTAAAAGATAATTTGTCATATGAGCAAAAGCAATCCCGATTAGCTATTCTGCAAAAAATTCAGGTAGATATTTCAAGAGCAAATAACGAAAACTATGTTGGTTGTATTTTAAAATGTTTAGTTGAAAAAGAAGCTGTAAATGGCATGCTTTTAGCTCGGTCTGCGGGGAATCATACAATTTTGTTTGATGGTGATCTCGCAAAAATTGACACATTTGTTAATATTAAGATAAACTCTGCAAGAGCTACAAACTTAATTGGATCTTTGATAGAATAATGTTGTGGCGGCATAGCCAAGTGGTAAGGCCGCGGTCTGCAAAACCGCTATCCCCGGTTCAATTCCGGGTGCCGCCTCCATACTTCGCCAAGGCTTCCTACTACGCCCCACGTGGCTTCGTAGGACAAGTCGTATGGCACGGCCATTTCTTCAATTTAAAATATTCACTAAAATTTTTTTTCTAAAAAATAAAACAAAAAAATGTTGCTAATATTTAAAAATTGTACATAATTATAACGGTTATTATATGCCGGGGTGGCGGAATTGGTAGACGCAAGGGACTTAAAATCCCTCGGGTTTTAAACCTGTGCCGGTTCGAGTCCGGCCCTCGGCACCATACTTCGCTCCCTCGATATGATTTACAAGTAAATTACTTGGGATGAAGTAGCGGAGTTTATTCTGCCGTGTGCTCTTCGTAGTTCTTTAGAGCGAAGTAGGGCTAATAGAAATTTGATTAAGCTACGATTGGCGTAGCGATTATTTATGCAATTTCTTGACAAAGAAAAATCATGTCAATATACATCGTAGATATGCTTATAAAAAGTTTGTGTTGTTTGTGTGTTTGTGTTGACTAATTAGAAATCATGCCAGAATTTTAGGAGTTATGTATGAATAAAGCCGCTTTGATAGATATGATGGCAAAAACAACAAAGTTGTCTAAAACCGCTTGTAAAGATGTTTTAGAAGCATTTATAGAATCAGTAGGAAAATCTTTAAAAAAGAAAAAAAATGTTGTTTTAACAGGCTTTGGAACGTTTTCTGTAATGAAGAGAAAAGCTAGAACAGGTATTAATCCTGCTACTGGCAAAAAAATGCAAATTCCTTCAAAGAATGTTCCTAAGTTTAAGCCAGGAAAAAAATTAAAAGATTTAGTTCGTTAATTAAGCGACTAAATTTTTTAATTTTAGGTAAAAAAATTGCAGGAAACTTTTGTTGACCTGCAATTTTTTTTATGTAAAATTTTTATTTTTTTATAGATTTAAATATAGTATTTAAAATATTTTCTATTAATCTGGTTTTTTGTTATTTATTTTTGTTAGGTTTATTTTTGTTAAGTTTGATTTTTTATTTTATATCGGGGAGTAGAATATGCAAGATACCATTGCTCCGGGAAGATTCGAAAGTTTTATAAATTGGATTAAGTCTATTTGGGAGGCTGTTGATATAAAAAAATGGTCGGAACAAATTGGAGGATCGTCTTCTCAGGCTGTTCAGGCTGCAGTATATTTTGGTTTAGGCTTTGCTATTGGATTTTTATTTAAAAAATATTTTAAATTTGTTTTTTTTACTATTTTATTTGCAATGGTAATAGTTTTGGTTTTTGAGTATAAAAATGTTTTAGCTATAGATTGGACTGCTTTAAACCTTCTTTTAGGCCTTGATCCAACATCAGATTTTGGAATGCTTTTGAATACTGCTTTTGAGTGGATTAAGCAAAATTTGGTGACTTTTGTTTCTTGTACTGTTGGTTTTTTAATTGGATATAAATTAGGATAAATTAATAGTGGCGGAAAAAAAGGCAGAGAGAGAGTTTGTTTATAGTCTTTTTTCTAAAGAAGAAAAATTAAAAAAGGGAATTCCCAATGATCAAGTAATAGATTTGGTGGATTCCCTTTTATTTATTGGTGTAGATTATAATGCATCAGATCTTCATTTAGAACAGAATCAAGAAAATCTAAGAGTTCGTTATAGGATTGATGGTGTTTTGTATGATCAAGATTCTATAGATTCTGATATAGGTATGTCTATTATTTCGAGATTGAAAATCTTGTCAGGTTTAGATATTGCTGAAAAGCGTATGCCTCAAGATGGCAAAATTTTGGCAAATGTTTTTAGGGGACCGTCGGATCATAATTTGGTTGATATGCGTATTTCTACATTTCCAACTATTTATGGCGAAAAGATGGTTATACGCATACTTGATGCTTCTAAAAATAAAATTAGCCTAGATAATCTTGGTATGAATTCAAAAATGGTTTCTTGTTTGCAAGATTTAGTCGGGCGGCCTCATGGATTTTTTTTAATAACAGGGCCAACTGGCTCTGGTAAAACGACGACTTTGTATTCTATATTGTCATATCTTAATAATGGCCAGAAAAATATTGTTACAATGGAAGATCCTGTTGAGTATAACATCGATGGTGTTGTTCAAAGTCAGATAAATGAAAAGTCCGGTTTTACTTTTCCAAAAGGTTTACGTTCTATTTTACGACAAGATCCGGATATTATAATGGTTGGAGAAATACGAGATAAGGAGACAGCCAAAATTGCTATAGAAGCAGCGTTAACGGGGCATTTGGTTTTTAGTACTTTACACACCAATGATACAGTTAGTTCTATTACAAGATTAGTTAATATGGGCGTTGACCCTTATTTAATTAATGCGGCATTGTCTGGTGTTTTATCTCAAAGATTGGTTCGTAAACTTTGTAATAATTGTAAATCTCAAGATGCTATTACAGATCAAGAAATGGAATATATTAAAAATAAAAATATTAATTTAGAAAATATTAATTTGAGTGAAATTAATAGACCGTGTGGTTGTAATCACTGTTTTAATCTTGGTTATAAGGGGCGCTTAGGTGTTTTCGAATTGTTAAAAGTAGATGATGAACTTCGAGATTTAATTTCTAAAAAATCTGATTTTGCACAAATTAAAAAAAAGCTATTACAAAGAAATATGAAATTTATAGAGGCTGATGCTTTAGAGAAAGTTTATTCAGGAGATACTTCTTTAGAAGAATTTTTAAAAGTTTTGGTTGTATAGTTTTTATAAACAAAAAAGAGGATGCTAAGCAGCAGTTGCTTAGCATCCTCTTTAATATTATTGATTATATTAATTGTCGAAAGAATCAGATAATTCACTAGAATCAGATGTTTCAGATTTAGCTCGAGAAACAAAATTCCAAAATCGATCCAATAGGCCTGTTTTTATTGGTGCTTCTTCGATATCGCTTTCTGAATTTGCTATTTTAGCTCGAGTAACAAAATTCCAAAATCGATCCAATCGGCTTATTCTTATTGGCGTCTCTTCGATATTGCTTTCTGAATTTTCTACGATCTCTTCAACTTTTTCTTTTTCTTCTTTCTTTTCTTTTTTTAGAAATTTAGCATGTTTTGAAGCCCATTTCATAAATCGATTAGATTCTTCTTTGTTTTCTATTCTATCTAATTCTTTTGCAGCTTGCTTAGCTGATGCTTTCTTTAAAGCAAATCCACCAGCTGCACTTGCAGCGACTAATGCAGTTAAAACAGCAATTTCTTTTTTATATTTTTTTAAGAAAGCTTTTTTTTCTGCTGCATTAAAAGATTTTACGGTTTCAATTAAAACTTTTGTTTTTTCAGAAAGTTCATTGTTTTCTAAATTTGGATCTTCTTTTTGTAGTAGTTCAAATTCTGTTTCGATATTTTTTATTTTATTATTTATATTTTCGGGATTTTCAGGATTATTGTTCAAATCTTCAAGTTTTCGTACAATATTTTCGAGTTTTTCTAATGTAATTTTGCTTACAGCGTTTGCACTTACAGAAAATAATAAACAAAATGCAATAAGTTTTAAAAACTTCTTCATACAAATTCCTTTCAAAATAACCACAACTAAAAACTTTACATGTTAAAAGATTTTAACAAATATATTATTTTTTAAAACAAAAAAAATAATATAAATTTAATTTATCCTAAAAATTTTTTAAAAAAACCTGATATTCCCGATTCAGAGTTGCTTTCGACATTGTTACCTATTTTGTCTGCATACTCTAATAAAAGTTCTTTTGCTTTTGATGGTAATTTTTTTGGTATATGGCATTTTGTAATAACAATTAAATTTCCTCGAGCTAAGCTACCTGGTATTGCAAAGCCTTTTCCTGGAAGAACGACATCTTCATCTATTTGGCAACCCTTATGAATTTTTATTGTATGAGTTTGGCTATCGATATTTTCGATATCTACTTGGCAACCAAGAACTAGTTGTGGATATGTTAAATTTAGATTTGTTACAAGATTGTTATTTTTTCTCCAAAATATTTTATTAGGTTTTACGCTTAAGTTTATGTAAAGATCTCCAGAGCTTCCGCCATAAACGCCTGCATCACCTTTTGATTTTACTCTAAGTTCTGCGTTGTTATAAACTCCAGCGGGTATATTTACGGTTATAGTCTCTCTTGTTCGTGTTCGAGATTGCCCCTTACATTTTGGACATGGAGTCTTTATTATAAAGCCTTGGCCCCCACACTTGTTACATGGTTGAGAAAATGAAAAGAAACCTTGTCTGTAATTTACTGCACCGGTTCCGTGGCATGATATACACCTTTCGGGTTTTGTACCCGCCGTACAGCCAGAATTATTGCATGTAGTACAACTTACGTAGTGAGATATATAAATACCTTTTTTTACACCGAGATAAGATTCTTTTAATGAAATTTCTACGTTAAAAGAAAGATCATGTCCCCTTTGAGGTGTTATGCCGGATTTACTTCTTGTTTGTCTGGCTTGTCCTGCTCCAAAAAGATCCGAGAAGATATCTCCAAAATTTGAAAAAATATCTCCAAAATCTGCATATTCATGGAAGTCTGAGCCGCCTTGCATGCCAGAGTGGCCGAATTGATCGTATTTTGTTCTTTTTTGTTCGTTGGATAAAACTTCGTAGGCTTCTGATGCTTCTTTAAATTTATTTTCTGCTTCCTTATTGTCTGGGTTTTTGTCAGGATGGTATTTTAAAGCTATTTTTCTGTATGATTTTTTAATTTCGTCTTTAGATGCACCTTTTGATACGCCCAAAATCTCGTAATAATCTTTTTTTGTCATGTTTTTATCCTCTGAATATTCATATAAATTTCTTTAGTCCCGCAGACTAAGATTTACTAAGATTATAACGGTTTAAAAGGGAAAATCAAACCTTAAATTTTTATATTTTTGGCAATTTGCTTTTGAATTTTTTATATCACCAACTTTTGCTGGTTGAAATTCTATTTTTGTAGTTTTTTTATTTAGTTCTGTTTCTAATTTTGAAATTAATTTTAGTAAATTTATACTTTGTCCAGATGCAACATTTATGATTTCACCGTTCATTTCTTCTTTTGTTGCTAGTAAGATATTTGCCATGGCAACATCATCTACATGTATGAAATCTCTAGTTTGTTTACCATCACCGAATATTGTAATTGGTAAATTATTAATTAAATTATATTTAAATTTTGCAACAACCGCAGCATATTCTCCGTTTGGATTTTGATTTTTTCCATACACGTTAAAATACCGTAAAATTCCAGTATTAAGATTATATTTTTGATTATATTTTTTGCATAAAAATTCACTATCCAGTTTGCTTTTAGCATACGGTGATTGTGGATTTGGAGTGTCATCTTCTGAGCAAAGTGTATTTTTTGTTCCATAAACAGAAGCTGAAGATGAAAATATAAATTTTATCTTGTTCTTACAAAGCCGACATGCTTCCAGTAAATTTTTAGTACCTTGAGTATTGACTTTATAGTACAAGTTAGGATTTTGGATTGACTGGTTTACTGAAGTTAATGCTGCTAGGTGAAAAACAATATCTTTTTTTGCGACTGCTTTTTTGCATGAAAAAATGTTTGTTACATCTGCATATATGATATTTATTCTATTAATCACGTCTTTGAGATTATTCAGGCTTCCGGTTGAAAAATTATCTAACACTGTGACATTTGTGTTAAGTTTTACTAACTCTTTTACTATGTTTGAACCAATAAAGCCTGCACCTCCAGTTACCAACACATTTTTATTGTTGTAAACGTTTTGTAGCTTGTTCATGTTTAATAAGGCCTTCTATTTTTTTGGGGCTAAAATTTTTGGGACTTACTTGTTTCATATTATGTAATATTTTAATAGCTGTATTTTTTCCATCTATAAATGCTTCTTGCATGCTAGAATATTTCCATTCTCCAAATCTTCCGATAGAATTTATTCCTTCCATTTTTAATTCTTTGTGAATAGTATTTAAATATTTTTTTCTCCAAGTATTGTAAATTACATATGCATGTTTAAGTATTAATGTTTTTTTTATTAATATGTCTTTTTTATTAATATTTAAATATTTGATAGTTTGATTAATTGAGTTTTCTGTTAATTTTTCTATTTGTTTATGATCTTTAACATTAAATGTTTCTTTCGATGTTTGTGGCATAAAAGAAACTTCACCATATGTTGAATATGTATTGTTTGGCGCTAAGTTTTTGCATATGTTATTCCAAAATCCTAGTCTATAAAAAAGATATTTTTTTTCTGGAAAATATATCCAGTGTTTGTTTTTAAAATTTGTATCGAAATTTTTGGCATTAAAGCCCAAGTTAAAGTTTATTACAGAATTACATAAAAGATTTGTGTGTTGTTTTTGTAAATTTGTATTTGTCCTATCTATTGAGCATTTAAGTAAATTATTTAGTGGCATTGTTGAAATAAGATGTTTAAATTTTTCTATATGACCATTTTCAAAAAGAACAAGTTTATTTTTTAGATCGATTTTGAATAGTTTAAAGTTGGTATTTATTTTAGCTTTTATTTTATTTTGTAATTTATCTATTAAATACTGTATGCCGCCGAATTTTGGATAATAAAATTTGCTATTATAACCTAGGTTTGTTTTTGCATTTTTTTTATTTAATGCTCCATAAATTATATTTTTTAAGTTTGTAGAAGGTACAAATCTTCCAGTCCATGAGTGTTCTATTTGTTTTATATTGTAGGCTAAAAGTTTTTGATTATATGGAAATAAAAAGTGTTTGCCGATACCGGAACCAAAATGTTTTAGTACCCATTCATGAAAGTTTTTTGGATTTCTAGTATTTTTTTGTCTATTTATAAATCCAAGGATTACGTCATAAATTATTTTTTCAGGAAGGCCATAAAGGTTTGTCTGAAAAGGATAGTCTGTGAATGTATTATTTGTATGTATAAAAGAACTTCTATTTTGAACTAGAAAATTTTGGATGCCAGCAGTTTCGTCTAAAAAATTATAAAAATCTGGGTTGCTTATGTGTAAAAGGTGGCCTGTAAAATCAAAAGTAAATCCATCTTTGGTAAAAGAGCGTAGAAGTCCACCAGGTGTATTTTCTTTTTCGAAAATCTTAAAATCGTAAAAATTATTTTTTTCTAGATGATATGCTGCAGTTAATCCTGTTAGTCCTGCACCAACAATTACTACTTCTGCCACTTCGCCTCTTTTGTTTTTGCCTAAAATGTAATAATTATCGGTAGTTTTGTAAAGGTAATATTATTTATTATTTATATTATATATTTTTTCATACTTGTTATTGTATTTTTTGCATAGATGCTTTGGTATTGGGGGAGCTGACATCGTTTTGAGCGTTTTTGAAAGATAGTTGTCATAATTATTTGATCCGGAGCTTCTAACTAGTTTTACTTTATTGATATTTCCGTTTTTAGAAATGGATATAAAAAATGCAGGTTTGCATTTATATCCATCCATTAGATGCATACTTTCTTTTCGTGACATGTGTGCTGTTTTAATTCCAGATTCTTGTTGAAAGTACCATTCGATTTTTTCATCATAAGATTTTTCTTGTAGTTGACTGAAGTCTGGCATTGCATTTTTTTTACCATATTGGCGTATCCAGTATTCTCCTTCGTTTTTAGCATTGTATAAATAACCACTTGTTATTTGCAAAATACTTCTTTTGGGTTTTGGTGCAGGGCTTGCGTCTTTTCTATCGGTTCCTAGTTGGCGAATTATATCTGTTGATTCTGAGATTTCTGCAGAATCAATTTCTTCTTGGTTTATTTTATCGTTGCCTGTTTTTGCCAATTCATCGATTTGATTTTTTGCAATATTGTAAGTTGTTGTTGTGTGTAGATCTTGCTCTAGTTTATTTATAAACTTGTCTTTGTTTTTTTCTTCAAATTCGATAGATGTTTTTTGTTCATCTTTATGTATTATATTTTCTTGAGCTTTGCCTTTAATTTTTTCTTCCAGGTTTTCTGTTATTTCTGGTTTTATCTTAGATGTTATTTTTTCAGATTGCTTTTTTATTTTTGTTTCTTTAGTAATTCTTTGTCTATCACTAATAATTGGAGATATTGCTGGAGTAAATTGTGGTATTTCGTCATAAAATGTTGTTGCGCCGAACATAGATTTTTTTGGTTTTAATTCAGCAAGTTCTTTCATTTGAACAAGTTTTTTTTCTTCTTTTGGAAAATCGTTATCTTCCAGAAAAACAACTTGAAAAGGTTTGGGACCTTTTTTGAATCCAAAAATAATAAAAATAATGAAAAGGACTGTATGTAATAGAAGTGATGTTAAAAAAAGTTTTTTGAATTTATTTCTTTTATTATTCATTACTTACCCAATAAAAATCCCCACCAAATATACATTATATATATTTATATATTTTACTTTTTTTGAGTAAGTAAATAAATTATTTAAGTTTTTGTCTATATAATAGCGTTAAGCTGTGATTTTGAATTTATTCTGTTTTTTATAAATAGAGAAGTTATTGTCTATTTTGTGAACTCCGCCATTTTCATTTTTTAGAAATCGTAAAATTTCTAGTAAGAAATTATTGCTGGGGCTGAATTTTACCTTTTCTTTTGTCAACCAATAAATAATAATTCTTTTTTGTAACACGGTATCTAAAGATAAAAATTCTTTGAGATTTCCGATAAACTTATTTTCTGAACAATTCTTTTGTTCTATAACATTAAATGTTTCTTCAGATTTTTTAAAAAGATTATTAAAACTATTTTCTGTGATTTTTTTAATAAAAGCTTCTTCTTCTTGTAGATAATTTAAAGTTGTAGCAAATTTCTTAGAAAATCTAGGGTCGACTTTTTCTAAGCTTGGGATTACATATTTTCTAATCCTATTGCGTAAATATTTATCAGAGTCGTTCGTTTGGTCTATTAAATACGTAATATTATTTTTATTTAAATAATTTAAGATTTCTTTTTTTTCTATATCTAATAAAGACCGAATGTAGGGAGGTTGTAGTTTTTTCATTCCAATTAAGCCGTTTAATGTTGTCCCTCTAATAATTCTCCAAAAGAATGTTTCTTGCTGGTCTTGCAGGTGATGAGCTAATGCAACATAATTTGCGTTATTTTCTTTTAAAACTTTATTAAAGAAATGACGTCTTAATTTTCTGCCGATTTCTTCTTGGGAGCCATTAAATTTTAAATTAAGATTTAATTCATTTGTTGTATTAGAAATAAATTTAATTTTATGTTGTTTACATAGATTTTTACAAAACTCTACATCAGATTTAGATTCTTTCCGCCATTCATGGTCTAGATGTGCGCAAATTAACTGTATTTTATTTTCTTGAGCTAGCTTTTTTAAAAAATAAAATAAGAATACAGAGTCTGGCCCTCCAGAAAGGCCCAGGATAATTTTGGGTTTGTCGCTTAAGTTGATAATATTTTTTAATTCTTTTTCTAATTTATCAAAAATCATGAACATTAAATGTTTTTTCCAATTTTTTATGAGTTAAATTCGAGTAAATATTTTTCTATCATTGGCATTAGGTTACCGTCTAGCACTAATTCTGGTTGAGGATTTTCATAATTTGTTCTTAAGTCTTTTACCATTTTATATGGATGTAGAACGTAAGATCTAATTTGTGAACCCCACTCAATTTTTTTCTTTACTACAGATTGTTCTTTTTCGAGTTTTTCTTGTTTTTGTTTTGCGACAAGTTTTGCAGCAAGCATTTTCATTGCAGTTTGTTTATTTTGTCCTTGCGAGCGTTGGCTTTGACATTGTACAACTATTTTTGATGGAATGTGTGTAATTCTTATGGCAGATTCGGTTTTGTTTACGTGTTGTCCGCCAGCGCCACCGGCTTTGAATGTATCTATTTTTAAATCGTTATCGTTTATTTCTACAGATTTTTCTTCCACTTCAGGTGTGATGCTTACTGCTGCAAATGAGGTATGTCTTCTTTTATTTGCATCAAATGGAGAAATACGCACTAATCTGTGAATACCATTTTCACTTTTTAAAAACCCGAAAGCATTTTTACCTTTAATATATAAAGAAGCAGATTTTATGCCGGCTTCTTCCCCGGACTGGCAATCTATCATTTCTATAGAAAAATTTTCTCGTTCACAAAAACGGGTATACATGCGTAAAAGCATATTTGCCCAGTCTTGAGACTCTGTGCCACCAGCTCCTGAGTTTATACTTAAAAAGCAATTGGATAAATCTTCTGGTTTGTTTAACAAAAGTTCGAGTTTAAATTTTTTTGTTTTTTTCACCAATGAATTTATTTCGCCAATAAGTTTTTTAAGTTCTTTTTCGTTTGTTTCAAATAATTCTATTAGTTCTTTGTTTTCCTCAAAAGAATTAGTTACATCATCAAAATTTTCTTTTAGGTTTTTAATAAACAGATATTTTTTTAGAATATTTGTTCTATCTGGGTTTTGCCAGAAATTTTCTTGATTTATTTGTTTATCAAGCTCTAGAAATTTTTCTTGATTGTTGGAGTTTTGCCAAAAGTCTTTAATGGCAATAACTGCAGGTTCTATATTTTTTAATTTTTCTCTTAATTCATCAATTAACATAATTTTATTAATCTCTTAGGGTTTTAATTTCACGTTGTTTTCTGTTTTATTTAGGACTGGATCCTGAAACGAGTTTAGGATGACAAATTTGCATTCTGCGTGTGTCACCCTGAACTTGTTTCAGGGTCCAGTAATAATAAAAAATCAAATTCTTGAATGATATTTCATTAGCTTGTTGCGAGGAGTATTCGTTAATTATTATAGATTATAGCATTAAATGAGCAAGGGCCATTCGGCCCCTATGTTTGTTTTTTTTATATGTAAAGTTTGTATTTATATTTTAGGGCCTTTGTTTTTTTCTTGAGGTTTGCCCCAAGTGCGGGATGGAAAGTGGTTTTTGAGGAAGTTTTTGGTGTTTCTGGCCATGCTTTTTATTTTTCTAAAAAAACCATATTTTTTCTCAAATTTTTTCTCATTATTTTCAGAGTTTATTTTATTTGGATTCATGATATCTCCCTAATATTTTGTACTATAAAATAGAACTGGACGTGCTTTTGTGAAAGCATATATAATTATTTACAATAGGGTCAATTAATACTGCATTATGAAGTTTTTTATGTTGGGAAACGATTTCTTCATAATAAGATGTTGCAAGAGTATTAAAATAAATATATAATTTAAGAAATTTTGGGGCCTATAGCTCAGTTGGCTAGAGCACTCCGCTGATAACGGAGAGGTCAGTAGTTCGAGTCTACTTAGGCCCACCATACTTCGCCCATGTGCGCCATAGCTTTAGCGACGGCGTAAAGGCTTCCTACTACGCCCTACGTGGCTTCGTAGGACAGGTCGTATGGCAAGCCAGTCTTTTAAAAGAGATAGTTTTAAGCCTGATATTGATAGAAAGGACGCGAAGTATGCCCTTCGTAGCTTTTTAAAGCGAAGTAGGGCAAAAGGCACGGCCACTTGAAATTTTCGGGGGTATAGCTCAGTTGGTAGAGCGTCCGCTTTGCAAGCGGAAGGCCAGCGGTTCGACTCCGCTTACCTCCACCAGACTTCGCCAAGGCTACGTATGGCAGGCCAGCCTTTTAAAGGAATTGACTAAATTGTAAGTTAACATTTGTTAGAAAAATGCGAAGTATGCCTTTTTTCATATAAAAATAACATCATATTTTTGTTTTAAAGATTTCTCGTTCAAGGTGCATTCCTCTATTTTTTGTGTTAATAATTCAAAAAAAGTTTCATCATTAAATATGTATGTAAGTACATTTAGAAATTCCATAATATATTTTTCAATGTAATTTATTAAATATTCATAAAGTGCAAGCTCTTCAAGTTCTGCAGGCCATTCTATTTTTTCTTCAGATAGTGCTTGTTTGATTTTTCGTTTTGTTTCTATATTTAGTAAATAATATAGACAAGGTTCTTGTTTTGTGAGATCTAGAAACGATGGGGATGTTGTATATTTTTTTGTTATCAAATTTAATTTTTTTACGTTATCTTTTTTTAAAAAAAATTGTTTTAGCCTGGTTATTTTGTCTTGTATTTTATAATATTCAAGTTTTATTGGGTGTGGATTATGTAATTCTTGAATATCCCAGGTTTTTATTTCGCCTTTGTCATAAAACCACAAGATTTGCTTTTGGAGTTTTTTTTCTTGAGCTTTTAAATGTTTTATTTGTAGGGCTTTTAATAGGTATTTTATTTCTAGGTAAAAAAGAATGTTTTTTTTCAATACTTTAATGATTTGTAGAATATTATTTCCGTTTAACGTTTGACTTTCGAGAAGTACTAAAATTAATTGATAAATACTTTCGTTTATTTCTGTAGACATAAAGGCAAAAACTTTTGTTTTTTCATTGATTGGGGTTGTTTCATATAAACGGTTGCTAAATATAAAATAAAATAATTGCTCTGGATTTGTATTTTCATTTGATGTTTCTTTGATCCATTCTATTTTATTTTTGTCAATAATCTCGTCTTTGCTCATTGATAAATCAATTGCTGTGTATTTTGAAAATAGGCGATCAATTGACTTCATGGTGAATAAAACCTTTAGCAAGTTTAAGCCTGATCGTTCTTGTAAAAATAGAACAAATTCATTGGCAATCTTTGAGTTTGGGATTTTATATTTAGGATTTGTTTTATGTTTGTTATCATCTGATGATACAAATGTTAAGAATTCTCGACTTAATTTCCTAACAAGTTCCATACAGTTTATTTTTTTTAAATTGCATGATGAAAAAGATAGTATAAGGAATCCCCAATATATTTTTTGGGAAAATTGTGTCATCGGTACCCCCCCGCAAAAAAGGGTTTATATTTTTTCCTAAAAGATAGTTACAATAATTTGGGGATAAAGTGCAATAATTAAAAAAGAACGACTGTTTTGACCTTTAATTTCAAATCAAAACAAACGTTCTTTTTTAAGTTAGAAATTTTATTATAAATTAAATTATATTAAAAATCACAATGTCCTGGATATCTTGGAAATGGAATAACATCTCGAATATTTTCCATACCTGTAGCAAATTGTATAAGTCGTTCAAAGCCTAGCCCAAATCCTGCGTGAGGAACTGAACCATATTTTCTAAGCTCTAGGTACCACCAGTAATTTTCTTTATCTAATCTAGTTTGGTCCATTTTTTCTTCTAGAACATTTAGACGTTCTTCCCTTTGAGAACCACCGATTATTTCTCCGACACCTTCTACAAGCACGTCCATTGCGGCAACTGTTTTGCCATCATCATTTTGACGCATGTAAAATGCTTTTATTTCTTTTGGATAGTTATATAAAATTACAGGTTTTTTAAAATGTTCTTCGGTAAGGTATCTTTCGTGCTCGGATTGTAAATCAGATCCCCATTTAATTTTATATTCAAATTTTTTGCCGGAGTTTTTAAGAATTTCAATTGCCTTTGTATACTCTAGTCTTTCAAATGGTGAATTTATTACGTTGTTTAATTTATCGATAAGTCCTGGTTTAATATATCTGTTAAAAAATTTCATATCTTGAGGACATTTTTCTAAGAGATATTTTAAACAATATTTTATATATTCTTCTGCATAATCCATGTTATCGTTTAGATCTGCAAAAGCCATTTCAGGCTCTATCATCCAGAATTCTGCTAAATGTCTGGAAGTGTTAGAATTTTCAGCTCTAAATGTTGGTCCAAATGTATAAATATTAGAAAGTGCGCATGCGTAAGCTTCACCTTCAAGTTGGCCAGATACTGTTAGGTATGTAGGTTTTTCGAAAAAATCTTTTGAATAATCCGTAACATTAAATGTTTCTTCCGAATTGTTTTTATCAGTTTTAGGTGGGTTTTCTAAATCTAAAGTTGTTACTTTAAACATTTCACCCGCACCTTCACAATCTGCGGCAGTTATAATCGGAGTGTGAATATATAAAAAACCTTTTTCTTGGAAGAATTGGTGAGTTGCAAATGACAAAGCATTTCTTACTCTTGCAATTGCTCCAAAAGTATTAGTCCTTGGTCTTAGGTGTGCAATTTCTCTTAAGAATTCAAAAGAATGTCGTTTTTTTTGTAAAGGGTATGTTTCCGGATCACATTTACCAATAACTGTTATATCTTGAGCCATAAGTTCTATAGATTGTTCTTTTCCTGGGCTTTGGACAATTTTGCCTGTAATTTTTACAGAAGCTCCTGTAGAAAGTAGTGATATTGTTTCTTCATATTTTGGCATGTTTGTATCTATAACGATTTGCAAACTATTAAAGCAGGACCCGTCATTTAATGCCAAAAACGAAAACTTTTTTGATGTTCTTACAGACTTTATCCAACCGGTTACAGTTAATATTGTATCCATTTCTTTTGTAGAAATCAGATTTATTTTTGTACGCATAATATCTCCAAATTTGATTTTTAGTGTTCAATATTTCTATTATGTCTAATGAATTAATATTGCAAAAAATTTGTGTTCTATCAAAGAGGAATAAAGATGCTTCTTATTGATATATTGAAAAAAAATGCTTTAGATAATAAAAACAAAATAGCTTTTACTATGAAAATTGGATATAGAGTGAAGAGTTTTAGTTATTTGCAGGTTTATGAATTGGCTAAGAAGTTTGCTTTATTTTTAAAAAAAAATGAAGTTGGTAAAGATGATAAAATTATAATATTTGCACCGAATTCTCCGTATTGGGGGATTGCTTTTTGGGGGAGTCTGCTTAATGGTTCTGTTTTTGTGCCTGTTAATGTTCAAAGTAATTTAGATTTGATAAAAAAAATAATAAATCAAACCGGTGCAAAAATAATTTTTAAAAGTAAGTATTTTAATTTAGGAAATATAGAAGATGTTTTGACGATTGAAATAGATTTTCTTGAGGATTATATAGAAGAATTAGATGCCGCAAAATTTATTCAGGAGAATATTTTATCAACAGATTGTGTTGAAATTTTATATACTTCAGGAACAACTGGGGATCCTAAGGGAGTTATTCTTACGCATGAAAATATTGTTTCGAATGTATTGGCTATAGCAGATATTATGCCGTTAAATTTTGGAAAAGAACGTTTACTGTCTGTACTTCCGTTAACTCATATATTTGAACAAACAATAGGTTTTTTTTTAGCGCAATATAATTGTGCTCAAATAGTTTATACCCATTCGTATTCACTTATAGTCGATTTGCTAAGGGAATATAAAATTACAAAACTTTTGGCTGTTCCTGAGTTTTTAAAAATTTTAATGATAAAAATAGAAGAAAGTTTTCCCAGAAAAATATTTAATATAATTAAAGCTATTTCTTATAAACTTAATAATAATTTAATTTCTAAAATCTTATTTTTTCCCGTGCATAGAAGATTTGGTTTTAATTTAGACATTATAGCTAGTGGTGGTGCATTTTTAGATCCGAATCTGGAAAAAGATTGGAATTCTTTAGGGTTTACTATTTTGCAGGGGTATGGATTAACGGAAACATCTCCCGTTATAAGTTGTAATACTTTAAAAAATAGAAGATTGGGTTCTGTTGGAAAAGTTATAAAAAATATGGAAATAAAAATAAATCAAGATGGTGAAATATTGGTGAAGGGTCCAGGGGTGTTTTCAGGGTATTATAATAATTTGGGAAAGACACAGGCTGTTTTTACCCAAGATGGCTTTTTTAAAACAGGTGATATTGGCTACTTAGATGAGCGAGATTTTCTTTTTATAAAAGGTAGAAAGAAATATGTAATAATTGGACCGAGCGCACAAAATATTTTTCCAGAAGATGTTGAAATTGAGATTAACAAAATAGATGGGGTGAAAGATAGTTGTGTTTTGGGATTAGAAACTGAATCAGGTGTTGTACGTATACATGCAGTTTTACTTTTAGAAGATAATATAAAAAAACCTGGATATATTATAGATAAAACAAATAATAATTTGGCGAGTTATCAAAAAATATCAGAGTTTACAGTTTGGCCAGAGCAAGACTTTCCTAGATCTGCTACTAAAAAAATAAAAAGAGATGCTGTTTTAAATATGTTAAAGGAAATGTTTTTGGGGCAGCCGAAATTAAAATATAAGCCTGAGGCTTCGCAATTGATAAAGATATTAAGTCAAGTATCTGGGCTAGTTTTGGATAGAATAAATAATAAAACAACGATTTTAGAGCAGTTGCAAGTTGACTCTTTAATGTTGGTTGAAATTATAATGAGAATAGAGCAGGAGTTTGGGGTTTTGTTAGATGAAAGTTTAATTTTATCAAATACAACGGTTCAAGATCTTCAAGACATTATAGATAAATATGAGCCATCGAAAAAAAGAGTAACGTTGAGTCGTTGGCCAAGATTGTTTTGCGTTAAGGTTATTAGAAATATAGGACAATTTTGGTTGATCCTTTTTGGTAGAATATTTTTCAAGCTTAAGGTTGAAGGTTTGCAAAATTTGGAGAATATGGAGCAAGTAGTATTTATGCCCAATCATATAAGCTATATTGATCCTTTTGTTTTATTAATGTCTCTACCTTATAAAGTTAGAAGAAATTTGTCTTATGCTGCAGCAAAAGATGTTTTATATGAAGAGTATAAGTATGTTGCTTGGCTTGCTGATTTGTTTTTTAATTCGTTTCCACTACCAAGGGCTAATGGCGATGGTATTAAAATAGGGTTAGATTTTATGGGACAAATTATAGATAGTGGGTATTCGGTTGTGGTTTTTCCAGAAGGCATGGTGAGTAGAGATGCTTCTTTACTAACTTTAAAGCGTGGGGCAGGCCTTATGGCTATAGAGATGGGGTTGCCTATTATTCCTGTAAAAATAGAGAATAGTAATTATGTTGTTCCATATGGAAAACTTTTTCCAAGACAGGTTGGATCGGTTATTGTTAAATTTGGAAAGCCGATAATGTTTAAATACACAGATACTTACACACAAGCTTCTGAAAAAATAGAAAGTAAAATGAAAGAACTATAAACCATAAATAAAAGTTATTATTTTATTCGTTCAAAATGTTATTTACATTTATATTAAAATTGATATTTTATGTTTTAGTAAAAAATTAAATAACTTTATGATCTGAGTGCTTTATGAATTTATCTTCAAAAAAAATTGTATTCTTTGTATTTACTTTGTTTTTTTCTAAATGTCTTTTTTCTGGTGGATTGTTACCTGAAACTTTGGTTGAAGTTGGAGAAAATGAGTGTGTGATGATTAAAGACGGTGGAAAAGATCAAAAAGATGAAGATTTTGCTATTTTAAATAAAGATGGTGTTCAATATAAAAACACTCCTAATGGTATAATAGCTGTTGGTAAAACAGCTAATGGTGAAAATGTTGTGTCGAGAGATTTTAGTGGTAAGCGCTCTGGTAATAAACTGACCTTAGAAATTCAACATAGTGAGCTTGATTATACAAAAATCAGGAACTAGGATTAATAAATGAATGAGCTTATAAAGCTAGGAAAAAGTATTATTGATAAAGACTATTTTATCTTAGATTTGATGAATTTTGATCGGAATTTAAAAATTATTTTGGCTCATTCTACAAAACCTAATGTGGTTATTGATTTTAATAAAAGGTATATAGATTATCGTTTTTCAAGAGAACTGTTTAGAATAAACCACTTAGCAAAGATTATTCATAAAGGTGATGGACATTGGCCTGTTTTACTGATTAAAGATTCTCCTTATTTAAAAAAAATAAATGACGAAGAATCAGATCTATTGCTAACTGTTTTCAAAGACCTAAAGCATTATTTAATATTCGATGATGATTATTTAGTTGATGTTATCGCTGGAAAAGAT
>DAOVPV010000007.1 GCA_030629005.1 bacterium | reverse complement strand
GTTTGTTTAGTAGCAAAGTTTGTTTTTCTGTTATTTCATCTAATTGTTTTGTTGTAAGATCGCTTCCTCTTTTTAGTTGGACTTGAATCATATTAATTTCTTCTGTTATTTCATGCGAGCTATGGTTTAACGTTCCTATTTTACTTTTTACTTCATCTAATGAGTTTCGCAATACTAATTCTGCTTCATCGGCTTGTGTCATTACCGGCTTGGTTATTGTGCCAGTGCTAATAGAAAGTTCGTTGATTTGACTTTTAATAGAAGCGGATTGTTCTTTTAGTTCACCCAATTTTGTTTTAACCTTTGTAATTTTTGTTGATATTTCTTTTCTTTTTGTTGCAGTGTCCTTTGCAAAACTTTTTTTATTTTCTCTTAACTGTTTATTAAGCTTTCTTAATTCAGCTCGTTTTGTTGATATTTGATTTCTAATTTTAGGTATTTTGCCGTTTAATGTATCTAATTTTGTTGCAAGCGTGTTGACTTCTTGAACCACTTTAGACTCTGCTTTTGTTGCACCTTTTGTTTTTAGTATTTGGCCAGTCATATCATCTGCATGTCTTCTTATTCCTGTTGCATCAATGGCGGTAAGAGCACTATCTATTTTTTTAATTCCACTTTGATATGCTCCTTCTACAAGTTCTTCGGCAACTTTGCCCGATTTTAGGTCTGCGATCATTTGTAACCGTCTTTTTGCGATTGCAGATAAACTATTAGCGTCCGTTACTTGGAGCATTGCCCTTGCGGCTATTTTTTCTGCGATATTATTTACGGTTTGATTTGTTACTTGTTTTGATGCTGCTGTTTTGGTAAATATACTCCCTAGTTTTCTTGCGCCCATAGCAAATATACTGTCTTTGATTAGCCATTGACCTGCTGCACCGGTTGCTTTGACCAAAGAGCGTCTTGGTATTTCGTCAGCCGATTCTTTAAGAAGATCTCTTAATGCTTTTTTACCCATGCTCTCTATGCCTTTGTGACCAGCTTTTTTAGCTGCGGATCTTAAGGCAGCTCTTTCTGCATGTAGTGCTGAGCTTAATCCTCCAAAGGTTAAGTATGTTACTAATTCTTCCATTGCCATGAGGCCCATTGTTTTTATATGTGCAAATGTGATCCATACGTTTACTATTTTATCGGTTCTATTTATAAGTCGATGTGTTGTATTTTTAAGATCATAAGAAAGAGGTTTTTTTTCTTCTTTTTTTTCTTTTACAAATTTACTTTTATTTCCAGGAATGGATACAGTTTTGCTAATACCTGTTTGAGCATCGCCTTTGTAAGTTATATAGGTTGTTTTATTTGGAACAATTTTTATTTTATTTGCAGATCCTGCAAAACCTACAAATTCGTCTGGTCGGATTTCGCTTGTACTTTCAATTTTTCTATTTGGAGCATACATTTCTACTCTAGGTTTAATATCTGGTGCTCCTGGTAAATCTATTCTCCATTTTCCAGAGGCATCAAATCCTACATTAGATAATTTAAAAATTTCAGTTTCTCCAGGGATTAACCATTTAGCTTTTGCTCCGCCCGCTTGAGGATGAAATCTTAAATACAAATCCTCGGATTCATTTTTTACTTCTGCATATCCTGTGCCTGCGAATGAGTTTTGCATGGCAATGGAGAGTAGTAGTAACAAGATTAGTTTTTTCATAATTTCTCCCAAAACATAATGCTTTTAAAGTTCTTAATTATACATTTTGGAATATATGTTTTTTTTAAAAAAAATATCAAGAACATTAAATGTTTCTTCCGATAAATAGGAATGGCGAGCATTTTTGCTCGCCATTCCTATTTGCAGAATCAAATGTTTTATTTTGTGTAAGGTTCAGTTGGTTTTATTATGACCTTACCTGTTTTATTGTTTACTGAGAAGTAGATGTCTGTCCATTCCTTGGTTGCTTTGTGACGACTTGGAATCCATATTTTGTTGTTTTGTTTTTTTGTTATTTTGCTTAAGTCTTTATTATAAATGTTAAATTTCTTTGTGTATTTAATGTAACCTTCGTCGTTTTCTCCTGAATGTATACCAATAAACATGTTGTGAATATCTGCTCCACCACGACACCATAATACTTGTCCTGGCATTAGGGTTGCGTGGTAGCCACCACTTGTTGCGTTGGAGTATGCTGTTAATGCATTAGACGGCATTACTGTTCGGATGTCGTATTCTTTGCCTATAGGCATTGGATAGTTTGTAATGCCTAGATCTATTTCTTCTTCGGATTCGTCTTCTCCTTCGTATTCGTATTCTTCTAATGCTGCTGCAGCTCCTTCGTCTAGTTTTTCCAAGTAGTCTTCTAAAATCGACATTACGAATAGCTGTACTGCTTCTCTTTCTGTGTAGTCTATGTATTCAGCTTCAAGTCTGCCAAGTTCAATGTATTTAGTTTCTAAGTCTTTTTCTGTAGCAGTGTTTTCTGGGAAAGCTGAAAGCATTGCTTCTAAGATCTCTATTTCTGTGTATAGCATGTCAATGTCTAAATCAAGGTCTATTAGTCTTTGTGCAATCGCTGCATAGTCCATATCTGCCTGATCCATTTCCATCTGCATCATTTTTCTTGCTTGTGCTGCTTGTACTTTGTTTGCTAATATTTGTTTCCATGCGATATCGCCAGCAATTGCAGCGCTTGTTGATACTCCTGGTGCTTTTAGAACATTGACTAATCTTGTGTTAAATTTTGTTAGTTTTGTTATTGCTAATTCTAAAGCGTCTCCAGTTACATATGTTTTGCCGAAACTTGCTTTTAGATCTTGAAGTCCTTTTATTGCTGTTTCAAAGAATTCATCAGAATTTATGACTGTTTTTACGTATATTTTACCAAAAGACTCTTTTAACGCTGTGAGTCTTTTTGATAGTGCATTATAACCATCATTTATTTTTGTCTTTGTTGTATTTGCTACAGATTTTATTTTTGATGAAGCTGATTTATATGCTTCAGGTAGTTTCATTTTGTTTGCAAGAGTTGTTAGTTTTTCTTTTGTGTATCTTAATGAACTTGCGATTGTATCGCCCGCAACTCCTGTAGCTCTGCCCACAAATTTTCTTGCAGGAGCAAAAAGACCCGTTTTTGTTGGTATGGATGTTGGCACTAAATTACTAATGTCATTTGTTAATGTTTTAATTTGTGGCTTGATTTTACCTAATCTGTTTTTGTCTGCTATGATTTTATCAAATAGGCTTGCTTTTTCTTTTACGGTTGTTTTTTCAGATATTAGAACCTCTTGATTAATTGTGATTTTATCTTTTAGTGCAGATCTTTCTAATGTTAGATCGTCAAGTTTTTTTACAGATTTGTCTAGTTGCTTAGTAAATTGATCTCCAGTTTTAATAAAATCATCTGTGATATTATCAATAACGTTAATAGCTCTGGTTGTGCCTTCTGGAGCTGTCTTTGCTGCTATTGCTATGTCATCATATAAGGATATAGAAGATAGTCTTTTTGCTTCTTTATTAAATGCTCTATCGGCGGCATATTTTCTGTATCTATTTGTTATTGTTTCGAAGCGTTGTTTTGTTGTTTTTGGAAGGTCTTTTATTTTTATTAAAATAGGTCTTATTGTGTTATCTATATTTGCTGCAATTCTTTTAACTGTTATTTGAAAAGCTATTTTACGAGAAAGTGTTTTAGGTACAATTGCTAGTTGTAGTTGAGTCAATTCTCTTTGAAGGGTTTTTATTGCTGGTCCGATATCTGGTGAATTTTTAATTGCCATTGTTATAAAATCGTCAAATACGTCATCTATCACTTTCCCTTCAGGTAGTCCTTTGCTCATAGTGCTTAATATATCATCGATAGAGCCTCTATTAAGACTCTTAATCATATCATCATATGTTGAATTGAATATAGTGGCGTATACTTCTCTTTGCGCAAGTGGGGCGTTATCAAATGCTTGTTTTAATATTGCGACTTGATTTGCTTTCATGGCTCTTTTTGAAACTTGTTTTAATGCTAGAGCTTGTGCTTCTTCAAGTATTAATTTTTCCTGAGTTTTTTTGCTTAATATTTCAAATGATTCTTTGCCGAATTTATTGTTTACATTTTTGGTTGCAAGTCCTCTAAAGTTTCCAGCTTTTTTTACGATGTCATCATCGAGTTGTTGTATAGTCTTAAATCCAAGGCTTTTGACTAGAATTGTTTTTTGGCCTTTAATGGCTTGTTTTTTTGCTATATATTTGTTTATAGCGCGTTGAGCTCTTGCTATTTCTCTTCTTGCTATTATTGCACCTTTGCTTACAAATCCTTTTATGACAGCACTCTTTTTCATCAACCATTGACCAGGGGCTTTAAGTGAAGCTTTTAGTACCGTTTTCGTACCCGTTTTTGCAGCTTCAGCCCTTGCTGCTTGAATTGCAGCACCCAATCCACCAAAGGTTAAGTAGGTTGCTAATTCCTCCATTGCAATGATGCCCATTGTTTTTATATGTGCAAATGTGACCCATACATTAACAATCTTGTCTGTTCTATTTATAAGCCTATGTGTTGTATGTTCTTTATCATAAGAAAGAGGGTTTTTCTTTACTAGTGGTTCTACTATAATTGTATTTGGACGCCCTGGCTCGGAGGCGGACATTACAATACCTTCGTCTGCATTCCCTGTATAAGTTACGTATGTTTTTTTGTTTGGAACAATTTTAATTTTGCCAGGACAACCCGCAAAACCAATAAAGTCCTCTGGTTTAATTTCGGATGTACTTTTAATTTTTCTATTTGGAGCATACATTTCTACTCTAGGTTTTATATCTGGTGCTCCCGGTAAATCTGCTCGCCATTTTCCAGTGACATCAAATCCTTTATTAGATAATTTAAAATTTTTTGTTCGATCAGGCCAAATCCATCTAGTCTTTGCATCGCCTGCTTGCGGATTGAAGCGTAAATAGATATTTTTTGCTTTATTTTTAACAACTGCTGTTCCTGTTCCCGCAAAAGATTCTTGCGGGACAATTAGGGAAAGCATTAATAATAAAATTAATTTTTTCATATTATCCTATCCTTAACATTAAAAGTTTCCACACTCGCGTGTTCTTCCGATTAAATTCATAATTCACAAAAGTATTAAACCGGTTGAGATACGGCAAATTTATATCGACCATCATCACCAGTATAAATTTTCGCCACTGTAGATCTATTTGTTTGAAGTTTCATTTTTTCTTCAAGTCCGACATAGTCTTTAAAGTTGGGTTCTTTATATGTACGGAATTCTTGTACGTCTACAATTATATATTTGTCGCCTTTAATGTGTTTTATTAACTGAATGCCTTTAATGTCAGAAGAAAAAGCATCTTTTAATAAGTTGTCGAACATTGCATTTTTATTTGCCCGGTGAATGCTATCTGTTGTCCATTTACGATTTCCCCTTAAAATTATGCTGGATTGGGGACTAAAAAGACTGCCAATAGTCTGGACTTCATATTTTAAGTTTTTTGCAGCATCAGCACCTAAAGTCATTCTAAATTCTTGGCCTGTTGTATTTAGTATTACAACTTTATCTTTATCGAAAAAAGAACCGGTTTCTCTTTTTAATTTTTTATTATTTTTGCCTTCGGTTATTCTTCTTGTAATTATGTTTCCTTTTCTTTTAAATCTCACTTCTGTTGCTTTACCTTCCCAAATTCGTACATTTTCTGTGAACAATCTTCTTGGGAATAGAGAGAAGTTTTTGTTGTTTGAGGTTGTGCCATACCAGCCATCAGGCGCGCTTTTTCCAGCATAGCCTACAACCATGTCGCGTATATCTTGGTCTTTGTTGCCTGTAGGAAATTTTTTGCGGTCACCCTTGTTAATTTTTCTTTTAATCCATTTCGTAGTTCCAACCATTCTGTACTTTACGATGATATTATTATTCGTTGGTGCAATTAGCTCTAGCATGCCAATGCCGCCAAGGCATTTACCAAAGGCTTCTTTTGTCTTTTTTGCTTTTGTTCTTGCAGTTAAGCCTTTTTCTGGTTCACTTATTTTTCGTTGTAAAGGAGGGTTTTGACTTGACATATAGCGGAGTTCAATTGTTGTTGTTTTTTTGTTTGCAATGTCGATATTTTTATTCCAAGTGAAAGATCCTAAATATTCACCTTTTTTATTGTTTCTGGTCCAATCCCAAACTTTAATAGTTGGTTTTATATTTGGAACGGTCATGAGAAGACCTTTAAGTGCAATTCTATCAGAATTTTTTCCTGGTAGAATCGTTCTTTTTCTGTAGCCTTTTTTATTTACATCGACTTCCATTATAATTTTTTTACCATTTCGTTTTAGATCTGAAACGTTATCAAATCTTGCCCAACCTGTTCCGGCGGTAACCGATTTACCCAAAAACAGTGCTAAAAATAGCAGCGTGCATATTTTTTTCATACAATTCTCCTTATAAATAAAATAAAAACGCACAACAATATTAAATATTTCTTCCGATTTCACTAATATTAAATGTTTCTTCCGACTTACAAATTTTAAAAAAACAATATAATTGCGTTTTTGCAAGCTTGTAGAATTATAAGAAGTATGTATTTGAAAAATCAATAATAATAAAAAAAATTAAAAAAAGTTTTTGTATTACTTGTTGTGGTAATAAAACTTTATTAGATAGCCTGATTGTATGGATTAATTTAAATGCTTGAACATTAACTTATTATTGTGATATTTTATTTATGTTAGGGACAATTTGTTTTTGGGGGATTTATGTTTATTCTAAAAAAAGTTTTAATATTTTTATTAGCATTAAAACTCGCCGTGCCCGCCATAGCCTTTGGCGAAGGCCGGGTGTGTTCTTCCGACGAAATTATTCTGGATAATAATTTCTCAGAACCTCAGGCGATGCTTTCCAACACGGTTACTCCGGTAACAACGGTTACTCCGGTAACACCGGTAATTTACAATAATTTGAGTTTGTACAAAAGAAATTTGTTAACTAATATCAAATTTGATTTAAAGGCTCTAAATCCTGAAGACATTGCAAATTTAACACCAGACTTAAAAGCTTTAAATGTTCCGGAATTTAATAAATCGCTTTTGGAAAATGATGAAATAAAACAAACGGCTATTTTATCTAAAATTACTTCAGATTATGAATTGAAAAAAGTATTGAATTATATATTTAAAGATAATCAAAAAGCAGCTTTAAATTATTTAGTCTTATTAGATAGTCAATATATTTTAAGTAGATATTTTAATGCTTATGATATTTCTAATTTATCTGATAGGCAGAAAAAAGAATTGTTGGCGTTGGCTTTAAAATTTGCATCTTTAAGTACAATTTCTAATCTTGTTAAAAAAGGGAGGATGCAAATAGATAAAGATGACTTGGTGAGCAGTTTTGAAAATATTTCTAAAGTAACTGATCCGGATAAAATAAAAAATTTTGTTAGTGCGTTAAAAAAGATAGATTTATTAGAAACTTTATTAGAAGTTAAGGATGTGGATTTTTCAAAATTCTTGGGCCCAGATGTTTTGGATAGACTTTTTTTATTTGCAAAAGATATTTTTAAGCTTGCCGATAGTGACTTGGAAAAAATAAAAGAAAATGTTATACAAACAAAAAATATGATGGGACACTTGTTTGCCGTGGCTCCTTTCTTTGATGTTTTAAAATTTGAGGATGTATTATTTAATAATTTGTTTAGTCAGTTTGCAAATAAAGAAGAGTTGCTTGCTAAAAAAGAATTATTAAAAAATGAACTTATGACATTTATAAGAAAGAATTATGCTTATCATAAGTTTTTTATACATTTTGTTGCTAATAATTGTAATGTTGCTTGGCTGGATGCCTTGTTAAAAAATAAAGTTTATCCAATGTTGCAAGATTATTGGAAAAATACGCCATTGCATTTAGTTGTTTTAGCAGATTGCGGAGAGCCTGTAGAAAGGAAGTTGGAGTTTATAAAAACATTAATAAATAAAAATAGATCTGGTTCTGATATTATTTTATATAAAAATAGAGATGATAAAACTCCGTATGACTTGGCAAAAGAGCAGTATGATAGTTCTGTTGTTGCGTTAGATTTAGTAAAAAGACAGATTAAAAGAGATAGGTCCAAAACTGTGGAGTTAAATTTTCAAAAAATAAAATTAGAGCGACAAGTTGATGTTTATAATCAGATTATTAAGGTTTTAGAAACCTTAGAAACTCAATATAAGCTATAATATATTTTATCTAAGTTGCTAATTATTTTTAAAGGAATAAATAAAAAAAATTAATATTTTAAAGCTGCAATTTAAGAAAAAATCGAAAAAGTTTTTATTGACAGAAAATAATCTTATTTGTACCATACAGTCATCGATATCTTTGACTAATAACATTAAATGTTTCTTTCGATCTTTTTGCGCCGGGGTAGCTCAGTGGTAGAGCAAAAGACTGAAAATCTTTGTGTCGGCAGTTCAATTCTGCCTCCCGGCACCATACTTCGCTAAAGCTTCCTCCTACGCATAAAGCTACGGAGGACAGGTCGTATGGCAGGCCAGCTTTTTAACGGAATTGATTAAATAATAAATTTGACACTAATAGAACAATGCGAAGTATGCCCTTCGTAGCTCTTCAGAGCGTAGTAGGGCCGATTATAAAATTTGTTACTTCGCTGCAAAGCAGTTATATTTAGTCTTTAACATTAAATGTTTCCACACTCGCCGTGCCCGTCGAAGCCTTGCGCGAAGACTGGGTGTGTTCTTCCGAATAAATTATGGATTATTAATATGTTTGATTTTTTATCTGAAAAATTTTCTGGTGTTTTGGGTTGGTTAAAAGATAAAGGTCGTTTAACTGAAGACAATATCGAGCAAGCAGAAAAACAGGTGCAAGATGCTCTTTTACAGGCTGATGTTCCTTATAAAGTTGTAAAAGATTTTTTAGAAAGTATTAAAAATGAGGTTGTAGGGCAAAACATTCAATCTGAACTTCGCCCTGGTGAACGCTTTATAAAAATTGTTCATGATAAGTTACTAGAATTTTTAGGTGGTAAAAATGCGCTGGTTTTAAATAGTTTTCAGTTTCCATCAGTTATAATGGTTATGGGATTGCAGGGTTCTGGTAAAACTACAACTGTTGCAAAACTTGCAAATTTTATTTTGAATCAAGCTAGTAAAAAGGGTAAAACGCGAAGAGTCTTACTTGCTTCCGTTGACTTTTACAGGCCTGCAGCAATAGATCAATTAAAAATTCTTGCAGATTCCGTAGGTGCAGATTTTTATAGACCAGAAGTTACAGATCCTATAAAGGCGGCAAAACAAATTTATGATTATTTTAAAAAGAATGCTTATCATATTTTGCTTTTAGATACTGCAGGTAGATTGCATGTTGATGAAGTTATGTTAGAAGAGCTTAAGCAGATAAATAAATTAATATCTCCTCGATACAAGATGCTGGTTTTGGATGCTATGACGGGTCAAGAATCTTTGAGCGTTGCACGTGCATTTGAAGATAATATTGGTTTTAATAGTGCTGTTCTTACAAAGATGGACAGTGACACTCGTGGCGGTGCTGCTTTTGCATTTAGATATGAACTTAAAAAACCGATTTCTTTTGTTGGGTCAGGTGAAAAGATAGATGATTTGGAAAGTTTTATTCCTGAAAGAATGGCTTCCCGTATTTTAGGTATGGGTGATATTTTAACTTTAATAGAAAAGACTGAAGCGAAGATAGATTTTCAAGATCAGCAGGATGCGGCAAAAAAATTTATGACAGGTCGGTTTACATTGCAGGATTTTGCCGACCAAATGTCTATGGTTTCTAAAATGGGTTCTTTGCAAAAAATAGCTAAATATTTGCCCGGAGCCGGAAAAATTTCTCCGGAAATGCTGGATAAAAGTGAAAAAGAAATGAAAAAGTTTAAGGCTACGATTTTTTCCATGACTAAGAAAGAGCGTATTTTACCACAAATTTTAGATGCATCTAGAAAACGTAGAATTGCAAAAGGAGCAGGGGTTTTTGTGGAAGATGTTAATATTTTGTTACAAAAATTTGAACAAAGTAAGCAATTTGCTAAAATGTTTAAAAAGTTTAAGCCGTAACATTAAATGTTTCCACACTCGCCGCGCTCTTTCAATTGGGTTTTGCTTTGTTTTGTAGTTGATGTTATATTGTTGTTTGTAGTAAATTATGTGAATTGTTGCATTGATTATTGTTAGTAGAAGGATGATTTATGTCAGTTAAAATTCGTCTTAGCCGTATTGGACAAACTAATCGACCATATTGGCGAGTTGTTGCTGTGGATTCTAGAAAAAGAAGAGACGGGGACTTTTTAGATAACTTAGGCACTTATGATCCAATTAGACACGAAGTTGTTCAACTTCATAAGAATCGTATTAACGATTGGGTATTAAAGGGTGCTATTTGCTCTCCTGCCGTCAAAAAATTGATTAAAATTTCTAAGTAAATTATTATACAGAAAATTATATTACATATATTATCGAGTTGTTTTTACACATGGTAATTTTGTTTTTTAGGAGTTGAGAATGCTTAAGGATCTTGTTGAATATATAGTTAAAAAACTTGTAGATAAACCTGAAGACGTTGTTGTTACAGAAATAAGTGGTGAACAGGCTACCATAATAGAATTGCGCGTGGCTCAGGAAGATCTTGGAAAAGTTATTGGAAAAGAAGGAAAGACGGCAAGAGCTATTCGTACGCTTGTGCATGCTTCTGCAAGTAAAGAACGTAAGAGAGCTGTTTTAGAAATTTTAGAGTAACTTGTTACTTCGTAGTTTATTTTACTTAGTAACGAGTTAATTTAAATATAAATTTTGTATAAAGCCCCCGGACTTATGACGGTGGGCTTTCTTTTTATAAAAGATTTGATTATGAAAATTACAATTATTACGGTATTTCCTGAATTTTATAATATGTTTTTGAAGACTAGTATTATTGCGCGAGCAATAGAAAATGGAGTTGTTTCTGTTAACTTTATAAAGTTTTCTGAGCTTTGCGCTGCAAAAGAACGTATAGATGCTCCAACCTGTGGGCCTGGTGTTGGCATGGTTATAAAACCGGACCTTGTGCAAATTGCGATAGAGAAGGCTGAAGCGGAGCATGGTTCTGGGTATAAAATATTTTTTTCCCCCAAAGGCGAAAAGCTTAATCAAAATTTACTGAAAAAAATAGTTGAAAACTTTTCGTTCGAGGGAAACCCTTCGACTGCCGTTCGCTCTGTTGTTCCGCATTTAATTTTAGTTTGCGCTAGATATGAAGGTTTTGACGAGCGTACTGAAAAATATTATGCCGACAAAATTATTTCCATAGGTGACTATGTTGTAATGGGCGGAGATTTACCGGCACAAGTTTTTTTAGAAGGTTTATTGAGGCTTATTCCAAACGTTGTTGGAAAGCAGGAGTCGGTAGAAAAAGATTCATTTTCGGGAGCATTTTTTGATTTTCCAACATATTCTTTGCCTAAGGTTTGGAACGATATGTCCGTGCCGGAAGTTTTGCTTTCTGGGAATCATGCAAAAATAGAAGATTGGCGTCAGAATTCCGCTGCAGAACAAACAATAAACAAACGCTTTGACTGGTTTATTTCTAGCAATCCTAGCAAACAAGAAATTGATCTTGCAAAAAAATATATACCAAATCATTATACTGTTCTTATGCATTCACAGGTTCTTGTTGCTGGAGAGCCGGGGACAGGTTCTCGTGAAGGACACACAAGTATTACTTCCCTTGATATTCATGACATTGCAAGGAGTAGTGCGACCTATGGCATTAAGAATTATTTTTTAGTTACTGAATTAAGAGATCAGCAGAATATATTGAAATCGTTTTTGGATTTTTGGATGTCTGATAGCGGTAAAGAATATAATTTGAGTAGATTTGAAGCTGTTAAACGGATTGTTCCGGCTTATAATTTTGATGAAGTTGTTAACAGAATAAAGGAACAAGAGGGTGTTGAGCCTATAATTATTACAACTTCGGCTAAAGAATCTAATTTGGGTAATATGGGGTCGGAAGAAACATTTAATGTTCCAGAAATTATAGATTACGAATCCCAAAGTAGAGTTTTTTCTCAAAAGCGTCCGGTTTTATTTGTTTTTGGGACCGGGCAAGGGCTTGCTGATGTTATTTTGAATAGAAGTGATTATTTATTGTTGCCTATAAAGGGGCTCTCAAGTTTTAATCACTTGTCCGTGCGTAGCGCTGCTGCTATAATTTTGGACAGATGGCTTGGACTTAAAAATAGGTTTGAAGAGTCGGAAGAGCACACCCAGCCTTCGCCAAAGGCTATGGCGGACACGGCGAGTGTGGAAACGTTTAATGTTAGGGTTGATAAAGTATCTAAATAATTGTAAAATACTTATCTAACCTCGAATATTAAAGTATACTTTATATAATGTTTTTAAGGATATTTAAACAATGAAGGCTACAGTTCTTACAAAAGAAACAATTCTTGATAATCAAATAAGTGATAGAAAATTTCCTGAATTTAGAGTTGGTGATACAATTCAAGTTGGTGTTACTGTTAAAGAAGGTAATAAAGAACGTGTCCAAATGTTTAAGGGTGATGTTCTTGCTTATCATAATAAAGGGATATCAACAACATTTACAGTTAGAAAATTGAGTGTAGATGGTATATTTGTTGAAAGAATATTTCCTTACTATTCTCCAATTATTGATTCTATTAAGGTTCTTAAGCAAGGCGATGTAAGAAGAGCTAAGCTTTATTACCTAAGAGATAAAATTGGTAAAGCTGCTAGAATTAAAGAAATGATTTTGACTAAAGAACAAAAAGAAAGAAAAGCAGCAAAAGAGAAGGCAAGTGAATAATTTTTATTATGGAAGATTTTCTTTTTTAAATAAATATTTTGGGCGGATTAAACTCCGCCCAATTTTTTTGTGTTTGTTTCTATTAGCCTTTTCATCTTGTTCTAAAAGGGGAGATTCTAGATTATCTATATTTAGTTTGGGTTCAGAAAAGAAAAAAGAGATTAATACCTTTTTGTTAAATGAAGCTAAAAATCAGGATATTCCCGTTCCTATAAATTTTAGTTTACAGCAAGATTTATGCTCTCGTTGTGATGATAATAGCGAGGATGGTGCTAATCAAAAAAAATTAGTTTCTAAAACATTAAATGTTTCTTCCGATTATTCTAATATGCTTGTTTATTCAGGTAAATCTGATTTAAATTCTGTTTTAAATTTTTATAGTACGGCGTTAGAATTTTCGGGGTGGCAGGTTAAAAATTTTTCTAATGAAAAAGAGGGGATGTTTATTTGTTCAAAGCCCAGAAAGCAGATGGTTGTTTCAATTCGATCAAAGCAGCTTGCTGCGCATAAAAAGAACTTGGAAATATATTTTTTTATAGAAAAGTTATTATTAAATTTAGATAGCTCTTCTGATATAAAAATAGATTTTAATAAAGTAAATTCTAAAGAGCTTGTAACTGATAATTTAGACTTTGATTACAAGTATAATTATGTACAACCTCTAAGTTTATAATTGGATGTTTTATGATTTTGATTTTTAAAATTATTATTTTATTTTTGGCTGTTTTTATTGCTTCACCAATTGTCTTTTTTTTGCTTATAAAAGTATTTGGTAAGTTTTTTAATTTGAAAATTGATAAAGACTCTTGGCTTTTTAAAATAAAATCTAAGTTTTAAATTTCTTTTTCAAAAAATACTTTAAAAGTATAAAAAAAAAGAGGTTTGTTGATGCAACTAAATGAAAATAAAATCTTTTTGTTGGAGCTGGCGTTAGAAATAATAAATTTCTAGGAAAAAGGGCCGACTTCCGCCAATTCTTCCGCAATTAGATTTACTTTTCCTGCACCCATTGTTAATAAAAGGTCCTCTTTTTCTAGCTTGTTTTGTATGTCCTTTATTATAGAATTATAGTCGGGCATATAAATTACATTCATAAGTTTGTTTTTTTCTTGTATTTCTTTTGCAAGTCTTTTGCTTGTTATATTTTCTATTGGAGCTTCGCTTGCTGGATAAATGTCTGTTATATAAAGGGTTTTAATTTGAAAATCTTGAGTAAAGACGTTTACAAACTCGGACCATAATTTTTGGGTTCTGGAAAATCTGTGAGGTTGAAAGATTACGTGTAAATTTTTATTAGTTCTTTTTTTTGCAACGAGTAGGGTATTTTTTATTTCTGTTGGATGATGTCCATAATCGTCAAAGATTTCAGTACCTTTAAAATTTCCTTTGAATTCGAATCTGCGTTCGACTCCTTTAAACGTTTTTAGGGCTGATTTAATTTTTTCAAATGGAACTTCTAGTTCTAAGCATAAAGCTATTGCTGCAAGAGAATTTAAAACATTATGTTTTCCCGCAAGATTGACATCTACTTGACCAAGTAGAATTTTATCAGGACTATTTTGTTTGAAAAAGTTTTTATAAATATTTTTATTATTTAAATAGATATTAAATTTAGAGCTTGTTTTATTTAGTTCAACAATTTCTCCAATTATATCTGCACTTGTAGAAAAACCATATTTTATAGAACTTATATGTGGCAATGGTAACATTGACTGTATGTTTTTATCATCAATGCATAAAATTGCTTTGCCAAAAAATGGAAGTCTTGCTAAAAAGTTTTTAAATGTTTGTTTTATGTCATCTAAGTCTTTATATGTGTCTAGGTGTTCTAAATCAACATTCGTTACAATAGCAATGCAAGGGTTTAGATACAAAAGAGATTTATCAGATTCGTCTGCTTCTGCTATCAAGTAGTTGCTGTTTCCTAATTTTACATTACTAGAAATACTTTTTAAAACTCCACCAATTACAGTTGTGGGATCCAAATTTGATTCTAATAAAATATGTGAGATTATTGATGTGGTTGTTGTTTTACCATGACTTCCAGCAACTGCGATGCCATGCTTAACTCGCATTATCTCTGCAAGCATTAGCGCTCTTGGTATAACAGGTATGTCTTGTTCTAAGGCTGCTTTAATTTCAGGATTATCTTTTTTTATTGCAGATGAATATACTAAAACATCAGTGTTTTCGATATGGTCTATGCTGTGGTTTTCATGGATTATACAACCGATGCTTTGTAGATGTCGTATGATTTTTGAGTTTAAATCTTTGTCGCATCCTGATACTTTGTAGCCTTGCAAGCAAAGAATTTCGGCGATACCGCTCATGCCGATTCCGCCAATTCCCATAAAGTGTATATGCTGGTGTTTTTTGTACATTTTTAATTTTTCATTATTTTAGAAAACTATTTTTTGCAAAATAATCATTGATTCTATCTATAGCTTCTATAAGAACGTTTTCGTCTCTTGCAAAACATAGTCTTATAAATGGTTTACCGCTTTCGCCGAAATATTTTCCAGGAATTAATCCAACTTTTGTTTTGCGTAAAATATCTAGGGTAAGTTCTTCAGAATTATCGTAATTTGTTTTTAAGAATAAAAAGAAGCTTCCTTTTGGTTTTTGATAGGTTAATATGTTGCTTTCTTTTAGCTTGTGTAATTTATCATCTAAAATATACAGGTTTTTTTTAAGAGTAGTTCGAAATTTTTCTGTAAATTCGGGATGGTCTAATGCAAATAATGCTGCGTATTGAGCAGGGACGCTGGTACAGTTTAATAATGCATCTTGCATTGCTCCAGCAGGAGTATTTAATTTTTGTGGAATTACCATGTAGCCAACTCTCCAGCCACTCATTGCCATATTTTTGGAAAATGTATTTACGCTTATAAAATATTCTGATTGAGTCACAAATTTTGTGGATGAATTATATGATTCATCATAGGCATAGTCCTTATAAGCTTCATCTATGATTAAATAGATTTTATTTTTTTCGCACCAATTTAAAAGTTCTTTAATTTTTTCTTCGCTTATGATAATACCTAATGGATTCCATGGATTAGAAAAAATTATAATTTTTGTTTTTGCAGTTGTTGCTTGTTTTATTCTTTCTATATCAAATTTCCAATGATTATCTTTATCTTGATTGTTGGTTAGTATAGGAACAAAAATGGCATTTGCTCTTGCAAGTTTTGTTAGCTTTTCATATGCAGGGTATGTTGGTTCAGGTAAAATTACTTCATCGCCATGTTCTAATAAAGTTAAAAATAAGGTGGAAAGCGCTCCAATACATCCATGAGTTATTATTACCTGATTTGTTTGTATAGAAATATTGTTTTGTGTAGAAATTAGATTGGCGAGTTTTTCTCTTAGTGGTAAAATTCCCCAGGCGCTTTGGTAGTAATCTGTTTTATCTGTAGAGAGAATTGTTTTTACATAGTCTTTTATTTGCCTAGGAATGCCACCCATTTTAAGTGCACCTTGAGAGAGTGATATATATTCATTGCTGCTATTAATTACAGCTTCAACTTTTTTAATTCCAGATAATGGAATATTTAACATTTTTGTCCTAACTCGTGTGTTCTTCCGATTATACAGATAAATTCATTAGAATTATAAGTTCATTATATGATAAATAAATTAAAATAAAAATACTGCAAACTATGACTATAGTTCGTAGTATATAATGTAAAATTTTATTATCAAAGAAATGGTTGTATCCAATAGTAAATCTATAAAATGTTCCAAAAGTTGCAACGGAAATGGCAACTAAATATGGCCATGGATTTGTTAATATTATATAAAATAGATGGTTTATTATAGAAGAAAAGAAGATGTCTTTTAAAAAGAATAGGGAGCTTGTTGTAAATATTGCTGCTATTGACCACATTATAAGTTCCGGATATTTTAATGTTTTGCCAGTAATTATTTTATATGGCAGGCCTATAACTAGTTTGCCATGAAAGGCTGGAATGCATAAAATATAAAATGACCATGTAATAAACGTAGAAATTATTGATGTCTTTAGATCATGATTATAGTAAAAACTAAAAAATAAAATTGAAAGTAAAATTACTGGAATAAAAAGATAAATTATATTTTTTATATTTTCTTTTCTCACATTCTTTCCCATTTTTGTATTAATATTTATTTTAAATTTCCTACCTTTACTGGCTCGCCAAGCCGTAGCTTCAGCGAAGGCTGGTGGAGCTAACCGGGGTCGAACCGGTGACCTCATGAATGCCATTCATGCGTTCTACCAACTGAACTATAGCCCCTAAAATAACTTGGAAACTACAGCGCCTGTCCGCCAAAGCTTTACGCGACGGCGGGAACTATAGCCCCTAAAATAACTTGGAACATTAAATGTTTCTTCCGAGATTATTAAGTTTAATTTAAAAAAACTGTGCAAAAATAGCAAATCTTTTTATATACTTTTTTTAGAATTAAAAATTATAACTATGAGAAAGTTTTTATGAAAGATTTTTTAAAAAAAATTAATAAATTAAAACCTATATTTTTAGATATTATAAATTTGGGTGGAATTCCGTATCTTGTTGGTGGTTCTGTAAGAGATTTCGTTTTGGCTAAAGATGTTAAAGATATAGATATTGAGATTCATAAAATATCTTTAAAAGAATTGGAAGGTATTTTAAAAAAATTTGGGCATGTAAGATTTGTTGGTAAAAAATTTGGAGTCTTGCGAATAGATGGTATAGATGTTGATTGGTCTCTGCCCAGGCGAGATAGTATTGGTAGAAAGCCAAAGGTGAAAATTGATCCCAATATTTCTATAAAAGATGCGTTACATAGAAGAGATCTTACTATAAATGCTATGGCCATAGATTTGAGTAAAGTTTTGGACAAGGATTTTAAAAAAAATATTATAGATCCATTTGGTGGGCTTAAAGATATTAAAGATAAAAAATTAAGGGCAGTAGATAAAAGTTTTTTTATACAGGATCCATTAAGGTTGTTTAGAGTGATGCAGTTTTTAGCACGATTTGAAATGCAGCCTGATAGAGTTTTGGATAATATTTGTAAAAAAATTAGTTTAAAAGATTCTGTTACGGGTAAAAAAATATCTCGGGAAAGAATCTTTGATGAAATTAAAAAATTATTATTAAAAAGTAAAAAACCATCTTTGGGTTTTGGGTGGCTAAGAAAAATAGGAAGGCTTAAAGATATTTTTCCAGAGCTGTATGATCTTATTGGAGTTAAACAAAAAAAGATATATCATCCGGAAGGAGATGTGTTTGAACATACAATGCAAACGATAGATGTTGCTGCAAGTCTGGACTTAGTAAATTTAGATTTATATAAGGATGAAAATGAAAAATTCTTGATTATTCTTTCTCTTTTATGCCACGATTTAGGCAAGCCGGAAACAACAGATGAAAGCTTGTCTGCTAAAGGGCATGAAAAATTAGGTGTTGCTGTTGCTAAAAAATTGTTGAAAAGAATTACGCGAGATAAAATTTTGATAGCATCTGTTTGTAAATTAGTCTTATACCACATGCGCCCAGTACAGTTGTTAGAAGGCAAGGCTAAAAGTTCTGCGTATAAAAGATTGGCGATTAAACTTGAACCCCAAGTTAATATGAGGCAATTAGGTATAGTGACTCTTATAGATAAGTTGGGAAGAAAGCCAAAGGCTGTTATTAAAGAAGAAACGATAAAAAGAAAACAAGAAGTATTAAATAATAGATTAGTTGATAAAAAGTATTTTAGAGAATTTGAAATTTTTTTGAGTAAAGTTAAAAATTTAAAAATAGAAAGTGGATCAGAAAAACCTGTGTTGCTTGGTCGAGATATTTTGGATCTTGTTAAGCCTGGGCCGCAGATGGGTGAAATTTTGAAATTAGCTTATAAAATACAGATAGAGGAGGGTGTTAAAGATAAAGAAGCGTTGAAGAAACGAGTGTTGCGGTAATTTTTTAGGAGAGAGTTTATGAAGAAAAGTATAATATTGTTATTAACGTTATCATTATTTGTAGGTGGTGTATTTGCTCATACGAACAAAACTTATATGCGTCCACAGGATAGTTCGAGCTATATTCCAGATAGGTTTCGAGTAAATGATTTTTTTAAAGCAAATAATAAGTTTGATGCTTTGTTAGCAAAAGTTGATGTTACCGCTTATCACTTTCATTCCAGAAGTGTAGATAAGATGGGTAGATACTTTGGAGTGAATGAAGAGAGCGAAGTAAATTTAATGGGTAATAGAGCAAATGATAATATGGATGTTTATGATAACTATCTTATTCACATTTGGGATGATACTCATTCATCTAAAGTTACATTAGATCCAAAAATGCAAATTGCAGGATTGAATGCATCTATAATTTTAGATCTTTCTAGAATTAACAAAAATTTGAGTTTTAAAATTAATGTACCATATCAAAGAATTCATAATGATATTAGAGCCGATTTTTCTGCAGGTTGTGCTGGTCGAACAATAAAAGAATATTTAACGGGTGAATATTTTTTAAATGTTACAGGTGGAGCTAATAATCAAGAAGCGTTAAGATATGCAAAATTTACAGATCAACAAGAAAAAATAGGTATTCCGTTTATAGATTTTTGTTTAGCTTATAATACTCATAATGAAGATGACATGGTAAATACAGTAAAATTTGTCTTTATTTCTACTGTAGAAAAAAAGGGAACGGCTGAATATTTATTTGAACCAGTTTTAGGAAATAATAATCATTTTGGTATTAATATTGGTGTAGAAGGTAGCAAGAGAATTTTTGATGGTAAACGTGCAAGTTTAAATGTTGTTTGGGATTTAAATTATAAATATTTATTTGAAAATACCCAAGTAAGAACATTAGGTATAAAAGGAGCAAGCTGGGGACAGTACTACCTTCTTGGAAAAAATGCTGTAACAGGTTCTTTGATTCCTGCTGCTAACATTTTAACTCGAAATGTAAATGTAAAACCCGGTAGTCAATTAGATTTAAATTTAGAATTATTATTTGGATACCACGCTTCTAAGATTTCCGTTGGTGGTAATGTAGTTGCTAGACAAGAGGAAGAGATTGGGTTTAAGAATCATTTCCCAAAACAAACTTATGGTTTAGCAGAAACAACATTTGTTACAACAGATCAGTTTGATATAGTTCCTGATGATGTTGATGAAGGCTATTCTACATTAGGGTTGAATGAAAAAAATATAGATCTTACCGTTGCTCAAGCTCCAGGAATGTTTGCTTATAAAATTTATGCACAATATGCATATGATTATATAAAACGCAACTCAGAAAGAATGTTTACTTTCGCAATGGGTACTTCACTTAATCTTACAGACGAAAATAGCCACTTTGGTGGTTATGGATTTTGGCTTAAGATGGCAGCATATTTTTAAGTATACCTTTCGATACAATTTTTGTTAGACAAAAATCACTCAGGGCGAACGGCGAGACAGTATTTCACTTTCCCGTTCGTGCTGAGTGATTTTTATTTTTAGAATGATATCTCTGTGAGGAGTTTTTATACCATGACAAGAAAATTTATTTTATTTTTTATAATTACTTTAAATTTGTTTATTAATACTCAAGCGGAAATAACTTCTATTTATTATGATGCACCAGGATGTGAAAGGCTTCAAAAAGAGATTGAAACAAAAACCTTTGAACATAGTCAAATTTTTATAGATAATTTTGATAATAAAGAGATTAATTTTCTGAGTACAACATTAACCAATAATTCTTGTTTAAGAATAAAAAATTCAAATATGGATTTTTTGTTTTTAAATACTATTAATTTGAACAAAAGTTCTATGATAATTATTGATAATGTAAAATGTGCTTACATTATTTGGCCAAATCCTGAAAATGTCGGTTCATGTTGTGTTATTATATTAAAAGATGTAATTGTTGATAAAACACGAAAAAGTAAGATTTATAAAGGTGCAGGTCTTATAAAAAAGTTAGAAAAAGAAAAACAAAAATTAGTTCAAAAAGTTGAAGAGTTCGAAATAACTGGAAATTATGGTGATACCATTACAGTCGATGAAAATGGAATTAAAGCCACGGAAATTTTACATCGTTTTGATGCAAAGAGTGTAAAAAGTGTAATGTTTAATGACTTTAGCACGACGACAAATATTAATATTAAGGATTATTTTGGATCAATTAGTTTTGAAAATTCTAAATTAAATAAGGGACGCCTGCGAGGAAAACAACTAAAAATTGAACATTCTGTTCTTGAAACGTTTATTTTTGATGGAACAACTTTTTCTGATAAATATGATCTTGTTTTTAATAATTCAGTAATTATGGAATTGGGTTTTCGTGATACAAAAGTTAATAAGATTATTTTTGAGAACAATGTAAAAATTAAAAAATTAGTTGTAGATAGTGAAGCTATAGAATTTGAAACGGAAAAACTAATACCTAAAGGGACTTTTACTATTGAAAGTTTGAAAGAATATTTACTAGGTTTAAAATAAAAATTAGATTAAAAAAGAACTAGATCCTGAATTTATTTCAGGATCTAGTTATATAATAGTCTTATGGAATATTTCCGGACTAAAATAGGGTTTATTTTTTTGTATCTTTGTTTGTAACTAAATTATGTGTGCCTTCACAAAGTGAGTTTAGCATGTGTCCAGCGACTGTTGTTGCTCCACCGAAGAATGCTCCTACTGCTGCTGCAAATAATTCAGGGTTTTGAGAACAGTATCCTCCCGAGCAACCATCTAATGAATACATTGCTATTGTAACCAGAAGAGGAATTGGGACCCAAGTAATTAAACTACGTCTCCAACGTGGCCATCTTGATTTGTCTTTGTGTACAGTTATTGCCAATTCTTTTGTTAAGCGTTCTCTTATTGCATCTGTTATTGCTTCATCACGTTCTCTTTTTGTTTTTTCCAATTCTACAGCTAAATCTTTATTTTCATCATTTGTTCTTATGAGTTCAGATTTTAGTTCTTCAAATTCAAAAGTCTTTTTTCCTTGTTGTCGTCTTAATTCGGTTTGCGCTGTTTGTAGATTTCCAACTTGAGTTTTTAATTGTTCTACTATGATTGCATCTCCTGTTGCAGCTTTCTTTAATGTCTCTATTTGAGTTTTTAGCGTTACTATATTAAGTTGCAAAGCATCGCGTTCTTCTTTTATTTTATCAATACTTTCAGTTAATACTGTTATTTTTTGAGCTTCTTTTTTAAGTTGTTCTAGTTGTTCTTTTTTTTCATTTAGTAATTCTGTATTTGTACTTTCTAATTCTAATATGCCTTGTTCTTTTACTTCGATTTCTGTATTTAATCTTACGATGTTACTTTTTAAGCCCTCGAGTATTCTTTGGGTTCTTTCACCTAAATACCAACCATCTTCAGATAACCAGTACATTAAAACGTGAAATGGCATTAAAAGAGTGCGTTGCAATGATTTATTATCTTCAATTGCATTTAAAGCATCTTCAATTGCTTCCATATTGGCATTAACTATTGTAGTTGTTCCTGTATACAAATCGCTTGTTCTATCTTTTACAATATTATCGCAAGCGTTGTTGATATATTTACGAATAGGCTTAAATAATGTTTCGTACATATCTTGTTTACCAAAACCTGTTGTGTCTTCAATATTTCCTGATTCTGAAATAAAAGCGTCTTTAACATTTGCAAGTCCTGTTGCTAATTCTTGGGTGTTAGCATCTGTAATAGCTTTTTGTATTGCGCTTGGATTCCAAGCATTTAATTGTAAACTTATAACACTTAAAAGTGCGAATGTTTTTAATATCTTTTTCATTTGAATAACCTCCAATATTTTATTTTCTTATACCGTCAAAACACATTCTTGCTGCTGTAGTTCTATCTAGATCTTTAAGTAAGGCTACACAACTATCTGGTGTTATTCCTTCAGTTGTATCAAGTTTGGCAATACAATCACCATACTCTTTTGCAAATGTTGATGGACAATTGCTAGGAGCTATAAGGTTAGATGTTGCATTTCTTAATTGACCTTCTAAGCCAGATACAGCAATTCCGAGATTTTCAATTTTTTCACTTTTAGGTGTGATAACTTTATCATAAGTTATATAACCACCACCAACTAATATCATTAGTAATGTTGCTATTGTTAGTCGATCGAATTTTTTATTTCTGCTTTCACTAAAAGCTTTATCTTTCCAAGCTCGTGTAAGATTTTCATATGCTCGGATAGATTTTTCTTTATCATATCTTTGAGTGCGTTGTCCTTTTTTACTTTGATCGTAAGAATAGGATCTAATGCCACCATTTTTCATGGCATAAACAGGTAATTGAATAGACATTGCAAGAAGAGAAGCTAGCGCCAAGCTAGACACTGTTTTTTTGATAAACCTTTTCATAGTATAACCTCCATAAATTATTATGATTTATAACCTCTATTTAATTTTTACTTAAAACTAATATAACTAATAAATTTCTAATTGAAAAATGCATGTTTCTTTCGTATTTTAATTTAAAAAGGAATAAAAACATTGTTTTTTTAGAAAAACATATGAAAAAGTAGATGTTTTGTGTTAAAAGCAAAAAAAATCCCCGAATTTACGGGGATTTTTAAGTTTTTTTTATAATTTATGAATTAATGCTTATTTCTTAAAAGATTTAATCCATTTTTTTGAGTATTTTTTAGAAGCTCTTCTTAAAATACCCAGTGTTTTAAGATATTTAATCATTCTTTCCAAAATAGAATCATCTTGTTCTTTAATTCCTGTTAAACTATCTTTGTTAACATCAGAGTGCAAGAAGTTTTCAGGGGTTTTAAAATCTTCAAGTTTTTGGGTAAAAACAAGCTTAAGTCCAAAGGGATCTTTTATAGCAAATGTTTTGTATCCCCAATCTTCATTTTTGATTGATTGAATGATTATAACACCTTTTTGTTCACATTTTTTGAAGTATTTTTCTAGACCCTTTTTCATTTCTACAAAAATACCAACACTTCTACTAGCACATCGCTTTATAAAGCTAAATTCGGCTAACTCTTCTATGTGTGGCGTGCGAAGCATTAAATAACATTTACCTTTTCGTAAATGCGCATATGTTACTTGTTCTTTTTCCCCCGAATTTTTTTCGGTAGCCAATTCTACGATATCAAAAGCTAGTTTTTCTGTGTAAAATTTAACAGCCTTCTCAACCGATTCTACAACCAAAAACGTTGTTCCTGATTTCATCATATTCTATCTCCGTCTTCATTACTACCAAGAATAAATAATTGCCTATTTTTGAATGGCAACAAGCTTTTTAGTAAGCCTGCTTACTTTGCGAGATGCTGTATTTTTCTTAAATAGGCCTTTGCCTGCAGCTCTTCTAATTTTGCTTTCAGCTAAAGTTAAAAGATCTTTTGCTGATTGAACATTTTTATCTTCTATAGCAGAGCTATATTTCTTTATAATCGTTTTTATCTCTGTTTTTCTAGCTAAATTTATTTTGCGTCTTTTTTCGTTAGTTTTTGCTCTTTTTTTTGCTGACTTTATATTTGCCATGATTAATTAGTCCTACGTAAGTTAAACAACTTTTTCTATTTTTCCAGATTTCATACATTTTGTGCAAACAGCACCATGCTTGATGTTTTTTTGACCCTTAAGTGTAAAACGTATTTTGTGTACGTTTGGGTATACCCAGCGTTTTGTTCGATTGTTTGCATTACTTACATTATTCGCAACCTGTGGGCGTTTTTTACAGATAACACATATGTTTGCCATTTTTAAAATGTCCTTTCAGTGTACTAATTTTAAATTTTTAGAATATTTTTGCAGTTTTAAAAGCTTATTCTAGCAAAAAAACTTATTTTTTAAAATACCCAAATTACTTTTCTTCTTTCCATGCGTGACTTGTTCTAGGTTCTATGTTTAAAAGTTCATAAACCTGCTTAGCCTGTAGAGTTTCTTCTTCTATAAGTTTTTGTGCCAATAGTTCGAGCTTGTCTTTGTTTTCTAAAAGCAAGCTTTCTGCTTTATTATAACAATCTTGTATAATTTTGTTTACAGCTTCATCAACAAGTTTGGCGGTGTATTCAGAGTGTCTAGGTTTCGCTTGTATATCTCTTCCTAGATATGGATGTTCTTTTGTTTCATCAAATGTTATTGGTCCTAAGTCAGACATACCAAGTCTAGTAACCATTTTACGAGCAATATTCGTGGCAACTTCGATGTCATTTGCAGCGCCGCTGGTTTGATCGTTGAATTTTAATTTTTCAGCTAATAATCCACCTTGTAGGACCATAATTTTAGAAAGCATTTCAGTTCTTGATTCAGAGAATTTGTCCTTTTCAGGTAGCGACCAAGAAACACCAAGCGATCGTCCTCTGGGTATTATAGAGACCTTATGGAATGGATCTGTATTTGGTAGTAATAAGTTTAAAAGTGTATGGCCTGATTCATGGTAGGCTGTTACTTTTTTATCTTTTGCACTTAATCCAAGAGTCTTTCTTTCTGCGCCTAACATAATTTTATCTCTTGCGGTTTCGAAATCGTTTATTTCTACATTTGCTTTGTCTGCTTTAGATGCGACTAAAGTGGCTTCATTGATTAGGTTTTCTAGGTCTGCTCCAGAAAAACCCGGTGTACCTCGTGCAATTTTTTCTAAATCTACGTTTGGATCTAATTTTACATTCTTAGAATGAACTTCTAGTATTTTTAATCTGCTATATAAATCTGGATATGGAACCTCTATTATCCTATCGAATCTTCCTGGACGTAGTAGTGCTTTATCCAAAACATCAGGCCTATTTGTTGCGGCAAGAACAATTACAGTTCCGTGTTCTGTAGAAAATCCATCCATTTCTGCCAACAATTGGTTTAGTGTTTGTTCTCGTTCGTCATTTCCGCCACCTAGACCGATACCTCGTTGTCTTCCTACTGCATCTATTTCGTCTATAAATACAATACACGGTGAATTTTTCTTGGCTTGAGCAAATAAATCTCGTACTCGAGATGCGCCAACGCCAACAAAAACTTCCACAAAGTCTGAGCCAGAAATACTAAAAAATGGGCAACTTGCTTCTCCTGCGACAGCCTTTGCCAAAAGAGTTTTCCCATTTCCTGGAGCTCCGGTTAACAGTAGGCCCTTTGGTATTTTTGCGCCGAGGCGTTTAAACTTTGCAGGATTTTTTAGGAAATCAATTATATCTTTAAGATCTTCTTTGGCCTCTTGAACTCCTGCGACATCTTTAAAACTTACATTTATTGTATTTGGAGAGAAAAATTTTGCTTTACTTTTTCCAACACTAAATATCTTTCCGGCACCACCAGATCCACTTTGGCTTTGTCGCATATAGCTTAACCATAAGAATATTAAGAGCAATGGTAACAATGAAAAGAAAAGTAAACTTCCCCAACCTTGTCTTTCTGTTGGAATTACTTGGATTGTTATATTTTTATTTTCTATTAGATTCCATAACTTTTCGGATGGAATAACGATGCATTCAAAGAGTTTACCATTTTTTAGAATGCCTTGGACTCGTTCTTCTTGGACTGTTATAGATTTAATCTTGTCCGTGTTTATTAAGCTTAATAGATTGGTGTAATTTATTGACTCTATTTGTCGATTAGTGCTGTTATACAAAAATAGATATGCTATACTTATAGCTAGTAATATAAATAGGAGCCAAACTGCACCTGGGCCCTTTTTATTAAAATTGAGTATCTTCTTTTTATTAAAAATTTTTCTTTTATTTGCCATAAACTGTACCTTAATAATATGTTTAAAAAGAAATTTTAAAAATTTCTACGATTCTAAAAAATCGAGTAATTGTAAGATTACTCAAAATATAAAACTAATACAATTGTTTTATATGATAAAATATCAATTTTTAGGTGATAATAGGTGTTTTACTCCATTTAGGAAAGCTTTTTGGGGCTCTTGTTTGTGTTAACACTCTTATTTGTTCGCTATTAATGTTAAGTGCTGCTATTTGTTGAGTTTGTGCGTCTTTTTTATATTTAAAGTCATAAGAGAATAAAATAAAGCGACCGCATTCTGATATGTCTGGTTCATGCTTGTTACCAAAGTTAAAGGTTAGTTGTGTTTCTACTAGGTTTTTCATATTTTCGAGATTTAGTGAAAACAATTGGAATGTCCCTTTTACGTTTTTGGAATAGATTAGATTTTTTGTTTTTTCACAATAAGAGGGTGCTGCGCAAGAACCTTTTCCGTTTGTAAGTCTTTTGGTTTTGGTTTTGTTTCGATTTAAATGGTATATTTGAGGTTGACCTGTTTGAAAATCAGAGCAATATATAAGATCGTTATTTTCTAAAAGACAGGGCGATACATTGTTACTTCCGTTGTTTGTGAGTTTTTTGAAAACATTTTTTTTGAGTTGTTTGTTTAGGTTTGTATCATATAGATATATTTCGGTATTTTTACCCCCAGACATACATAGTGCTGCTTTAGATCCGTCCTTAGAAAATGACGGTTGCATATTTATGCCATCATATGAGCAGATTATTTTGTTTGTTTTGTTTCTAAAGTTAAAAGAATTTAGATTTATTTTATCTTTCGTAAATTGTGAATAATAAATTATTGGTAATTTTGTATGCCAGCTTGGTGCGATATTTACGCATTGAGGTTTAGAAATAATTGTGTTTTTGAAGTTGCATGAGTAGTCTGCGATACAAATATTTTTTTGGTTGTTTGTTATCATTTCTGAATAAGCAATAAAATATTGGCTTATTGGAATTTCCCCGGTTAGTTTTGGCAATAGATCGGAAGATATTCTATGGGCACTTTTTATTAAGTTATTTTTTTCTAATTTGATATCTTTTTTATAGATACTTTGTGAATTAGATAAATCTTTTAGTTCTATTGTTGTGTTTTTTGAATTGCCTAAGATATATAGGCAAAGACTAATTTTATTTTTTTCAAATAATGATTTTTCTACATTTTCGGTTGGCATTTTGTTTGTTTTTTTCAACGATATATCAAGTTGATCTGTAAATTCTAAATCATATTTTAATGTTTGTGCGAATTTAATTACATTTTCGATATTGTTATTTTGATCAACAATTAAAGTAAGACATTTAATTTTTTCGTTTTGAATTTGATTATTGCTAACACTAAAAATTAAATTTGTAACAGGATATAGGGTTGTAAGTTTTATTAAAAATATAAATACTAAAAATTTAAGAAATTTATAATTCATCTTAATCCTAAAGTTATTAAACTTACTGTCTAAATTTTATTATAAAAATTTTATCGCCTAATTCTTCTCCGAAATCTAGTCTTTTTGCTATTTTTACAATGCTTAAGTCATAAAGTAGTATGTTTGATTTTTCGATTATTTCAAAGTTTTTGACTTTGCCATTTTTGTATGTATAAAAGCGGACTGATTCTTCAGTTGCCTTTGGTACTCCTATTGGAGGATGCCATAGCTTTATTACGGCTGTAGTTATAGCTTGACTATAAACTATATTTTGAGGATCTTGTTCTCCCCGTAGATCAAATTGTAGTTCTTCAGCAATTTCTTCTTCTACAACATTAAATGTTTCTTCCGAAGATTCTTCTAACCCTTTAGGTTTTTCGTCTTTTTTGGGTGTGGTTTTTTTTGAAGGAGTATTTTTGGCGAGTAATTTTGTTTGTTTAGGTGGTGTTATTTTTTTTGCTGCGGGCTTTTTTTGAGCAAGTGTAGCTTTACGAGCAAGTTCTGTCTTGTGTCTTTGCTCAGCTTTACGTGCTCTTTGTACCTTTAGCCGAGCATTTCTTTGGTCTCGAATTTTTTGTTCTTGAGCAACTCTTTTTGCAAACCAGTCTGTTTGATTTAGGCCTCTATTGGATTTAAATAAAGCATGAGTTGGTATACTTGAATGTCTGCCGAGTACTAAAAATTGTTTATTAATTTTTTTATTTGCTGGTGTGGTTATAAATGCGAGCAATATTATTGATATATGTGCAAGTAAAGAATAAATTATGAATTTTTTTAAAATATTATTTATCATATAGAATTTTTAAATTATAAAAAATTAACTTGTGTGTCTCGTTGACATTGCTATATATTTAACGCCAGCAAACTTTAATTGATCAACTATTTCTATTACTTTGCCATATGCAACAGCTTCATCAGCTTTAATGTATACAGGTAAGTCATCCCTTTGTGCAATTGTTTTTTTTATAGTTTCAACTAAAGAATCTTTTGTTATTGGGTAACTATTAAAGTACATTTTGTTATCTTTACTTAAGGTTACTACAAGTTCTTGTTGACTGGAAACTTCTTTGCTTTTTCCAAAGGGAAGATCTACTTTTATGCCATTTTGAACAATTGGTGCTGTTATCATGAATATAATAAGAAGGTTTAAAGCTGTGTCGATTAATGGGGTTAGTGTTAACGTTATCATTTCGTCGTGATTACGTCGCTTTTTTTTATAATCTTTAAATCTAGCCACAGTAGTTTCCTTTTTACTTTTGATATTTATTTTTCAAAATTACTAAATATCTATCTATTATATGGGAAAGCATTTGTTCATGTTTTTTTATTTCGTTGGACAAATAATTAAAAGTTATCATTGCTGGGATTGCAACAATTAAGCCTGCAAGGGTTGTTATCAGTGCTTCTGCTACACCTGGGGCTATAACTGCTATGTCGGCAGATTTTTCCTGACTAATATTTACAAAAGCATGTATCAATCCCCAGATAGTACCAAATAGACCAATAAGCGGGGTAACAGATGCGCTTGTTCCGAGTATCGGTAAATATTGTTCTGATTTTACAAGAAATTGGTCGATGTGTTGAAAGGATATTAGCTCTAGTGTATCTATGTTCTGAATTGATAGTTTGTTGTCATTATTTGCTTCAACAAGTTCTTTTAGGTCTATGAGATTTTCTGTTAAAAACTTCCCACCAATATTATTTTTTTCCTTTTGGGCAATTTCTATTAATTGGTCAAATGTTTTCGATTTTTTTATTTTATTCAGAATATTTTCTAAATCGCGAGTTTGTTTTTTTAGTTCTTTTGATTTTAGTAGTACGATTGATAAACAAATGACAGATAACGCAAATAGGCCCAGAAGAATAAGTTTTGTCATCCAATCTGCTTGTGCGACCAGGACCCAGGCAGGTGATTTAAATATAAAATCTAACATAATACATTTTCCTTTTATTTTTTATAATTTCAGTTGATATTTTAAATTAAGAGCTTTTCCTAAATTTCAAATTAATTAATTTTTGGATAAGTTCTAAAACATTAAATGTTTCTTCCGAGTATTTGATTATAAATAAAAATGTTGAGTTAATAAATAAAATTTAAATATTTGTTTTGTTTGGTAAATTATTAGGACTTAAATCATTTTTTAATTTATTTTCCAGTATTTCTATTGGTATTAAATTGTTATTTATATCATCTATAGTTTTTAGATCTAAAAGATTGATAGTGTTTTTAACGTCAATTGTTCCTATTTTTGTTCTTATTAGGTCGTAACATGTTGCATGTGTATTTAGTTTTTCTGCAATATCATTCACCAAAGATCTTATATATGTTCCCTTAGAAACATGTGTTTTGATTTTAAAAAACGGGTGATTATATTCGAGTAGATCAATTTTATAAATGTTTATGGTTCGCTTTTTGGTTTCTATAATATGTTTTAATTGTTCTTCGGATATTTTTTTTTCTCTTGTTAGTTTGTATAAGGATTCTCCCTTATATTTTAACGCGGAGTATATTGGCGGTGTTTGACAGTATTTTCCGGCAAAACTATTAACAACATCATTAACATTAAATATTTCTTTCGAAAGTTTATCTTGAGATGTTGCGATTTCCCTAACATTAAATGTTTTTTCCGATTTTGAAACTACATTTCCTGTTAAATCTAGTGTGTCTGTTAATTCTTCAAGCTTGCCCGTTGCGATATATGTTTTGTCTAGGTTCATGAATAGACTTATTTTCTTTGTTGCTTTTCCTATTGCTATAATTAACAGCCCTTGGGCAAAATTGTCTAATGTGCCGGTGTGTCCGATTTTTATTTGTTTGTTTTTTATTATTTTTTTTATAACTCTTATGCAATCATAGGAGCTATAATCTTGTGGTTTGTTTATTAGTAAAAAACCACAGATGGAAGCTTTTTGTTCTGACATTTAAAAATTTCTTCACTTTTACTTTAAATTATAAATTGATACTATTTACAATAACATTTGTTGAGTAGGATTATATTGTATATTATTTTTTATAATTTATAAGAAGTTTTTTATAAAATAAAAGGTATTTTATGAAGAAAAGTAGATCTTGGTTGTTTGTTGCGCTTTTATTTTTTTCTTTAATATTTGTTTTTCCAAACTTTAGATCTTTTTTTAGCGATTCCTTTGTTTTTATTAAATTATTTTTGGCCAAGCCCGATTCTGTTGGTGCGATAGTTCCAAGTTCTAGATTTTTGGCTAATGCTGTAACAAAGCACATAAATATTTTTGGTGAGCCGGTACGAATATTAGAGGTTGGAGCTGGAACAGGTTCTATGACTGTTAATATTTTAAAGAAGTTGAGAACTCAGGATAAGCTGGATATTGTTGAGTTAGATTCTGATTTTTGTGAAATTTTGAATGAAAAATTTGGGAAACGCAAAAATGTAAAAATTAATTGTGTTTCTATATTGGATTGGAAGCCTAAATATTTATATGATTATATAATTTCAGGCTTGCCATTTAATGCATTTTCTGCAGATTTTTTAAAACAAGTTTTGAAGACGTACGAGGGTTTAATAAAACCGGGCGGTATAATTTCTTATTTTGAATATATTGCTTTAGCTAAAGTTAAGTTGTTTTTTTTAACTGGTGAGAAAAAAAATCAATATTCTAAAACAATTACAACAACAAACGATTTTGTTAATAAGTTTGAATTTGACCAGGATAAAGTTCTAGCGAATATACCGCCGGCTTGCGTACATCATTTATCTATTAAGTGATTGATTATTTAAAGTTTAATTTTGCAGCAAAGTTTTCTAGTTGTTGTTTGAGGTGTTTTATTTTTGTGAATATTTCATTGTATTCATTTGTGGAATCTTCTTGTATTTGAGGATTATTTTGCTCCGGCTCCTTTATTGCAGGAGTTATATTGTTTGAATGATTTAAGCTTTGAATTTGATTTTTGGCTCCTGGTATTGTGAATTTTTTTACGTATAAAAGATTCTTTATTAAAGTGAATTTTTCGAAGTCTTCTTGAGAATAGAATCTTTGTCCTCCGCCGGATCGATCTGATTTTAGGTCAAACTCTTTTTCCCAAAAGCGTATAACAAACTTTTTTACATTTAATTGTTCTGCTAGCTCACCGATTCTAAATTTACGTTGGCCCATTTTTATTTTTTGTTCCACGGCTATTCTCTCCCTTTTTAGAAAAAATTATTAACACATCATCTTGTCTTACCAAATCGAGCTTGGTAATTTGAATGTTTTTTATAAAACAGTCCGTGAATGCTTTTATTTCGTTTTCCATCTTCATAGATTCTATTGTAATGAGTGTTTGATTCTTTTTTACAAAATCATTGGGTTTACAGTGAACTGTTATGACTTTGCCTGGAATTGGTGCAAATAATTTATTTTTAAAAACATTATTAGTATTAGCTAATCTTGCGGGTATTATTTTTGATTTGTGCTTATTTTGTATTTTAAAAGACGTATTAAAATTATAGATGTAAATTTCTGTATAATATTTTGTTTGTTTAATTTTCTTTGCTTTATATAGTTTGCCGTTTATTTCTAATAAAATATTATTATTTTCTTCGCTAACATTAAATGTTCCCACACTCGCCGTACCCGTCGAAGCCTTGCGCGAAGACTGGGTGTGTTCTTCCGATTTTTTTATTACTGTAACTTCTTTATTGTTCATTGTTATTAAAAAATTATTTTTATCAGAATTTTTTATTTCTAGTTTATATAAGTTGTTATTAATATAGAGTCTTTTTATTGCCATGATCTTTTCCCCCAATTTTTACTAATTCTTGTTAATAATTGTTTGTTTATTTGTTCTTTTATAAATATAGAAAAGATTGCTGCTATTTCAGCTTGTTCCAATTGGGACTGTTCCAGTTTAGACTGTTCCAGTTTAGACTGTTCCAATTTATTATTGTTGCAGTCTTTTAATATGTTTTTTTTAAAAGAGTCAGATTCTACCGTTTGAGTATTAATTTGTCCGGAAACAAACTCGTTTGTCTGCAATAGTTTTTTTAGAAAGTCGATGTTTGTTTTTAATCCGTCTATTTTAGTTTGATTAAGAACTGTAAGTGTATTTTTTATTGCAATGTCTCTGGTTTGTCCGGAACATGTGATTTTGGCAAGCATAGGATCAAAGTTTGCTGTAATCTCGAGAAATTTCTCTAAATTGTGATCTATTCTTGTTCGCGGCATATTTGGGATTTCTAAGTTTGTAATTATTCCTGTGTTTGGCGTAAAATTGTTGTTAGTATCTTCCGCATATATTCGACATTCGATGGCATGATTTTTTAGTGTTATTTCAGACTGTTTTAATTTTAATTTTTTGTTTTGTGCCAAGTCTATTTGTAGTAGAACTAAGTCAATTCCTGTTGTTTCTTCAGTTACAGAATGTTCTACTTGCAACCTTGTATTCATTTCTAGAAAATAAAAATTGTTGTCTGGAGTAACTATAAATTCAACGGTTCCTATACTATTGTATTTTATTGCGCTGATAGCTTTTATTGCAGCTTTATAAATTTTATTTAAAAGCTTTTTGTTTAAAAAAATGCAAGGGGCTTCTTCGATAATTTTTTGGTGCCGTCTTTGTGTTGAACATTCTCTTTCATACATATGTATAAAGTTTTTGCCATCACCAGCTATTTGGATTTCTATATGTCTTGCTGTTTTTATGTATTTTTCTACTAATATTTGGGTTGAGCCTGTAAGTCTAGCGCTTTCGGATTTTATTGTATTGAATGTATTCGCTAAATCTGAGGCGTTAAAAATTGTTCTTATTCCTTTGCCGCCACCACCAAGGGGATCCTTTAGTATTACAGGTAGGCCTATTTTGTTTACGATGTTTTTAAGAATTTTTATTTTTGCATTAACATTAAATGTTTCTTCCGAATGTGTAATAAATTCTGCTGGAATTACAGGTACATTGTTTTTTTGCATGATGTTTCTTGCATTTATTTTATTACCCATAAGTTTAATTATTTCTGGATTAGGTCCAATCCATTTTATGCCTGTATCAATGACCTTTTTTGCAAAAATTGAATTTTCAGATAAAAAACCGTAGCCGGGGTGTATAGCATCAACATTTAATTTTTTTGCAATCTTGATAATTTCATTTTGATTTAAGTAAGTATTTGCTCCGGATCCTGATAGTTCGTGATTTTCATCGGCCTGAAAGTTATAGGCTAAATTACGATCTTCTTTGCAGTATATGGCTACAGTTTTGATGTTTAAGGATTTGCATGCAAAAATGACTCTGCTTGCAACCTCTGATCTGTTGGCTATTAGAATTTTTTTTATTTTCATATCTTAAAGTTTGGTTTTTAAATCTAAAATATATTTTTTATAATTTACGAACTATAAGCGTAATTATACTTAATAATATATTTTTTCAAACTAGGCGAATTTATTTTTCTTTGTTAGAATACGTGCTTATGGTTTCCTTTTTATATTTTATGTAAATATTTTTAATAAATATGCGGGATTTTATGGACAAAAAGCTTTTATTTTTAGTTGTGCTATCTATAAGCACATTTTGGTTATTGAATTATTTTGGTAAAAAGGATCCAAGTCAGCAGAATTTGCAAAATCTTCAAAGAGGGCAGGGATACACTGTTCCGTTGATGGAAGATTTGGCAAGGCCGATTGAATTAGAAATCGATTTTTTAGATAAAAAAATCATACAAAAAGAAGAAGAAAAATCAATTGAAACTGATTTCTGTAAGGTGTCTTTTTCAAATTATGGTGGCGTTATTTCGGGATTGGAGTTTAAGAAGTTTTTGGGGAGGAATTCTATTCCATTAGAGACTATTCAGAATAAGGGATTTTATTCTAGAGAAGAGGCTGCATTTTTACTTGCTTTGGAAGAAATGACTCCATATTTTTATAAATTTGAAAAAAGTATTGTAGATGATGATAAGCTTAGTGTTGTCTATTCTACAAAAGCTTCCGGGTGGAACATTAAAAAGATTTATAATTTTTATAAGCATAATTATAAAGTTGATTTAAAAATTAAATTTGAAAAGGGGGCGAAGGCTACTTCAATAAGGCCTAGGTTGTTTTTTCCAGCTCCATTTGTAAATGAAGTTGATGATAATTCTTTAGTTGGAATTGTTGGTAGTTTAGATAATAAATCGACTCAAAAGGTTGCATCTAGAGACTTATCTCAAGCTTGGGTTGCTCCATCTCTTTTGGGGGCTCAAGATAAGTATTTTGTGCATTCATTTATAAGCGATGTTAATGGAAATTTTGTAAATAGGGGATTTTTTAAGGAAGTAAATAATAAATTATTTACTGTGCTGGAGGGTAAAGAGATAGCAGAGACTACTTCTATCAAATTATCCTTTTATTTGGGGCCTAAAAAGATAGAAGATATTTCTGTTGTTGATAGTAGACTTGAAGGTGTTTTGGACTTTGGGTGGTTATCATGGTTGTGTAAGTTGTTATTGAAACTTTTAGAATATTTATATTCGATGTTTAATAATTTTGGAGTAGCGATAATAGTTTTGGCAATTGTTTTAAAATTGCCATTTTTACCATTATCTATTGCGGGTAGAAGAAAAATGGAAGAGTATCAGCGTTATACTCCTACAATTAATAGAATTAGACAGAAGTATAAAAAAGATTCTGTTACTTTAAATGCTGAGCTTATGAAGTTTCATAAGGATCATGGTATATCACCTGTAACAAATTTTACTGCTGGTTGTTTACCATTATTAATACAAATGCCTATAATGTTTGCTTTATATCGGATTCTCGTTAACTATATAGAATTGTATCAAGCTCCGTTTTGTTGTTGGATTACAAATTTATCAGCAAAAGATCCGTATTATGTTTTACCTCTTTTGATGGCTGCAACTATGTTTATACAACAGTCTTTAACTAAGACGGAAATGGGATCACAAAAGGCAATTATGTTTTTTATGCCATTAGTCATGCTTGCTATTTTTATAAAATTCCCAGCAGGACTTGTTTTATACTGGATGGTAAATAACATATTGACTATAGGGGAAGAATTGTTAAGAAAGAAGCTTTTTAACTAGAGATTTTTATGTTTAAAGATTTACCAGCATTGCAGAAAACGATTCGTCTTTTGCAGCGGGTTCCATACTTGGCATCTAAAAATATTTACAGGGTAGCTCTTTATTTTTTACAAGAAAAAGAGAATGATGTGGTGTTGCTATTTAATGCCATTTTAAAAGCGAAAAAGGACATAAGAAAATGTTCGATTTGTTTTAATTTAACAGAGTCTAAGGATTTATGTTCTATATGTTCTTCTAAAGCAAGAGATTTGTCTGTTATTTGTGTCGTTGAAACTTGGTATGATTTGGCGGCTATAGAGCGAGCAGGTGGATATGATGGAGTTTACCATATTTTAGAGGGCTCTTTGTGTCCTTTAGATGGTATTAGTGCGGATGATTTGAATGTTGATTCTTTGTTTGGTAGAGTCAATGAGTCGGTGAGTGAAGTTATTTTGGCTACAAATTCTACCCCTGAAGGAGAAGCAACTGCAAGTTTTATTTCTTCTCGGTTGGCAAATCTTGATCTGCAAATAAAAATTTCCAGGTTGGCTAGTGGGGTTCCTATAGGATCTTCTTTGGAATATATGGATAGGGTTACTGTTTATAAAGCTTTATCTGGGAGAAGACCGTTTTAGAGATATGCGTTTTCTATTTTTTCGTAATTTAATTATTTTTTTATTTTTGTTTTTTTATAAGAGTTCTTTGTTTCCTTTAGTCAGAAATATTGTTGATTCTGTGAAAGTGATAAAGGTTAATAGTATTACGCAAAAGATCGATGGCTCTGGAAATGTTCTATTAGCTGGAAATGTTGAAGTTTTAATTAATAATAAATTGCATATATGGGCGGATTCTATAGAAATAGATAGAGATGCTAAAACTTTAATTGCAAAAAAAAAGGAATCGGGTGCAATTGTTTTGGAAAATGACTCATTTGTATTTCTAGCAGATGAACTTTTTTTGAATATTCAGGATAAAACTGGCCATGCAAAAAATGTTAATATAAGCTTGGTTGATGGTTATATAAGTGCAAAATTGGCCCAAAAGATTGATGATTATAACTGGAAGTTAGAAGATGTCATCTTTACACCTTGCGACAGTCAGGAGGCTCATTGGTCGATTGGTGCAAAAAAAGCTCGTTTGTATAATAATTATCTTATAAAGATAAATGGAGCTTTGTTTAAAATTGGCCCCATTCCATTTTTTATGTTGCCGTATTTGATTTTACCATTGCAGAAGAGTTCTTCTTCTGGTTTTTTAATACCTAAAATTTCTTATGATAATGATATGGGTTTTGGTTTGAGACAAGAATTCTATTGGTCTATTGCTTCAAGGTGTGATAGTACAATCGGTTTGGATTGGAGAGATAAAAAAGGACTTGCATTATTAGATGAATTTAGGTGGGCAAGATCCAAAGAGTCTTATAGTTTGTTTAATGCTAGGTATGCACTAGAAAAAAATGCTTTTGTGAAAAAAAGAGATCGAATTTTACTTGATACTTATAGACACTACTGGGTAGATGGTAAAGATTTTCGTTTTATTCGTTCGGTAAATGGAAGAGATTTAAAACTTCTTACTAGAATAGATTTTGGAACAGATAAAAAGATAGGGTATCAGTTTTATGATAATTATTTAAATGTTGATGATACATTTTTAAATTCAGCGATGTTAAGGACTTTTGGTTTATTTGAAATTTCTAATTTTTATTTTGATAGTAGTCAGACAAGAAGAAGTAAGTTTGTTGAGTTATCGCCAGGTGAAAAACAAGATTTGTTGTTAATTATGTCGGAAGAAGACAGGGACAATATCAATGATGCTCAAAAAGAGATTGAAGATAAATTTGACCTTATTTTGTTACCCAAATTTAGTTTAGATACTGTAAATAAAAAAATATTTAAGCATTTGTTTGTTAAACATAACTTTTTTATTGATCATGTAACTTCAAGAGAAAAGAAACAGGAGAGGTTTTATTTAGATTCTAGAGTTATAAAAGAAAATGACTTTTTAATATTTAAAAAGGCGGATAGTTTTAGGCTTTTCTATAATCTTGGGTTGCTATCTAGTATAAAATTCAAAGAGCAGGATTTACTTGTTTTTTTAAATCCAAATTTTCAATTGCGAACAAATATAAAAAATAAGAATGAGAAGTACTCGCGAAATGCTTTGGAAGGCGATTTTTTTAATGGAGGTGCATATAGATTTTTTTTAAGTGGCGGGAGTGAATGGGTTATGCCAGAATTGTTTTTTGCAGATAATGATATTTATAATTATTATTTGCAGCCAACTTTAAAATGGAACTATATTCCAAAGTTTAAACAAGATCATTGGTATAATTCAGATCTTTGGGATAGGGTTTATCCTAAGAATGAAATACAATTTAATTTAAAAAATAGCTGGACCATTGATAAAATAAATATAGATTTAAATTTATATCAGTCTTTTGATTTTTATAAGAGTATGGATAGATTTTATTTAACAAGGAGCCCTGGGCAAAGTTATTTATCTCCATTAAATTTTGATATCACTATTGATTGCGATGTTTTAGATGTTTTTTTAAAACAAGAATACGATTGGAAAAATTGGCAGTTATTGTCATCGCAAATAGATTTAGCATTTAATTTTAAAGATTTTGATTTTTATATATCTTCAGTTTATCAGCATAGTAAGTTACAGCGGGTTAGAGAGTTATTTTCCGATATCCCAAATTTTTTGATTTTGTCGTTAAGTATCCCGCTTGTTAAAAATACTAAGTTATTTTATGAAGGGCAGTTTTACTCAAAAAAACGGTCTATGGTTTTGCCCTTGGAAGGGTTAAGACCGTTGCAACATACTATAAAAATAAATTATAATGGTCACTGCTGGGGGTTTTCTATTGGATATGAAGAGAAAAGATATAAGGAATATGGGAATTGGAAAAGCGATAAAGCATTTACTTTATTTTTGCGATTAGATTCATTAGGCTCATTTGCAAGAAAGTTTAAGCGTCCTGCTATTATTAGTAAAACTTAAGGGGAAGGTTTTTTATGTCATTTACATCTGTCGTTGATTTTTCTTTGTTTAAAACAAGAAGAGAGCAAATTATAGATTTTTTGAAAAAGGCAAATTCAAGCTTAGATAATGGTGCAGTAATAATTTTTTCTGATTTTGAAGATGAGCGTTTTGTGTTTAGACAGGAAAGTTCATTTTACTATCTTACCGGTGTAAATGAGCCGGGAGCCGTTTTGGTCTTTTTTTTGGATGGCCGGCAATATTTGTATTTACCTAATTATGGTGGAATTAGAGGGCGGTGGACTTCTAGTGATATAAAAATAGATAATAATGTTGAAGGACTCGCAAAAAAACTTGGGTTTGATGAAATTAAATATTTGGGAGCTTCTGTTAACAGTTTTTCGTTTAATTCTATTTTTTCTAAAGAAAAATATTTTAATTTTTTATTTGATGTTGAAAATTTTTTGAATAATCATGAAAATCGGGAAGTTTTTACATTTTTAGATTTAGAAAATAATCAGAGATATTTTACTCAAATTAATATGTATAAAAATCTTATGGATTTTTATCCTGATATTGCAAACATTACAAGGGATATTGCTCCATTAGTTCATCATATGCGCCGGTTTAAGTCTGAAGTCGAAATAGATTCAATTTATAAGGCTGTGCAAATAACAAATATTGCTCATGATGCTGCAGCAAAAGTAATTGCTCCAGGTAGAATAGAGCATGAAGTACAAGCGATAGTAGAATCAGTTTTTACACAGACAGGGGCTTTGCGACCAGCTTTTCCTAGTATTATTGCCACAGGTAAAAATACAACGGTATTACATTATACAAAAAGAGATCAGGAATTAAAGCCAGGAGATTTGGTTGTTGTTGATATTGGAGCCGAATATGGGTATTACGCTGCAGATATAACAAGAACATATCCTGTTACGGGGGAATTTACTGAAAGGCAACGAGAAGTTTACAATATAGTTTTGGCCGCACAAAATTATGTTGAATCTATAGCAAAACCCGGAATGTTTTTAAATAATAAAAATGAGCCAGAAAAATCCTTAAATCATTTGGCAATTAAGTTTTTAGAAGATTACAATGTGTCTAAATATTTTGCACATGGAATAGGACATTTTTTAGGGTTAGATGTGCATGATGTTGGTGATAATACTTACCCATTAGCTCCAGGAGATATTTTTACGATAGAGCCAGGATTGTATATTCCAGATGAAAATTTAGGGATAAGAATAGAAGATGATTTTTTGATGGTTGAAGATGGGGCTGTTTGTTTGAGTTTTGATTTGCCAAAAAATTGTGATGATATAGAAAAATTAATGAAAAATTCTTCTTCTTAATGCTTGTGTACTTTTAAATATGCCGTTTATTTTTTTTCCGCGGATTTTGACATTTTTAAATATTACGTATGAGCAAGGTGGAATATTGAAGTTTTTGATTATTATGTTTTGTTTTATTTTGACATTGCTTAATTTTATGATGTTTCCGTGTGAAAGAGTTGTATCCGAGAAAATTAAATTATTGAATATGACTTTGTTTTCATGTTCTATTTTAGTAAATTTTTTATCATTATCGTTTATTGTATAATTATAATCATAATCATAATCACAATCATATTTAAATTCAGGGTTTATAGTTTTTAAAAGATTTTTTGTGGATGTTACAATATCTGGGTCTTTACTGGTAATTCCGTTTTTTGTGCCATTTATTATATTTTCTAGATTTTCTTTGTAGCCCTTTTTTATTAATTCATTTAGAAGTTCAATAGCATTTATGTAAATACGTTTGTTGCCACTATTTAAGGCTTCCGTCACAATGAATTTTTTTAATTTTGATCTCATTAAAATTAGATCTCTACTAAGATTTTCATTTCGATCTGGTAGAGCGATGGGCTTGGTTTCTTTTTTGGCTAAACTGCACCCTGAAATTTTATAGTTTCCTGAATTATCAATATCTATTATTAGGTATGATGGTTGGTATTCTATGTCTTGAATTGGACCACTTATTAACACATAAATAGCATTATTAGGGAGTTTATAGTATTCATTTTCAAAGTATGGATAAAATGTTGTTCTATAAAAGCCTGGAAAGGTGCTATTTTTTGTATATCCATGATATTTAAGGTAACATTCTTCTGCTGTTGGGTGCATATGTCCCATAAATTTTGCTTCTATGTTTAATTTATTCATTTCTTTTAATACGAGTTGCCATGGATATTCTTTAAGGTCGTAGTCACCTCTTATGCCTGATATAATTTGTTCAGATTTTTCTGTATCTATATTTATATCGTTCCACAATAGTTGTTTAGCAAGTTTTTCGTTCTTAATTTCATAAAATGTTTCTGTTGAACTTAAAAAGGTGTTTAGAGTTGCTGGGATATCTTCCCAGCCTCCATGATTGAACATAAGAAATTTATTTTTTTGTGTTTTTATAAAGTAAGCAGTAGGTAATTTTTTAAAGTATGTATCAAATTTATTTTGAAAGGATTCAACGTTTCCTCTAGACATTTTATTAAAAAGTTCTTCTGAAAAACCATACCTGGAAAAAACAGCTATATCTTCATGATTGCCTCTTAGTATTATAACTTTGTTACCATTGAGCATTCTTAGCATCATAAAAGTTAAACAAATTTCTAAAGATTTTGGTCCTCTATCTACAAAATCACCTAGAATAATTATTTGATAACCAATATTAATTTTTAAGTCTTTAGATAAAACTTTTTGCCTTATTAAGTCTTCGATAATTGAATCGGATGCTTCAAATTGACCGTGTACGTCGCCAATAACGATGATTTTCAATGGTTCTGTAATGTATTCTTTTTTTATGTAACTTACATCTTTTGGGATGTTATTTTGAGATAGAATTTCATTTTCTTGTTTTATAGATTTATCTAATAAAGATGAGGTAAGTTGTTCTCGTTTTTTATTGCTATTGAATGTTTTTTTTAAACTTGTATACGTGTTATTTTTAAAAAAACGCATTGGAGAAGTATTTGTAAATAACAAGATAGATGTTGAAAACCATAAAAGTGTTTTAAATATTTTCATACAAAATCTCCATATTTAGAGTAATAGAAATATTATTTATTTTAAAAATATTATATTTGTAAGAAAAAGATGAATAATTTAGAATTTAAAAACTAATAGCTTGGTAATTTAAATGATTTATTATTTTATATAGTTCACTTTATTCAAATAATCTTGTAAAACAAATTGTATAATCTATTTTTATTTTGAAATGAATATAATTAAAATGAATTATAATCTTTGGGAGAGTCATGGAGATTTTAACGCTTATAGAAAAAGTAAAAAAACAAAAAACAAAGTTTATTGTGGTCACAGGAGGGGTTTGTTCTTCCTTGGGTAAAGGAATTCTTGTTTCAGCGATTGGTGTTTTATTAAAAAAATCAGGATATTCTGTTTCTGTTATTAAATGGGATCCATATTTAAATGTTGACCCAGGAACAATGTCGCCGTTAGTTCATGGGGAAGTTTTTGTAACAGATGATGGAGCTGAAACGGATTTAGATTTAGGTCACTATGAACGTATTTTGGATATTAGATTAACAAAAGAATCGTCAGTTTCCTCTGGCCAGATATATCAAGAAGTTTTAGATGGAGAAAGGGAGGGTAAGTATCTGGGGAAAGATATTCAGATGGTTCCTGATGTTGTTAATGCAATAAAAAGAAGGTTGTATAACTTTTCTATAAAAAAGGATGTAGATTTTGTTTTGGTAGAAATTGGTGGCACAATCGGTGATATGGAGATAGGCATTTTTTTAGAAGCGGTTCGACAAGTTAAAATTGATTTGGGTAACCAACGTTTGATGCTAGCTCATTTAAGTTTAGTTCCATATTTAAAGTGGGCTCATGAGATAAAAACTAAGCCTACCCAACATAGTATTTATTCTTTAAGGAGAATGGGGTTGGCCCCCGATGCTTTATTTTTGCGAACTGATTATAAAACTACAGATAAAATAAAGAATAAGTTGTTTGTTGGTTGTGGTATTAATAGAGATTTGATTTTTGATGCATTGACTGTAAAGTTAATTCCTGAAATATTTCTAGATTTAGACGAACAAGATGTTAACTTTAGAATTCAAAAGTGGTTTGGAATCCAAAAACCAAAAAAGGCAAAATTATTGGAGTGGAAAAAGTTAATAAAGACTATGAGTTCTAAAAAGGATATTGTTAATATTGCACTTGTTGCTAAATATGTAGGAAGTAATGATCCTTATATAAGTATAATTAATGCTTTAATGTCTGCTGGTAATTCAAATAACGTGAACGTTAATATAGAAGTTGTTGAGGCTGAGAAGCTTGAGAAAATGACAGCTCTTAGTATTAAAAAATTCTTTGCTGGTGTGCATGGAATACTTGTTCCCGGAGGATTTGATAGTCGTGGGGTTGAAGGCAAAATAGTTGCAGCTAGATATGCAAGAAAAAATAATTTACCATATTTGGGTATTTGTTTAGGTATGCAGATTATGATTATTGAATTTGCACGTTCTATTCTTGACTTAAAAACGGCAACAAGTACAGAATTTAATAAGAAAACCAGATATCCTGTAATTGGTTTAATTGAAGAACAAAAAAGTATAGATAAAAAGGGTGGGACGATGCGTCTTGGTGTTTATAAATGTTCATTGTTAAAAGATTCTAAAGTTGGGAAAATTTATGGTAAATCAGAAATCTTTGAGCGACATAGGCATCGTTATGAATTTAATAATTTCTATAAAAAACAATTTGAAAAAAAGGGCATGGTTTTTTCAGGCATTTATAAAAAAGAGAACTTGGTAGAAATTTCAGAGATAAAAGATCATCCTTTTATGATTGGTACGCAATTTCACCCTGAATACTTGTCTAAGTTTTTAAAATCTCATCCGCTTTTTAAAGAATTTATAAAAAGAGCAAAAGAGCAAATATAATTTGACCGTATTGTTTTTTTATTTTAAACTCTGAATTCGTTGGAAATTAGAGATTGAACTGTAAATTATAATGATTTTAATATTATTTATTATATTCTGAAATAGTTTTAGAATGGCATCAAAAGGGTTGTATAATCATGGATATGAATAAAGCATATTTTGTAACAAAAGAAACTTCAGCTCCAAAATGGCATATTATAGATGCTTCAGGCAGGGTTTTGGGTCGGTTGGCAACACAGATTGCAGATACATTAAGGGGTAAAGATAAAGTAACATATACTCCTCATGCAGATGGTGGAGATTATGTTGTTGTTATTAATTGTGAAAAAATTGTTTTGACTGGTAATAAATTAGAAAATAAGGTTTATCCTTTTTTCTCTGGTTGGAGAAGTGGGTTAAAAGAAATTAAAGCAAAAGATATGCTTAAACGTAAGCCAGAAAAGATAATAGAGCTTGCAGTTAAGAGAATGTTACCTAAAAATAAGTTAAATAGCAGGATATTCAAAAAATTAAAAGTTTATGTAGGGGATCAACATCCTCATGCTGCACAATTAGCAGGTTTTAAACCGGAATAGTTTTGTATTAACAAATTTAAAAATTAAAGCAGGGTGTTTAAAATCATCCTGCTTTTTTTTATTAGGATTTTTGTAATGCTTCAAAGAACGATAAATGAAAAAATAGTTTTTGATGGTATAGGTGTTCATACTGGTTTAAAGTCAACGGTTATATTACTTCCAGCAGGTGTTGATCATGGGATTGTTTTTAAAAATCCGAATTTTCCTGAAGAAAGTATAAGATTGGGTGAAGTTGTTCCTGAAATTGCGTTGCATGCTTCTGTTTTGAAATCAAAGTCTTTTATAGTAAGTACAATTGAGCATTTAATAGCTGCTTTAAGTGCTTTTCGAGTTGATAATATCATTATAGAGATGGAGAGTTTAGAAGTTCCTATTTTGGATGGAAGTTGTAGCACTTTTGTTAATTTAATAAAAAAGGCTGGGATAAAAGAGTGTTCTGTAGATAAAATATTTTTAACGCCAGTAAAAGAGTTACGTTTTAATGATTTGAAATTGGATAGAGAAATTATTGTTGCACCTGCCGCTAATAAAGAAGATAATACATTTGATTGTTCTTTATATTTTAATTACATCGCAGAGTTTGAACATCCATTGGTTGGAAAGGGTTCTTTGCGAGGGAGTTTGACTACTGATTATTTTATAAATGAAATTGCTGCAGCTAGAACATTTGGTTTTTTGGAGCAGTTGGCTTTTTTAAGAAGAAATGGATTGGCAAAAGGTAGTTCTCTTGGCAATACTGTCGTTGTTGGGGAAGATGAGTTTTTAAATACTCCTCGGTTTGAAGATGAGTTTGTGAGGCACAAATTGTTAGATTTAATTGGGGATTTAGGATTATTGGGTAAGAATTTAGCCGGCACGATTACTGCTAAAAAAACGGGGCATAGCTTTAACAGACTTGTTATTCTTGATTATATAAAAAATCCTGAAAATTGGATTCAAATTAAATAGAAACGTAAGAGTGCTCTTTAATTCTATTTTATAAAAATATTTAAAATATCCTTATAACCTAAATATAAAATTAAGCTTATGAGGGCAATCCAAGATGCTATATTAATAGAATTTTTTATAATTGCTGGAATTTCTCGTCTTATAATTGCTTCTATTGATACAAATAATAATTGCCCACCATCAAGGGCTCCTAGTGGAAGTATGTTAATTATAGCTAAGTTTATACTTATAAAAGCCAAGAATAATAATAATGGAATGATTCCTTTTTGAGCAGTTTCAAAAGTTTTGGAAAGTATCATAATTGGTCCACCGGCACCGCTCAAACTTTTTTCTTTTATAAGGTAAATAATTGCTAAGACCATTTGCTTTATTATATTGTTTGTTGCATCGATACCCTTTACTATTGCTTTAAAAAAGGAGTATTTTTCGAATTTACCTGGAATCACATCTGTTTTTGGTGTTAATAATTGTAGTAATTTTAGGTTATTTTCCTTATTGGAAATATCTAGAGATAGGTCTACGGTTTCATTGTTTCGTTTTACTTGGATAGAAATTGGAGTTTCTCGTCCTTTTTTTAATGGGCCGACTAATTCTTTTTTTATATTTAATATTACAGAAGTTCCCTCTGTGCCTAGAGCTTTATTGTTTATAGCTATTATTTCATCGCCGGGTTGCATGTTAAAGTTTTTTGTTAAAGATGCGAAATCCTTTTTTTCTGATATGAATATTCGCATAGATGTTTTTGGGATGCCTACAAAAAATAAGGCAGAATAAACAATATAGGCGAATAAAAGGTTAAATAGTACGCCTCCACAGAGCACGAAGAATTTTTGCCAATAGGGCTTTTTTGCAAAAGATTCTTCCCCTTTGAGGTTTGCATGTCCTTGTTCCCCTTGTCCAACTTCAGAAAGTCCGGCAATCTCTACATACCCACCAATTGGTATTGCTGATAATCTAAAATTTGTTTGTCCTATTTTTCGTTCAAAAATTTTTGGTCCCATGCCTATGGAGAATGTTGGGGTGTGTATTTTAAAGACTTTACAGAATATAAAGTGACCGAATTCATGAATTGTTATAAGTAAACCAAACCCGACTAGGGCATAAATAAATGGGATAAGTTTTGTAGAAAATACTACAACCAAACTATTCATTGTCATGATTTCATCCTTTAATTATTATTTATTGTCATACGTTTTATGATGCATATTGAAACGCTTTTGAGTTAAGTATATATATTACAGAAAAAAAAGACTATTTTTTTTACAGTTTTTACTTGAAAAAAATTAAATAAAAGATAAAATGAATCATACCATTAGTTCATTATTGAACATTTAACATCCTTATTTTCTTGTTAAAGTAAGTAAAATTTTAGAAAAAACTAAAATTTGTGTTCTCCGGAATATGAGCTAGTTGTTTGTTTATAGATAAGTTTTTTATTAATTTATTAACCGTATTGATATATTGTAGGAAAGATTGTATGCCAACAATTAATCAGCTAGTTCGTTCAAAACGAAGTGCTACGAAATCCAAAACTAAATCGCCAGCTCTAAACGGTTGTCCGCAGAAAAGAGGCGTTTGTGTTCGTGTTTATACTGTAACTCCAAAAAAGCCAAACTCAGCGCTTAGAAAAGTTGCTCGTGTTAAATTGTCTACAGGGAAAGAGGTGTCTGCCTACATTCCTGGGGAAGGCCATAACCTTCAAGAACACTCGGTTGTTTTGATTCGTGGAGGTAAAGTTAAAGATTTACCAGGTGTAAAATATCACATAGTTCGTGGTGTATTAGATACGCAGGGTGTTGCAGATAGAGGGCAGTCACGGTCTCTTTATGGTACTAAGCGTAAGAAAGGTGGCGTATAATGCCTAGACGTAAAGCGGTTAATGCTATCAGGGACATTGGAACTGATATTAGATATAATTCATTTATAGTTCAGAAGTTGATTAACATGATTATGGAGCGAGGCAAGAAGGATTGTGCGCGTTCGATTGTTTATGATGCTTTTGATGTTTTGGCTGATAAGGCTGGCGGTGAAGATAAGGCTTATGCGGCATTTGAAAAGGCTATATCACAAATTAAACCTGCTGTTGAGGTTAAGTCCAGACGTGTTGGTGGTGGTGTTTATCAGATTCCAATTGAAGTGCGTCCAAGAAGAGCCTTGGCTTTGGCTTTGCGTTGGTTGATTTCTTCGGCAGCTTCTCGTTCTGATAAAACAATGGGTTTGCGTTTAGCTAGTGAAATATTTGATGCATCCCAGGGGCGAGGCAATGCGTTTAAAAAGAAGTCGGATGTTCATAGAATGGCAGAAGCCAATAGAGCGTTCTCTCATTATGCTTGGTAAAAAGGTTAAGGGATTATGAGCAATAAGGTTGATTTAAAAAAATATAGAAATATTGGTATTATGGCGCACATAGATGCAGGTAAGACTACTGTTACGGAGCGTGTGCTTTTTTATACAGGTGTTTCTCATAAAATTGGTGAGGTTCACGAGGGTGAAGCTACAATGGATTGGATGGAACAAGAGCAAGAGCGTGGTATTACTATTACTTCTGCTGCGACAACTTGTTTTTGGAAGGACCATCGGGTTAATATAATTGATACTCCTGGGCACGTTGATTTTACTGTGGAAGTAGAAAGATCTTTGCGTGTTTTAGATGGTACTGTTGCGGTGTTTTGCGCTGTTGGAGGTGTAGAACCTCAATCAGAAACTGTTTGGCGACAGGCTGATAGGTATAAGGTTCCTAGAATGGCTTTTGTTAACAAGCTAGATAGGGTTGGAGCAGATTATTTTGCTGTGGTTGAGGAGGTCAATACAAAGTTGCATGGTAATTCTATTGCTATGCAGATTCCTGTTGGGCAGTCTGAAAATTTTTATGGAATAATAGATCTTCTTACTATGAAGATGGCTACCTTTGATGAAGATGCTAAAGGGTCAAAGGTTGCTTGGGGTGAGATTCCTGAGGAATATAAGTCAAAGGCTGAGACACTTAGAGAGCAACTTGTTGAGAGGGCTTGTGATTTTGACGATCAGCTTGCGGAAGATTATTTAGATGGGAAAGAGGTTTCTCAGGATAGGATTAAGACTGCTATTAGGGCGGGCGTTTTGCAACAGAAGGTGACTCCTGTTTTTTGTGGTGCTGCATTTAAAAACAAGGGTGTCCAGTTATTGCTGGATGCTGTTGTTGATTATATGCCGTCTCCATTGGATGTTCCTCCTATAGAAGGTGTTAATCCCGATACTAATGAAAAAGAAGTTCGCCATTCAGATGCGAGTGCTCCTTTTAGTGCTTTAGCATTTAAGATTATGACGGATCCTTTTGTTGGTTCGTTGACATTTACTAGAATATATTCGGGTAAGCTTGATGCGGGTTCATATGTTTATAATTCATCTAAGGGTAAAAGAGAGCGAGTTAGCCGTTTGGTAAAAATGCATGCTAATAAGCGAGAAGAAGTTGCATCTGTTTCTGCGGGTGATATTGTTGCTGTTGTTGGTGTAAAAGATGTTACAACGGGTGATACTTTTTGCGATGAAGCGCATCCGATATTATTAGAGTCAATTGATTTCCCGGCTCCAGTTGTTAGTGTAGCTATTGAGCCAAGAGGTAAGGGTGATTACGAAAAAATGACAATAGCATTAAGAAAGTTGATGCAAGAGGACCCTTCTTTTAGATTTACATTTAATAAGGAAACCGGTCAGACTGTTATCTCTGGAATGGGAGAATTGCACCTAGAAATAATTGTTGATAGGTTGTTGAGAGAACATAAAGTTGAAGCTAATGTTGGTAAGCCTCAGGTTGCATTTAAAGAAACAATACAGGCTAAGGCAGAGGCTCAGGGTAAATTTATTCGTCAGTCCGGTGGACGAGGTCAATACGGTGATGTTTGGTTGAATGTTGAGCCGTTGGAGCGTGGAGCTGGTTTTGAGTTTGTTAATAAGATTGTTGGAGGTTCGATTCCTCGTGAATATATTCCTGGCATAGAAAAAGGTGTGAATGAATCTTTGGCTAGTGGTATTTTGGGAGGTTTTCCGGTTGAGGACATTAAGGTAGAAGTCTTTGATGGTTCTTATCATGATGTGGACTCCTCCGAAATAGCCTTTAAGATTGCGGCTGCTATGGCATTTAAAGAGGCTACAAAAAACGCGTCACCCGTTGTTTTGGAACCAATTTTCAAGATTGAGGTTGTTACTCCAGAAGAGTATATGGGTGATGTGATGGGTGATTTGAATTCCAGAAGAGGAAGAATTCTGGGAATGGAAGAACGAAAAGGTGTTCAAATTATAGCAGCTGAAGTTCCTTTGGCTGAAATGTTTGGGTATACCACTGATTTGCGTTCTATGACAAAGGGTCGTGCTAGTTCGTCTATGGAGTTTGAGGCTTATAAAGAAGTTCCTCGAAATGTTCAGGATGAAATAGTAGGTAATAAATAATTGTTGATAGTTTTATTTGTATACACAAGAAGGATATACAAAAATGGCAAAAGGCGTATTTAAAAGAACAAAACCACATTGTAATATAGGTACAATTGGTCACGTTGATCACGGTAAGACAACTTTGACAGCTGCGATAACAAAATATTTGGCTTCAAAGGGTGGTGCTGAGTTTAAAGCATTTGATCAAATTGATAATGCTCCGGAAGAAAGAGCAAGAGGTATAACCATAGCGGTGTCTCACGTTGAATATGAAACAGACAAAAGGCACTATGCTCACGTTGACTGTCCCGGTCACGCGGACTATGTAAAAAACATGATTACCGGTGCTGCTCAAATGGATGGTGCTATATTGGTTGTTTCTGCAACTGATGGTCCTATGCCTCAAACGAGAGAGCATATTGTTTTGGCTAGACAGGTTGGTGTTCCTGCTATTGTGGTTTATTTGAATAAAGTTGATATGGTTGATGATGAAGGTCTTATTGAGCTTGTTGAAGAAGAAGTAAGAGATCTTCTATCTCAATATGGTTTTCCTGGAGATGCGATTCCTATCATTAGGGGTTCCGCATTAAAAGTTTTAGAGGATGACCAATCTGAAATAGGGACACAATCAATTCAAAAGTTGATGGATGCTGTAGATAGTTACATTCCAACACCACAAAGAGATACAGAAAAACCTTTCTTAATGCCAATAGAAGATGTTTTTTCTATTTCAGGAAGGGGAACTGTTGCTACGGGTCGTGTAGAAAGAGGTGTTGTCGTTCTTGGTGAAGAAGTTGAAATTATTGGTTTTAGAGATACTGTTAAAACTGCAATTACTGGCATTGAAATGTTTAATAAAGAATTAAAAGATGCTCAGCCTGGTGATAACGTTGGTATATTGCTTCGTGGTATCAAGAAAGAAGATATTGAACGTGGTCAGGTTGTTGCAAAAGTTGGTTCTATTACGCCACACAGAAAATTTAAAGCAAAAATTGTTACATTGAAGAAAGATGAAGGAGGAAGACATACTCCGTTCTTCAATGGTTACAGGCCTCAGTTTTATTTTAGAACAACAGATGTTACAGGTACTATTACACTTCCTGAAGGTCGTGAGATGGTTATGCCTGGAGATGAAGTTGAAGTATCCGTTGAGCTTGTAAGTAAAGTAGCTATGGATAAAGAGCTAAAATTTGCAGTGCGTGAAGGCGGAAGAACTGTTGGTGCTGGTATTGTTACTGAAATTATAGAATAAAAATTTTGAGTTTGTTGATGAAAAAACAGAAAATACGTTTGACATTAAAGTCTTATGATCATCGTTTATTGGATAGTGCTGTTAAACAAATAGTGTTGACTGTAAAAAGAACGGGTTCCCAGTTATTGGGACCGGTTCCTCTTCCTAATAGGAGGCAGTGCTTTACTGTTTTAAGATCTCCTCATGTTGATAAAAAGTCGAGAGAACAGTTTGAGTTAACAACGCATAAGCGTATTTTGGACATAATATCACCATCTGAGCAAACAATGGATGCATTAATGAAATTAAACATTTCTGCTGGTGTTGATGTCGAAATTAAGTAAGATTTAGAACAAGAGGCTGTATGATGCTAAGTAGTTTTTTTGGCAAAAAGATTGGAATGACTCAAATTTTCACAGAAGACGGAAATGTTCTTCCTGTTACAGTGGTTGATGCTGCAAATTGGTTTGTAACTCAAGTTAAGACATTAAGTGTAGATGGTTATAGCGCTGTGCAGATTGGATTATTAAAGAAAAGATATGAGTCGAAGACTTTGAGTGCCGATTGGGTAAAGAATAAAAATAACTATTGTTATTTTTTTAAAGAGGTTCGTGTTGACGAAGCCAACTTAGGTGATCTTAAATTAGGTCAAAAAGTCGGTTTGGAGGATACAGTTCTTTCAGAAAATGACAAAGTTAAAGTCACTAGTAAGAGTAAGGGTTTAGGTTTCCAGGGAGTTGTAAAGCGTTGGGGATTTGCTGGTGGTCCTAGCGGACACGGTTCCGGCTTTCATAGAAGTCCCGGCTCTATTGGAAACATGAGGTCTGAGGGTGAGGTCTTGAAGGGAACAAAGTTGCCTGGTCATGCTGGATTTAGAACCGTTACTGTGAAAAATTTGGAAATAGTAAAAATAGATAAAAGTGGAGATGTTTTATTTATTAAGGGAGCTATCCCTGGTAAAAAAGAGTCTCTAGTTTTTATTAGCAGGCAAGGATAAGTTTTATGAATAAAATTGATGTTTATAATTCTGCTGGAGAATTGCAAGAAAAGATGGACCTTGGTGTTGAAATAACACAAAAAGAAAATAGTTCAAAAACTTATTCTTATGCAGTAAAGGCTTTATTATTAAATTGGCGTCAAGGCACAGCTTCTGCAAAGGCAAGAAGTGATGTTGCTTTTTCTAATAAAAAGCCGTGGAAGCAAAAGGGAACCGGGCGTGCAAGAGCTGGTTCTGCTCGTTCTCCATTGTGGCGAAAAGGTGGCGTAACATTTGGGCCTCAGCCGCGAACAAGAACCTTGTCTATAAATAAAAAACAAATAAAACTTGCTTTCAATAATATATTAGGTGAGTTTGTGGGTAAAGAAAATGGGATATATTGTTCTGACTTTGATATTTTAAGTGATGCAAAGCCTAATACAAAAAAAGCATTTTTTTTATTAAAGAATTTAGGTCTTGAAAATAAAAAAGTTGTATTATTCTTACCATTTGAGGATGGGTTTAATTTTATGGCTTTCAGAAATATACCAAATGTGTTTGTTGTAAACTATGGTCAGCCAAATGCGTTTGATTTGGCAAATTGTGACTGTTGGTTGTTCTTTAAAAAAGATTTAGAATTATTTAAAAAGATGGTTGGCGCATGGAATTAAATGTTTATAACATCATAAAAAAAAGAATTATGACGAGCAAAAGCATGGAAGTCTTTAAAAAAGATGGAAAAATAACTTTTGAAGTTCATAAAGAGTCTAATAAAATAATGATTAAGCAAGCGGTAGAAAAGATTTGGAATGTTAAAGTTGATAATGTTCGCGTTATGGCTGTTCCTGGAAAAACAAAATCATTTGGACGACGCTCGTTTGTTTCTCCTGATAAGAAAAAGGCAATTATTACATTGAAAAAAGGTTACACTATTGATTTGCCTGGTCATTTTGAAACAATGGGTGTTAATTCTGCTGCAAAAGAAAAAGAGTTGCCTCTAGAGGAAAAATAAAATGACGATTATAACTAGAAGACCAATAACATCATCTTTGAGAGGTCAACAGTTTTTGTCGCATAAAGATTTGACAAAGAAAAAACCTGAGAAGAAATTAATAGCTCCATTAAAAAAAACAGGTGGTCGTAATGCCTATGGAAGAATTACGACGAGACATATTGGTGGAGGTGCTAAAAGAAAATATAGGGTGATTGATTTTCGCTGGTCGACTCGAGATGTTTTGGGTAAGATTGTTGCTTTTGAATATGATCCAAACAGAAACGTTTCTATTGCGTTGGTTGTTTATAGAAATGGTGCTAAACGTTACATGCTTAGACCAGAGGAATTAAATGTTGGTGATTTTGTTTTAGCTAGTGTTAAGGCTGAGGCTAAGGTTGGCAATTCCCTTCCTTTGCGTAATATACCTGTTGGTTTCTTTATTCATAATGTTGAAATTGCGCCTGGTAGGGGTGCAACATTGGCAAGAAGTGCTGGTGGAGCAATACAGCTTTTGGGTAAAGAAGGTAAACTTGCAATATTGAAAATGCCTTCTGGGGAAACTAGAACGGTTTGTATTGATTCTTGGGCAACAGTTGGTAGACTTTCTAATGCTGAATACAAAAACGTTACGCTTGGAAAAGCTGGACGTAGTAGGCATAGAGGCATTCGTCCTACGGTTAGAGGTATGGCGATGAACCCTGTTGATCATCCTCATGGAGGTGGTGAAGGGCGATCTAAATCTGGATCTCACCCTGTTACTCCTTGGGGTAAAGGTTGTAAGGGCACCAGAACTAGAAAACGTAAGAGTAGTGCTATTTTAAAGCGACGAAAATAGTATAAAATATCGATTAGTTTATTAAGAGTAAATGTTTACTCAAAACTTGAGGAAATAGATGGCCAGATCGACAAAAAAGGGTCCATACGTTGATCCAGCATTGCTAAGAAAAATAGAAGCAGCTAAAAAGGCTGGTTCTAGGCAGGCAATAAAAACTTGGAAAAGAAATAGTTTGATAATCCCTGATTTTGTGGGATTAACCATTGCAATTCACGATGGGCGAAAATTTGTTTCTATTTTAGTTACGGAAAATATGGTTGGACACTATTTGGGTGAATTCGCACCAACAAGAACATTTAGATTACATAGTGGACAAAGAAAAGCTGGAGCTGTGGCTAGGTAGATTGCTTTGTGATGGAGCGTTGTTTGATATTGTTATTTGATTTTATTTTAGAATACTAAAGGTTTTAAAATGCTTGTAAGAGCTGTAAGTAAATATGTTAGAATTTCTCCGTATAAACTGCGTCCTATTGTGGATGTAATAAGAGGTTATCCTGTAGATAAGGCTCTTGCTTGGTTGCAGGCAAATGCTTTGCGTAAGATTGTTCCTATAAAAAAGACGTTATTGTCTGCTTATGCTAATGGTAAAAATGTTTTATCAGCAGAAGTTCCTATGAATCAGTTTTTCATAAAAGAAGTAAAAGTTGATCAAGGGCCGGTTATAAAATACTTTAAACCGGGTGCTCAAGGACGTGCTAATCCGCAAAGAAAAAGATTGAGCCATATACTCATAGTTTTAGAAAGAAAAGAAGTTAATAAGTAAATTTAATTTTAGTGTTAGAGGTGTTTTGTGGGACAGAAAGTTCACCCTGTAGGGTTTAGAATCGGGATCTTTGAAGATTGGAGAGCTCGCTGGTTTTCTAAGAAATCTTATGGTAAAGAGTTATTAGAGGATCTCGAAATTAGAAAGTTTTTAAAAAAAACGTTGAATTTCGAAGATATCGATAAGATAGTGATAGAAAAAGCTGGTGAAAATATTCGTGTAATTTTACACTCGTCAAGGCCTGGCTTTATTATTGGTAAACGAGGTATGGGTATTGATAGGCTTAAGAGTGATTTTTATGCTAAATTCAAAAAGGGTATTGATGTTTCTGTTCAGGAAGTTAAAAACCCAGAATTAAGTGCTTCTATCTTGGCAAAGAGTATTGCGAATCAGTTAGTTAGACGTGTAAGTTTTAAACGAGCAATGAAAAAAGCCGGTTTTGCTGCAATGAAAAGTGGAGCTAAAGGTGTAAAAGTTTGTTGTGCGGGGCGTCTAGATGGTGCAGAAATAGCAAGAAGTGAATGGTTGCGATTGGGTTCGGTTCCATTACATACGTTACGTTCTAATATCGATTATTCATTGGCAGAAGCAAAAACCACTTACGGTATAATTGGTATTAAGGTTTGGATTTGTAAAGGTTCCTATTAATTAATAAAGCCTTGATTTGAAGACTTAAAATAGAGAGATATAAATCATGTTGATGCCGAAAAAAACGAAATACAGAAAGACTCAAAGAGGAAGATTAAAGGGAAAATCTAAAGCTGGAAGTTTTGTTTTTGGCGATATTGGATTAGTTGCAGTTGAACCGGGATGGTTTACAGCTAGACAAATAGAAGCTACTCGTGTAGCGATAAGCCGAAAATTAAAAAAAGAAGGCGAGATGCTTTTAAGGGCTTTTCCGGATAAGCCTGTTACTAAAAAACCCGCTGAAACGCGTATGGGTAAAGGTAAAGGTGCCCCCGAGTTTTGGGTTTGTGTTATTAAGCGTGAAAAAATGTTGATAGAATTAAAAGATATTAACTTAGAAGTTGCTAAGGGTATTTTAAAATCTGCATCTCACAAAATTCCAATGAAGACTAAGGTTGTTTTTAAAGATAGTATTTCAAGCAATAATAAATAAGTGCAGAGATTTATATGAAAAAAGATGATTTAAAAAAATTGAATGAAGCTGAATTTAATAAAGAGTTGCAACAGCTTAGGAGAGAGCTTTTTGATTTAAAGTTGAGCCTTGGCAGTGGCGAAGTTAAAGATTTGTCTCAGTTTGGCAAGATTCGTAAAGATATAGCAAGATGTTTAACTTTTTTAAGACAAAAACAATTATAATTGCTAATATTTTATTGAAAATATGTTAAAGTATTACTTAAACTTTTTGTCTTAAAGTTTAGTTGAATGCTATTTGAGGTATAAAAATGACGATCGGTAAAAAAGAAATAGATGTAAAGCCTTCTAAAGGGCGAGTTCTTGCAGGGGAAATTATTTCCTGTGATATGCAGAAGACTGTTGTTGTAAAGGTATTAAGAACTTTTAAACATCCATTGTTAGGTAAAACGATTAATTTGGCTAAAAAATATAAAGCCCACGATGAAAATGAAGTTGCTATGCTTGGAGATTGGGTTGAAATTTCTGAATGTAGACCTGTTTCTAAAACAAAGCATATGGTTTTGAATCGCGTTTTAAGGAAGGCTGTTTAAGAAAGGTATTTCATGGTTCAGAAGCAGACTATGTTAAATGTAACAGATAATTCTGGTGCAAAAAAGGCGATGGTTATTCATGTTGTGGGCAGCACACGTGAGCGTTTTGCATATTTAGGTGATCTTGTTAAAGTTGCCGTGAAGAAGGCTGTTGTTGCTGGTACAGTAAAAAAAAGTGATGTGGTGATGGCTGTTATTGTTAGAACAAAAAAAGAAGTACGACGTGCTGATGGTAGTTATGTTCGCTTTAGTGATAATGCTGCAGTGATTGTTGACAAAGATAAACAGCCTGTTGGTACTCGTATCTTTGGCCCTATCGCTAGGGAGTTAAGAGCAAAAGGTTATTTAAAGATTATATCTTTAGCTCCAGAAGTATTGTAGGATTTTATATGTTAAGTCGAATAAAAAAAGATGATAATGTTGTTGTTATAGCCGGAAAAGATAAGGGCAAACAAGGCATAGTTATAAAGGTGGTACCAAAAGCGGATCAAGCTTTGGTCAAAGGAATTGCTATTGTTACACGACATGCAAAAGCTAAAAAGTCTGGTGAAACAAGTAAAATTGTTAAAGAAGAGGCGTTTATTCCTTTAGGTAAAATTATGCCTGTCTGCAAGTCTTGTAAAAAAGCATGTAGAGTAAGAACCAAATTCTTAGAAAATGAGAATAAGGTGAGGGTTTGTCATCGATGTCATGAGGCTTTTTAAGCTAAGGTTTGGTATTTATGAAATCGCGTTTAGAAAAATTATATACAGATACAATTTGTAAGAAGTTAAAAAAAGAATTGAATCTAGATAATATAATGGAAGTTCCTAAGGTTACTAAAGTTATATTAAATATGGGCGTTAAAGATGCAGTTGCCGATAGTAAGTCTTTGAATTTGATTAAAGATGTTTTTACACAAGTATCAGGTCAGGTTGCAGTTAGAACATATGCTAAAAAGTCTATAGCAGGGTTTAAGTTGCGAGAAGGTATGCCTATTGGTATTATGGTTACATTAAGAAGTCGTAAAATGTATGATTTCTTGGATAAGCTTATCAATATTTCAATTCCTAGGGTAAAAGATTTTCATGGGCTTAAAACTAAGTTTGATGGTAATGGAAATTATAATATAGGCCTTAAGGATTGGATGGTTTTTCCTGAAGTTGATTATGATTCTGTGGATAAGTCTCGTGGCTTAAATATTACAATTCACACTTCAGCAAAAAATGATGTACAAGCATTAGCATTGTTGAAAAGTTTTAATATGCCATTTACACAAAATTAATGAATTTATAAAGGTAATTTAATTATGGCAAAAAAAGCGTTAATAGAAAAAGCAAATAAGACTCCGAAGTTTTCTACAAGACAAAGAAATAGATGTAAATCCTGTGGACGACCTAGGGGTTTTATGCGTGACTTTTTGTTGTGCAGAATTTGTTTTAGAAAATATTCATTAGAGGGATTGCTTCCTGGTGTAAAAAAAACAAGCTGGTAAGATTTAGAAGGATTAATATGTCAGTGGATGTTCTTGGAGATTTTTTAACGGTTATACGAAACGCTTTGATGGTTTATAAGCGTTCCATTAAAGTGCCTTATTCAAATTTAAAAGTTGAGATTGCAAGGGTGTTAAAGGAAGAAGGTTTTATTAAGGATTTTAGCAAGGAAACAGGTTCTGATGGGCATTTAGCATTAAGTGTTTTATTAAAGTATGTTGATGGACAGCCTGCTATTAATGAAATAAAAAGAATAAGTAAGCCTAGTTGCCGTTTTTATGAAGGATCTGGCAAAATTACTCCTGTTATTGGAGGTTTGGGCGTTGCAATATTGACAACAAGTTCTGGTGTTATGACTGACCAACAAGCAAGAAGGCTTTCTGTTGGTGGTGAAGTCATTTGCCATGTTTGGTAAGGATTAAATAATGTCTAAGATAGGAAAAAAATCAATCGAGCTTTTGGCTACTAAAGTTGAGATAAAAGGAAATGAACTTTTAATTAATGGTCCAAAGGCTAAATTTACCCATGTGTTACCAGTAGAGTTAGTTGCAAGGCAAGATGACGGATTTTTATTTATTGAATTGCAAAATAGCAAAAGAAGCAATAGTGCAATTTGGGGGTTACATAGAGCTTTGGTTGCGAACAAGGTATTTGGAGCTCGTCAGTTGTTTGAAAAAAAAGTGAAAATTGTTGGTTTGGGTTACAAAGCGCAGTTATCAGGAAAAAAAATGATCTTTTCGCTTGGGTATAGCCACAAGATTAACTACACTTTGCCGGATGCCGTTGAATTAGATGTTGATAGAAGCGGTCAAAATTTGGTCTTTAAGTCTAGTGATAAGCATCTTTTGGGTGATGTTTGCGATACTGTTAGAAAATTCAGATTGCCTGAGCCTTACAAAGGTACTGGAATTATAGTTGAAGGTGAAGTTATTATTCGTAAGGCTGGAAAAGCTAAGTCTGGTTCTTAATACAGTTAAAAGAAGGATTTTTTTCGTGAGTTATCTAAAAAAAAGCCAAAAGAAAATAGAAAAAAGATTAAAAAGAAGAGGTTTTAGAGTTAAAAATAAACAGATGAGCAGAGGTGTTTTACTTAGAGTTTCTGTATTTAGAAGTTTAAATCACATATCTGCTCAAATAATTGACGATGCGACATCAACAACTATTGTTAGCTATTCTTCTCAAAGCATAAAAGGCAAGAAGGCTGATAAGACAGCTGTGGCAAGGCAAGTTGGATTGTCGCTTGGTAAACTTGCTTTGGAAAAATCTGTTGAAAATGTGTTTTTTGATCGTGGACATTATTTATATCATGGAAGAGTTAAGGCTCTTGCTGATGGCCTGCGAGAATGTGGCTTGAAATTTTAATACTAAAGAGTTATTAGGAAAGATTAAGTATGGCAGAATTTAAAGGGAAGAGAAATATTCACGCAACGACAGAAGAATACGCAGAAAGTGTTTTGAATGTTAGAAGAGTTGCAAAGGTTATAAAAGGTGGTAAACGTTTTGCGTTTTCTGCGTTGGTTGCTGTTGGTGATAAAAATGGTCGCGTTGGTATAGCCCTTGGAAAAGGACGTGAGGTTTCAGCTGCGATATCAAAGGCTTTAAAAAAAGCAAAAAAAAGCATGTTTAGGGTTCCTTTATATAAAACGACTATTCCTTTTACTGTTAAAGGTAAGCATTCTTCTAGTTTAGTTTTACTTAGATCAGCATCAAAGGGTACAGGTTTGATTGCCGGTGGTGCTGTTAGATCTGTTATGGAAGTGTTGGGAATTAAAGACATTTTGGCTAAATCCTTAGGTTCTGGTAATCCTCAAAATGTTGTAAAAGCAACTTTAAATGCGTTAAAGAAGCTAAGGTCAGCAAAGGATATTGCTGCGATTAGAAATAAAAAGTTAAATGAAATTGTAAGTATAAAAACAACCAAGGAAAATGATGTTATCGCTTAGTAACTTAGAATCTACTTCCAAAAGAAGAAAACGAATTGGAAGAGGCGGAGATAAAGGTGGCACTTCTGGAAAAGGTCATAAGGGCCAAAAGGCAAGGTCTGGCGTTAGTGGCGAGCTGAAAGGTTGGTTTGATGGTGGTCAAATGGGGTTGGCAAGACGTTTGCCAAAGAGAGGTTTTAGTAATAATAGATTTAAAAAGGAATTTATTATTGTAAATTTACAGGATTTAGAGAATAAATTTTCTGCGGGTGATACTGTTGATTTGAAGTCGCTTGTTAAAAAAGGTTTAATAAAAGCTCATGGAAAAGTTTTAATTAAAATTTTGGGTTTTGGAGCGTTAAGTAAGAGTTTAATTGTTGTTGCGGATAAACTGAGTAAGTCGGCTAAAGAGCAAATAGAAAAGGCCGGAGGTAAGGTTGAGTTAGTTAGAGAGGCTTAAGGTGATTGTTTTACTAAAAAACTTTAAAAATATTTTTTTAGTGTCTGAATTAAGAAAGAAGCTGGCTTTTACTTTTGGGGTATTAGCGGTTTTTAGATTTGGAGCACATATTCCGGTTCCTGGTATAAATTTATCGGCTTTGCAGGCTTTGGTTGGTTCAAAGTTTGCTGGGGGATTGTTGGCTTATCTGGATCTCTTTTCTGGTGGAGCATTAAGTCAGTTTGCTATTTTTGCATTGGGGATTAGTCCTTATATTAGTGCTTCCATTATGATGCAATTACTTACAATAATGGTTCCTTCTTTAGAATTGCTTTCGAAAGAAGGGGAATATGGTAGAAAAATCATTAATCAGTATACTCGGTATTTAACTTTAGGGTTGAGTATTGTTCAAGGATTTATGCTTGCAATATTTATAGAAAGTCAGCCCGGGGTCGTTCTTAATCCTGGAATCGGGTTTAAGTTTTTGACTGTTTTAATTTTAAGTGTTGGTGCTTTATTTGTTATGTGGCTTGGGGAACAAATAAATGGTCGAGGATTGGGAAATGGTAGTTCTATAATTATTTTTGCGGGTATTGTTGTTAGTTTACCGAGTGCTGTTATTAAGCTTATTAGTCTTGTGAAATTGGGACAAACGGATCCTTTAATTGCTTTATTGCTGGTATTTGTTTCGGTTGCTGTAATAGGTCTAATTGTCTTTTTAGAAAAGGGTGAGCGTAGGGTTGTTGTTCAATATGCAAAAAGGGTTGTTGGGCACAAAGTTTATGGCGGTCAAAGTTCTTACATTCCTCTAAAAGTAAATCCCTCAGGTGTTATTCCTGTAATTTTTGCAAGTACAATCATTCAAATACCTATGATGTTGTTTAATTCTGTGGCTGTAAAATTTCCGTCTCTTAAGTTTTTGGCAGAGCTGTTTGGTTATGGTGGGTTGTTGTTTTATGTATTGCAATCAGGATTAATTATCTTTTTTGCATTTTTTTATACTGCTATAATATTTAATCCTGTTGAACTTGCCGATAATATAAGAAAGTCTGGTGGTTTTATTCCTGGCATTAGACCTGGAAAGAGAACATCTGAATTTTTTGATTATCTTTTAACAAGAATTGGTTTGCCCGGAGCTATTTATTTGGCATCCTTGGCATTGGTTCCAAGTTTATTGCAATCAGCGTTTAATTTTCCGGTTATGTTCAGTGGAATAAGTTTGTTAATTGTTATCGGTGTTGCAATGGATATGGCTGCTCAAATAGAATCGCATTTAATTGAACGTAGATATGAAGGCTTTTTAACAACGGGTCGACTTAAAGGTCGTTATGGAAGATAGTGTTTTATGGTGAATAAGTGATTATTATAAAAAATAAGGCTTCCATTGACAAAATGAGAACGGCGGGGCATTTATTAGCAAAGATTTTGCATGATATAAAACCAGCTATAAAGAAGGGTGCTACGACTTTAGAAATCGACGGGATGATTGAGAGCGAAATTTTAAGGTTGGGCTTGGTGCCGGAGTGTAAGGGATATGCAGGATATAAGCACGCAACATGTATCTCTTTGAATGATGGGGTTGTTCATGGTGTTCCATCGGATAAAGTTGTTTTAAAATCTGGAGATTTTGTTAAAATAGATGTCGTTGCTTCTTACAGAGGTTTTTGTGCAGATATGGCGCGGTTTTATTTTGTTGGCAACGTTTCGTTGGATGTTAAAAAGTTGGCCGATGTTGCACAATGGGCATTAGACAGCGCAATTACGTTGGCTATAGAAGGTAATCACTTGTCAGATATATCAGCATGTATTCAAAAAATTGTAGAAAAAGAGGGATTTGGCGTAGTAAGAAAATTTGCTGGGCATGGTATTGGACGTAATCTTCATGAAGATCCTGAGATTCCAAACTATGGAAAACCTGGTTTGGGGCCAATTCTTCGCCGTGGGATGACTTTGGCTATTGAGCCAATGATTACCATGCGAGGTTTTGATGTGAAAACAATGGGAGATGGTTGGACTGCTAAGACTGTAGATGGAAGCATTGCGGCTCATGTTGAAGATACTGTTTTGGTTACGGTTGGAGCTCCTGAAATATTGACTAGATTTTCCTGTAGTGAAAATTAAAGGACAAAATGAAGAATAAAAAAGATGTGATTGTTGTTGACGGTATCGTTGAAAAGGCTTTGCCTAACGCAATGTTTCATGTAAGATTAGATAATGGGCATTTGGTTTTAGCTCACGTTTCTGGTAAGATGCGTATGTATTACATTAAGCTTTTACCTGGAGATAAAGTTGCAGTTGAATTATCTGCTTATGATTTGGCCAAGGGGCGGATTGTTTCAAGATATAAAGCTTGATGGATTTAACATTTAAAGTTGTATTTTAATTTGAAAGAATATTGACGATGAAAGTAAAAACATCTGTAAAGAAAATTTGTATGTATTGTAGAATTGTAAAGCGTGGAAAAATTGTAAGGGTTATTTGTAATAAAAATCCAAGACATAAGCAACGTCAAGGTTAAGATAGAGAGGTTTTTAGATGGCTCGTATTGAAGGTGTTAATTTACCGGCTAATAAGCGTGTTGAAATCGGCTTAACATATCTTTTTGGGATTGGGCTTAAACGATCTAAAGATATTTTAAAAGGTACAAATGTAAGCCCTGATATAAGAATAAAAGATTTATCTCATGAACAGGTCGGGGTGATTGCTAGATTTATTTCTGAAAATTTTCCTGTTGAAGGAGATCTTCGTAAAGAGATAACTTTGAATATAAAGCGGCTTCAGGAGATTGGCTCTTATAGAGGTTTGAGGCATAAGAGATCGTTGCCAGTTCGTGGTCAGCGTACAAAGACAAATGCTAGAACCAGAAAGGGTCCAAGAAAAGCTGGAAGTCAGATTACATTGAAAAAAGCTGTTGCTAAGAAGTAATAGATAGATTGTTGGTCAAAGGAAAAAATGGCTTATAAAAAAACAAAAAAACGACAATTAAAAAATGTTGATACCGTAGTTGCTAATGTGCAGTCTACTTTTAATAATACTATTGTTTCTATTACTACAACTGATGGAGACGTACTTTTAAGGGGTAGCTCAGGGCAACTTGGTTTTAAGGGTGCAAGAAAGGGAACGCCTTTTGCAGCAACTCAAATTGCTTCAAATTTAGCAAAAGAGATGCTTTCTATGGGTGTTCGAGTTGTTGAGGTAAACATGAAGGGTCCTGGTTCTGGAAGAGATTCTGTTGTGAGAGCTCTACAGTCTTCTGGATTAACTATTTCTTTGTTAAGAGATGTTACGCCATTACCTCATAATGGTTGTAGGCCTCCTAAAAAAAGAAGAATGTAGTTTTTTGGTTAAATAGTTTTATTGAAAAAATTAGAAATAGGTTTAAATATGGCATCAAATTTGGCGACTTGCAGAAGATGTAGAAGAGCTGGTGATAAATTATTTTTAAAAGGTTCTAAGTGTCGTACCGCTAAATGTCCTATGGAGCGGAGAGCGACTACACCTGGTCAGCACCCTCGGAGACAAGGGACATTAAAATTATCTGAATATGGAAAGCAACTTGCAGAAAAGCAAAAGGTAAAATTAATGTATGGTTCTTTGGAAAAACAATTTCGTCGTTTTTTTAAAATAGCTTCGGAGTCCAAAGGTATTACTGGTGATAGTTTACTTTCATTGCTTGAGCGTAGAATTGATAATGTCGTTTTTCGTTTGAAGATGGCTTATTCAAGAGAGCAGGCAAGACAGTTTGTTGTTCATGGGCATATTAATATTAATGGAAGACGTGTAATATCGCCATCTTGCTTGGTTAAAGAAGGTGATATAATTTCTTTGTCTGAAGTTACTTCAAAGAAGAAAGAATTTGTTGAAGGTACAATTGATAAGCGTATGAATATAGGTATTAAATTGCCTGAATGGTTAGAGTTAGATAAGAAAGAGCGAAAAGGTACAATTTTGCGTTTGCCAGTACGTTCTGATGTAACAGCTCCTATAGAAGAGCATTTAATTGTAGAGTTGTATTCTAAGTAAGATTTTATTGGGTAAAACCGTGGAGGCGCTTAATGCTAGATAAGGTATATAAACCGCTAACAATTCCAACTGTAAAGTGGGAAAAAAATAGGTTATCAGATACGTTAGGAGAGTTGATTGTTCAGCCGTTAGAGCCAGGATTTGGTGTTACTTTGGGTAATGCATTACGTCGAGTTATTTTGTCATCAGTTGAGGGCTCTGCTGTAACAAGTATTGTTATAAATGGTATTAATAATGAATTTTCAACAATCAAGGGTGTTCTTGAAGATACATTGCAAATATTATTAAATATAAAGCAGATTGTTGTTAGAAATAAAACAGGATTGCCTGGGAAAATGCGTTTAAGCGTTTCTGGTGAAACGGTTGCTCGGGTTTCTGATATTATTGCTGATGAACATTTAGAGCTTTTAAATTCTGAGCATGTGATTGCACATCTTTCTCATGATGGTAATTTGGAAATTGATTTTTCTGTTGAAACTGGTAGGGGTTATTTGTCAGCTCAGTGGCCATTAAATCAAGCGTTGCAATCTGATGGAAAAATATATTTGGATGCAATGTTTTCTCCGGTTAAAAAAGTTGAATTTCATGTGGAAAAAACTCGTGTAGGGCAATCTATTGATTATGACAAGTTAATACTTATTATAGAGACAAATGCTGCTGCAGCGCCGATTGATGCTATGCATTATGCGGCTTCTGTATTGAGAACTCAGTTTGAACATTTTCTAAATACAGATGAGATACCTTTTAATGAAATTTCAAAAGAAAATATAGAAGCAGATGTTGATGATACTGTTTTAGATGCAGATGGTCCAACAAAAGGTTTACCTGTTGATTTATTTTTAAAACCAATTGATGAGCTAGAGTTTTCTGTTCGTGCGCATAATTGTTTGGTTGTTGCCGGAATTAAACGAGTTATTGACTTGGTAAATCTTACAGATGATGATTTATTGAAGATTAAGAATTTTGGTAGAAAGTCATTAAGAGAAGTGAAGGAAATTCTTAGCGCGTTTGGCCTACAATTGGGTATGAATGTTAAAGAATTAGATCTTAAAAAAGTTATAAAAAAACAAGAGGATAGCTTAAAATCATGAAGCATCAGAATGGAAAAAGAAAGCTAAATGTTAAGCCTGCTCACAGAAAGGCTTTGGTTCGAAATCAGGCAATACACTTTATTAAAAACGGTGTTTTGCAATCAACCAAAACTAGAGTGAAAGAAATACAGTCTTTTGTAGAAAAAATTGTAACCATCGCAAGAAGGGGTTATGATTTTAATACAATAAGAAGAGTTAAACAGATTTTGCCTTATGATCAAGACGCTGTTGTTAAACTTATAAAAGAAATTGCTCCAAAGTATGTTGATCGTCCAGGTGGATATACAAGAGTTATTTCTCTTGGCCAAAGGCCGAGTGATACTGCGAAGATTGCTCGTCTTGAATGGGTTTAATTAAGTTTTTAATTAAATAAAAAAACAGGCTCCTAATATTTTGGGAGCCTATTTTTATTACAGTGTACTTTGTATTGGTATTTTATTAAGAGTTATTTTTCTATAAAATAGTTTATTACTGGATCCTGAAACAAGTTCAGGATGACAAATTAACATCCAGTGTCTGTCACCCTGAACTTGTTTCAGGGTCTAGTAATATAAAAATCAAATATTTTTATTTTAGTGGAAAAGGAATTGCTCGTCCTATTGCAAAGTTTTCGAATCTAGGAGTGTTCCTTCTAGAACTCCATTTGTAATATTGTATTTTACCTTCACTATTTACCCCAAAGTACATATTTCCGGATCCAACACCTTCTCCAGTTAAGTTTTTAGGTAAATCTCTTGAGTCTTGATAATGTGTTCCACTAGATGAGTCTATAACTTTTATTTTATATTCCCAGTATTGTTTTTCATCGATAGTTACAGACGTCTTAAATTTAGTTGTTATTGTTTGTACGATTATAACGTGACCTGTATTATCTAATGTATCGTCTTTATAATCCCATGAAATTATATCACCGGGTTTTATATTTCTTAAATAGTTTACAATCATCCAGCCGGTTGGATTTTGTTCAGGATCAGATATGTTTGGACTTGAATTAAAGAATGAGTAGAAATCTGTTGCTAAAGGTCGAGCTTGTCCCACTGTTTTAGCTTCATTTATTTTTTCATAGTGGTCATTTAAACTATAACGAAGTATGTAAGCTACTAATCCGGAGCAATCTAAGTTACATATTCCATTGTATTCGTCTACGGTTGTTGTGTGTTCATAGTAAGATTGTTTTAAGTTTGCAAGAATTCTATTGGCTTCTAGAGAAATAACTTGTGCTGGATACAATGTTAAAAAGTCTGTTTTAAATATATTAAAAAGTTCTGGGCGAATGACTTCGTATTTTGTTTCGATTCCTTCTTTTGTTGTTATTTGTGTTTCTGCAATATTAAATGTTTTTTTCAATAGTTGTGCGTCTTGAGTGAGAATGTTCTTGGCAAGTAGCAAGAAAAATATTACTAATAATTTTTTCATATTTATTCCTTTAGTTATTAATAGTTAATAATTTATATTTATTTTAATCTGGATATTAAAATTAAGACTTTTGTTTTTATTAAGTAAATTATTTTAAAATATTTTATAATTTGTTGATTTTAGCTCAATTTTATTTTTATAAAATTAATTTAAGTAAAAAAATTAGGAGAAATAATGAATTTAAATTTACCTCGGGGTAATAAAGTTGCAATCGTCGGTACGGGCTTTGTTGGTAGTACCGCGGCATACTCGTTAATGTTGGATGGAGTTGTTTCAGAGTTAGCGCTTATTGATAAGGATAATAAAGTTGCTCAAGGACATGCTCTGGACTTGATGCATGGAATGCAGTTTACTAATTTGACAAAGGTTGTTGCAGGTGATTCTTATGAGCTTGTTTCGGATGCTAAAATAGTTGTTATTACTGCTGGTGTTGCGCAAAAAACAAATCAAACAAGATCCGAATTGTTAAAAACGAATACAAAAATTTATAAAGAAATTATTCCTAACATTGTTAAGCACAATAAAAATTGTATTTTACTTGTTGTTACGAATCCATTAGACGTAATGACTTATGCAGCATATAAATTTTCAGGTTTTGATGCTAGTCGTGTTTTAGGTACAGGAACGGTATTAGATACATCCCGTTTACGTTTTCTTATGGGACAAAAGTTTAAGGTAAGTCCTAAAGATATAAATGCATATATTTTAGGAGAACATGGAGACTCTCAATTTGTTTGGTGGAGTCATGCTAATATTGCCGGAGTGCCTTTAAATAAGTTTTCCGGTTATACCAATGAATTATTAGAGATGTTGCACAAAAAAGTTAGAGATGCTGTTTATGAAGTTATAGATAAAAAGGACGCAACTTATTTTGCTATAGCAACAGTTATTTCTAAGATTGTAAGAGCTATTTTAACTGATCAACATAGAGTTTTTACTGTTTCTTCTGTTTTGCATGATAAAGATAATTCTGGAGAGTTGAGTATAAGTCGCCCAACCGTAGTTAGATCTGGTGGAATTTGTCAGGCCTTAGATATTAGTTTAGATGAAAATGAAAAGCTTTTTTGGAAAAAGTCTGTAGAAAAAATAAAATCAGAAATCGACTTGGTACTTAATATTAATTTGTAAAAGAAATTTTCTTTACAAAAAAAAAGAGTGAGACTAAAATTTACTTGATATTATTTATTAAACTTTAACAGGTAATATCAGGAGAGTCGTAATGAAAAAGGGAGATCATGGAGAGCAAAACAAAAAGTTTGTTTATTATCTTATTTTTTTGTTTATCAGATTGTTATTCCACTCAAGAGTCTGCTGAAGCTGATAGCATTGATGAACAAGTTGTTTTAAAAGAAGAAGCTGATGGTTGTGTTATTAGGTTTGGAAAGAAACTTACAGCTTTGCATTTACAATATCAAAAAGAGCGTGAAAAATTTAACATGCTTTCTAAAAAACAAAAAGAAAGAGAAAAAAAAAGGAAATTTTTAAGAGCAATAAATCCTCCGTCTTCAGATTCAAAAATAAATGAATATGCAAATATTAGAAATATAGATTTGGCGAGTTCTAATGGAAATATTGTATTGTCAGGAACCGTTGGGGCTAAGTTTTCTGTTGATTCTGTTGGTCCGTTAAATTTAACTTTAAAAAATGTATCTAGTTTAGATTTTAAGAATGAGGCTGTAACCTTAAAGTCTGGTGATATTATAAATATTGTTGGTAAAAATAATACCTTTAATCTTTATAATACTCTTACTATCGAAGGCAGTTTGCTTTTTGATACTGATTCGCAACTTATAGTTAATTTTTTAACAGATGATGCTCAAATAATTTTTGATGCAAGTAATGTTGTTGATTTAGAATCTAATGTTGAATTAAAATTTACGGGAGATGGTGTAGTTTTACTAAAAGATGGTGCAACAATAAATTTAAAAGGCAATACTGTAAATCCTGAGTTATATCCATCCTTTATTTTAGAAAATTCTGCAAGATTAAATGTTGATGATTCTGTTACGGGGCTTATAAAAGGTGTTGGTAATATTATTGTAAAAAATGGAGCTCTTATAGATATTCGAGGTTATGGAAATACAAAGCATTTGAATATTGGAGATGAAGAGACTGACCATATTGATTTATATGTAAGTAATGGAATGGTAAGAGTTGATGGTGGTATAACGCCTTATCGGTCAGCATATAGTTATGCTCCTCCATCTGGGAACTATGGCAGCATTGCTTTTGGTAAAGGTGTTTTTAATTTAACATTTAAGTTGGGTGGTGCTTTGTACATTGGTTCTGGTGGCTGGATAGAATTTAATTCAGTATTAGCAATACCAACTGACAAAGGGCATTTAGAAAAAATAGATTTTGGTCCTGATGGTAGATTCTGTTTAATGGCTGGCGGCTTGTTATCTTTTGCTAATAATGATTTTTGGTGTTCGGTAGAGTTGAAAACAAAGTGGATTGCAGATGATTCTAACCTTTTTGGCGATAATGGCGGTGAAGTTGAATATATAGCACGAGATCCTATTGGAGGTTATGCTTATCAAGGATTTCATGGGGTGTTTAAGTCATCTGCATTTATGTTTAAAAATATTGATGGTTTGTTGCCTCGTGAAATTGTTAGTTTATTGATAACTTAATTTTACTTTTTATTAGAGATTAGATTTAGATTAGAGAGTTTTATGAAATTTAAGGTTATTTTATTACTGTCTTTGTTTTTTACAGAAAAAGTACTTGTTTCTTTAGACTATCCTGGTGATGGTACAAACCGCCATGTTAATGTTTTTATAAACACTAAATTAGAAACTGGTGATACTGTTGGGACTACAAATCCTGGTTTATGTTATTTTGTTGGTGTAAATGGCTTGAGACTTGATGCAGCAGGCTCGGGATCGATTCCTTTTAGAACTCCTATTTCTATAGAAGCGTCGATTGAATTAAGTCAAAATATTATTTTGGATTTAGATTCTGATATAACCTTAGCTGGACGTGTTAGTTTGAATTCTTCTGGTTATATTAAAGGTGGTAGTAATAGAATAATTTTAACCGGTCCTTTTTATTTGCAGAATTATTGGATTAGTGCTGATGGTGGTTCTATAAGGTTTTCAGGAAATGGGAATTCAATATTTTTTAATGAAGGTGGAAGCCTGCGTCAGTCAGACTCTTCGTATGATTTAGAATTTAGAAGTACTATTTTAAATGGAGTTAAACAAGGTAGTATACCAGCAAGTGGTGATTTAATATTGTATGATTCTATAATTAAACTTGATTCAGATTATTGTTTTAATAGTTCTGGTGTATTACAAGTTTATGATGATGTTTTAATTACAGGAACACATACCTTTTGTTTAGATGCTCCTTGTGAGATTTATGATAATGCAAAGTTAATGTTTGATATTGGAACAACTTTTTCTATGGGAACTCATGGAAGTATAACTATTGCTGATAATCATACCGGTATGATTCATTTTAACGGTTCTTCTGTTCTTATTGGCACGACAGATTTTAATGTTGATTATGGTCGAATTTTTTTTGAAAATGAAGTCACTATTGATGATAGTGGGAATAATGGTGAATTTAGAATTGGTGCAAATATGATAGCAAATGTTCTTGGTTCGGGTAGGGTTGTTTTAGAAAATACAACTACATTTAGTGTTTTGTAATTAGTGATTTATAAAAGGATATCAAACATTTGTTTTAGGTTGGAGAGCTTTGATGAAAAAAAAATTTATTTTTTTATTAACTTTACTATTTTTAGGGAAAAATGAAATTAAAGCTGTTCCTACTGATTTTCCTACTCTTGGCGATGATAAAAAGGTAAATACTTTTGCTTCAGGCACTTTTGTTTTAGAAGAAGGTGATACTGTTGGTACTACCAACCGTGGATTTTGTTATTTTACAAGAGAAAATGGTTTGCAAATAGGTAAAACCGCTGCGAGTGGACATGTTGAATTTAAGACTCCATTACCAATAGAGTGGAAGATTAGCTTGCATGAGGAAGTATATTTAAGATTGGCAGGGGATATGTTTACATCTGGGGAAGTTGCGATTGCTAGTTCCGGATATATTCAGGG
>DAOVPV010000012.1 GCA_030629005.1 bacterium | reverse complement strand
TGATTTGGCCGTTGATCAAATAAAACATTTTTTAAAGCCGGATGGCATTTTTATTTTTACTGTACCTGCTTATAGTTTTTTATTTAGTTCTCATGATAAGTACTTAGGTCATTATAGACGTTATAATAAAAAAGACTTAATTAGTCTATTTCAAAAGTTTGAAAAGATAGAATTAGGAAATTGGTTTTTTTTCCTTTTTCCGATTATATCATTGCATAGATTAATTAATAAAAATAGAAAGTATAAAGAGATAAAGATTCCTAAAATTATAGATTTTATTTGGAACAATATTATTTTAAAGAATGAAAATTTGTTATTTAAGTTTGGTTTGCGGTATCCATGGGGTTCTACTTTTTATGGTATTTACAAAAAGAGCAATTAATTTTTTTAAAAAAATTAATTTAACATTATTAGAGAAAAGAAAATGATAATTAGTAATAAAAAAATATTAATAACGGGTGCTGCTGGCTTTTTAGGTAGTCATTTGTGCAATAGACTTTTTGAACAAAATAGTGTTATTGCACTTGATAATCTTTCCACGGGAAGGCTTAGTAATATTCAAAATTTAATTGATAACAATCAGATAGAATTTATAAAACATGATATTACAAATTCCATAGATTTAAAGAATTTGGATTTAATTTTTAATTTTGCTTGTCCCGCTTCTCCTCCAAGGTATCAGGCGGATCCTATTCAAACAACAAAAACATCTGTGTTAGGTTCTATAAATATGCTTGAGCTTGCTAAAAAAAATAATGCACGAATTTTACAAGCTTCTACAAGCGAGATTTATGGAGATCCCGAGGTCCATCCGCAAGTAGAATCTTATAAAGGTGGTGTTAATCCAATAGGAGTTCGAGCTTGTTATGATGAGGGCAAGCGTTGTGCCGAGACTTTATTTTTTGATTATAAACGTATGCATGATATTGATATTCGGGTAGTTCGAATTTTTAATACTTATGGTCCTAATATGGATCCTTTAGATGGTCGAGTTGTTAGTAATTTTATAACGCAAGCTTTGCAAAATAAACCAATCACGATGTATGGTGATGGAAAACAAACAAGATCTTTTTGTTATGTTGATGATTTAATTGATGTAATTTTATTAATGATGGAATCCAAAACATTAAATGTTTCTTCCGATTTTATTGGTCCTGTTAATATAGGTAATCCTGGAGAGTTTAATTTAATTGAGCTTGCAAATTTAATTATAGAATTAACCAATAGTAAGTCTAAAATTATTTTTGAAAAAGAAATGCCTTCAGATGATCCAAAAAAACGTAAACCTGATATAAGTTTGGCCAAAGAAAAATTAAATTGGGAGCCGAAAATAAATTTACGATCGGGTTTAATTAAAACGATAGAATATTTTGATAAGGTATTGAAGAATGAAAGTAGTAATTGCTGCAGGGGGCCGGTTTCACGCATTTCACCTCGCCAGTCAGCTTGAAAAGCGTAATGCTCTAAAAAAAATATATACAGGTTATTATTCTGACAACGATAAAGATTATTTGTCTGAACGTTTTGTTAAAAACAATAATTTATTTAAGGCTATAGATTTTTTATATTCTAAATTAAGATTTTATAAATTTTTGAACAAATCTAATTTACATAGATTTAAAGATAATATTTTTGATAATTGGTTGTCTAAAAATATTTCGCAAGAAAAAGCCGATATTTTTGTCGGTTGGTCTAATTATTTTGGAAATAATATAGAAAATATAAAAAAGATTGGTGCTAAAATAATAGTAGAGTCTGGTTCTACGCATATTTTAGAACAACAAGAGTTATTAGAACGAGAGTATAAAGATTTTGGTGCACAATATTTACCTATAAACAAAAAAACTGTAAATAAAATTTTATCAGAATACAATGCAGCAGATTATATAATGTCGCCGTCTAATTTTACTAAAAATAGTTTTCTAAAGCATGGTGTCTCTGAAAGTAAACTTTTGACTGTTAACTATGGTGTAAATTATGATTTTTTTTCAAAAATAAAAAAACTGGAACCGGATAAATTTAGAGTAATTTTTGTAGGACTTGTTGGGCTTAGAAAGGGTGTGCAGTATTTGATACAGGCCTGGAATAAGTTAAATTTACCAGAAGAAAAAACAGAACTTTTGTTTGTTGGGAACATGCTATCTGATATTAAACCTTTTTTAAAAAATACAAAAACATTAAATGTTTCTTTCGAATTAAAAAAGAATGTAATTTTTTACGGTAGTACAGATAGGAATACTCTTGCTAAATTATATTCAAAATCAAGCTTGTTTGTTTTACCTTCTATAGAAGAAGGTCTTTCTATGACAATAGCAGAAGCGATGTCTTGTGGATTACCTGTTGTTTGTTCTACAAATACTGGCGCTTTAGATTTGATAGAAGAAAATAAACATGGCTTTATTGTACCTATAAGAGACGTTGACGTCCTAGCGGAACGTATTTTATGGTGCTATAAAAATCAAGAGCAATGCCGAACCATAGGCTTAGCTGGTAAAAGTAAAATACAAAGTTTAACTTGGGATTTTTATGGACAAAATGTTTATGATGTTTATAAAAAAATAGTTTAATTATCTTTTTTTAGACGATTTTTCGTTGAATGTTTCGATACGAGTTAATTCGATCCAAATTTTGTCAGCATTTTCTACAGTCCATTTTTCTGAATTCATACTCATTAAAATTAAACCGATTGTTTGTTTTGTTTTACCATCTAATTTCATTTTTCGTCCGGATAGATTATCTAGTATTACTATAATTTTTTCTGGGAATCCGATTATTTTTAGTTTATTAACAGTTTTACTTAGTTTGAATAATTCATCAATGGTATACATTTTTTTTTCACCAAGAGGAAAACTTGTTGGGTCTTCAAATGTTTTTTCACGAATTTCATCACAATCTTCAGGAACGTCGCTTGGAAATTCAACTGAATGTTCCATGCAATTTAAATTTGTAGACAAAATTAATAAACTGAATAAAAATGTTTTAGATACCTTTTTGAATAACATAATTTCTCTTTATTTATTATTGAATATTTTAAACTAAAAAATTAAAAGAGCTGTATAGAAGGTATCATTAAAGGAAAAGCTTTGCAAATGGATATAAAAAAAGTTTTATTAGTTGGATATTTTACAAATAATAATGATTATTGTTATGCAGAATCTTTTTATAATAATTTTATAAAGTTAGATTTTGTTACAAAAAAGTTTAATTATAGAAAAAAATATTTTTTTATAGAATTTATAAATAATTGGATTATAAATTTAATTTTGATTTTGTATGCAAAGATATTCAAGCCAGATCTTATCTTTTTGCTAAAAGCAGAAAGTGTAAAATCGAAAACTGTCAAAAAATTAAAAGACAAAAACATTTTGCTTGTTAATTTTTATCCAGATAATATTTTTACATTTTGGAATGGTAATTCCAATGCACAGGTTTTGCAACGTTTGCCTTATTTTGATTGTTTTTTAAATTGGGGAAAGTTTTTAGAAAATAGTTTAAAAATGGCTGGAGCTAAGGATATTTATTATTTTCCATTTGCTTATGATAAAAATATTTATAAAAGCGAAATAGCTTTGTCTAATTTAGATAAAAATAAATACAGGTGCGATGTTTGCTTTGCTGGAACTTGGGATAAAGAGCGTGAAGTTTGGCTTACAAATTTGTGTAATGCTATGTTAAACTTAAATTTGGTCATTTGGGGTAACTTGTGGTTAGAAAATTTAGATAAAGATTCTATTTTGAGAAATAAAGTCCGTGGGCCTGCCATTTACAAGGATGAGCTTATAAAATTATTTAAATCGTCGAAAATAGTACTAAATTTTATAAGGGTTCAAAATTTGACTTCGCATAATATGAGAACACTAGAAGTGTCTGCTACAAAAAGTTTTTTATTAACACAAAGAACACAAGAACAGGCAGAATTTTTATTTAAGGAAGGTGAGTCTATAGAATGTTTTGGTTCTGTAGATGAACTTGTAGATAAAATTAAATTTTACTTAGAAAATTCAGAAAAAAGAGAATATATAATTGCGAATTCTTATGCAAAAGTGCAGGAGTTTGAACTTTCAATTGTATTAAAAAATTTTATGCAATATATTCAAAATCATGATAAGTAATCTAAATATTAAGTTTTGATTATAATATTAAGGGGAGTGTAATGACCAAGCCCAAAATTGCAATTTTAACAATAAGAAACACATATGAATTTGGCGGAGTTCTTACGTCTGTTCGTAAGTTGTATCAATTTTGTGAACAATATTTTGAGCCTACAATTTTTTATCTGAGTTTTGATCCAAAAATTTCTGTAAGTTTAAAAAAGTTTAATTTTAAAAATCAAATTAGACATACAAGTTATTTTGGTATGAATGCTGTAGAAATTGGTTCAAAATATGCATTTTGGGAACCTGGTCATTACAAATACTCTTTAAAATTGTGGGAAGAAGCGTTAAAAGATTACGATTATTTTATATTTAAAAGTGGATCTAATATTGCTGCATATCCATTAGCACTGTTAAATAAAAAATTTGCGATTTGGGTTGGTACTTCCTATCAGGATGATAGAGAGCAACGGGTAAAAAGACTTTCTGTTTTTCGAAAAAGTATAGATTTTTTTGCACAACTTAAGATGAAAAATATAGAAAAAGAAATTTTTAAAAAGGCTAATTATATTTTCTCCATAAGTAAACACACTAGAAAGCGAATAGACTCGATTCTTGGAGAATCTCGAGAAAATATTGCTGTATGTGGTTTTCCCATTAAAGTACAGGTAAAGGATAAAACAATATCAAGGGATAAAAATATTATTGCCGTCGGTAGATTTTCTGATCCTAGAAAAAATTTTGATATGTTGATGCGAGCATTTAAAAATATTTATGAAAATCAAAAAACAGCGAAATTATATGTTGTTGGAAGTAAGCCTAGTCAACGACAGCGTGAAGTTTTTAGTTCCCAAGAATTTTACAAAAAAATAATATTTACAGGAAGTCTTGGACAAGAAGAGCTGGTAGAGTTTTACGGAATTGCGGATCTAATGCTAATTACTTCTTATCAAGAAGGGCTTGGTATTATTGGTTTAGAGGCGATGTCCAATGGGATACCTGTTGTTGCTACAGATTGTGGTGGCACGAGCGATTATGTTATTGATGGCAAGAATGGTTATTTAGTTGATGTAAATGATGATGTTAAGATGGCTGAAAGGGCTTTATATATTTTATCTTCACAAGATAGTTATAAAGATTTTAGTAACTATTCTATAAATTTTATAAAAGATAATTATTCAGAAAAAAAGTTTGAAGCAATTATAAAGTATGGACTTGTTACTATTTATCCAGAATTAAGAGATTTATTTGATGGTAAGACTCAAACTGTTACTACAAATATTGTAGATAAGCTAAAAGAGTTGAGCTTGTAAGATCAAGAAGGGTGGTGATTTTAAAAAAAATTGTTACATTTAGAAGTCGTTAAAAAAATGGGTGAAATATGAAAAAAATAGAATTTATAGCCAAAGTAGAAGATGGTTTTTTAAAAGTTCCTCAAAAGTATAAGAAAGACTTGAAATCTGGAGCCATTAGAGTTGTTCTTTTTGTTGATGATGAACAAGATAAATTTGAAGAAATAGCTAAAAAAAATATAAAAAAATATTCAAAAGCTTTAGATATACTTTCAAAGAAGTAGTCTATGAAAAAAATAAAATTTTTATCGATAGATCAGGTAATTAGTCTTCATGAGTTATCTATTAATAATTTTGGTGGTAAGCCTGGAATTAGAGATTTTAAATTATTAGATTCTGCTATAACTTTACCGTTTAGTGCGTTTGGGGGTAGCTTTCTACATAAGGATATTTATGAAATGGCTGCAGCTTATATTTTCCATTTGATAAAAGATCACCCATTTTTTGATGGAAATAAAAGAGTTGGTGTTTTGTCCATGATTGTTTTCTTAGAATTAAATGGATATTTGATTTCTTTTACCAATGATGAACTTGCTGAATTAGGATTATCTGTTGCAAGTTCAAAAATTAATAAAAAAGAGATCGTTGAAAAATTAAAACTTAAAATTAGTAATTAAAATATTATGTGTGGAATTGCTGGATTTTTTAATTTTAAAAAACAAAATCTTGAGTTATCAGAAAAGTTATTGCAAAAAATGCAACGTAAAATATCTCATAGAGGACCAGATGATAACGGTATTTGGTTTTCTAAAGCCGTTGGTTTGGGCTTGACCCATGCAAGACTAAGCATTGTGGATTTAAGTAATGCTGCGCATCAGCCGATGCATGATGTGCAAAATTCTGTAATAGTATCTTTTAATGGTGAGATTTATAATCACAAAGATTTGCGTAAAGAACTAGAATTTGATGGTTATAAATATTTTTCTAAAAGTGATACAGAGACTCTTTTATATGCTTACAAAAAGTGGGGCATAGATTTTATAAATAAGCTTGAAGGTGATTTTGCAATAGCTCTTTTTGATGTTGTTGATAATAAATTTTATTTGATACGGGATAAAATTGGCGTAAAGCCTGTTTATTATAGTTTGCAAAATAATATTTTGAGCTTTGCTTCAGAAATTAAAGCTCTTTTTTCTTTGCCTTGGATAAAAAAAGAGTTTAGTGAAAAATCAGTTTATGATTATTTAACTTTTATGGTAACTCCTGCTCCAAATACTATTTATAAAGATATATTTAAGTTAGAAGCGGGGACTTATTTGAGTATAGATGGTCAAAGTATAGAAATAAAAAAATATTACTCGCCATTAAAGAATGGTTTTGATAACTGGATCCTGAAACAAGTTCAGGATGACCCAGCCGTCGCTCTGTCGAGCTATGGCGGGCACGGTAAACGCAGTATTCGGGTCTTGTGTCATCCTGAACTTGTTTCAGGATCTAGTAATAATAATTTTAATGACGAAAACTTTGTTCTAGAAAATATAGACAACTTATTAAATAAAAGTATTTCTAAACGGATGATGTCAGACGTTCCTGTCGGTGCCTTTCTTTCCGGAGGGTTGGACTCCAGTTTAAATGTAGCTTTAATGTCCAAACATTCTCAGAATATAAAAACATTTACAGTTGGGTTTGAAGATACGCCAGAATTAGAAGAATTAAAATATGCGCGTAAAGTTTCTAAAATTTTTAATACAGAGCATCATGAAATTATTATTACAGAGTGTGATGCTTTTGAGTTTTATGAATCTATGGTTTATCAGTTGGATGAACCGTTGGCAGATTCTGTTTGTGTTCCATTTTATTTTGTTTCTAAACTAGCCAAAGAGAATGGTATAAAAGTGGTACAAGTTGGAGAAGGTGCTGATGAGCTTTTCTTTGGTTACAGCACATATTTATTGTATAAAAACTTTTATGATTCATATTGGAAAAATTCTATAAAATATATACCTGATTTTGGTAAAAATATTATTTATAAAGTTGCAAAAAAATTATTTGCTCAAAACAGCAATCATTTGGAAATATTATATAATTGGGCAAATAATAGGAATTTATTTTGGTCTGGAGCTGTATCTTTTAATGAGCATCAGAAAAAAATTATCTTTGATAATAAAAATCTAGATAGTTTTAATATCATAAAAAAATATTTATTAGATTTAGATTTTAATACAGATTTCATAAAACAAATGACATATTTAGAATTAAAATTGAGGCTACCGGAATTACTTTTAATGCGAGCAGATAAAATGTCCATGCTAAATGGTTTAGAAGCGCGAGTGCCTTTTTTGGATGAAAAGTTGGTAGAATTTATGTTGAATGTTCCAGAAGCTTTAAAGATTAAAAATAATCAGACGAAGTATTTATTAAAAAAGGTTGCACAAAAATATTTGCCGGATGAAATTATTTATAGAAAAAAGGTTGGTTTTGCGAGTCCCATTGAAAGATGGTTTAAAACTGGAAAATATTTTAAAAAGTATTATAAAGATTTGTTAAACAAAGAATTGGATCGTAAAAAGTTATTTATGCCTGTGATTAAAAATTTAGAAAAAGTATATAATCATCATGATTCTGGTTTTGCGGTACAGAAGTGGACGTTGCAAAATTTTTTGGCATTAAAAAATTTGAATAATTAAATTATGAAAATATTGGTAGTTAGTCACACTTATATAGCAAGTATAAACCGTGAAAAATGGAAAGTATTTGCGCAAAAATATAAAGATTCTCAAATAAAAGTTTTAATTCCCAAAAATTGGCCTGCAAGTTTATTTGATATCAGTGCTGGTAACTGTGCTCAAGATAATTTAAATAATTGTGAATTTATATCTTTAGACACGCGTAAGGCCGGTAATGAAGTTTTATATAATTATAAATTTTCTGATTTATTTAGAATTTTAAAAAAATTTAAACCAGATGTTATTCATGTAGAGCAAGGTGACAATGCATTATCTTATTTTCAGTTAATATTGGTAGCAAAATTATTGAGGCTTAAATCTAAATTTACTTTTTTTACATGGGTAAACTGGAAACATAGATGGTCGTTAAAATATAGATTATTTTGGTCTTTTATAGAAAAATTTAATTTAAAAAATTCAAGTGGTGCCATAGTAGGAAATACTGTAGCTAAAGATATTTTACGAGAAAAAAAATATTTGAAAGAAATTGAAGTTTTATTGCAACTTGGTGTTAATACTAAGTATTTTTATCCTGCAAAGGAAGAGATCCCGGATCAGGTTCCAGTCTTCGCACAAGGCTACGACGGACAGGCACGGGATGACCCGGCCGTCGCCAAAGGCTATGGCGGGCACGGCAAACGCAGGAAGCGTATCGGCTTTATTGGACGAATAATTAAAGAAAAGGGTGTTTTTGATTTAGTTACGGTTTTTAAAAATTTGCATAAAAAATATCCTGAATGGAAACTTGTTTTTGTAGGAGCAGGCAAAGAATTAAATAATTTAATTGATTATGTAAATAAAAATAATTTACAAGAACATGTTGAATTTCTGCCACCTGTAGACCATAAATTGGTCGGAGAAGTTTTAAATAAATTTGATATTTTTATACTTCCTTCCTATGATACTCCAGAGTGGAAGGAACAATTTGGCCATGTCTTAATAGAAGCAATGGCTTGTGGTGTACCGGTTTTGGGTAGTGATGCTGGTAACATTGCAAACGTAATTAGAGATTCGGGTTTAGTTTTTAAGCAAAAAAATTTAAATGATTTTGAAGGCAAGCTTGAATTATTAATTAAAAGACAGAGTTTGAGAGAAGAGTTATCAAAAAAAGGGTATGATTTATTTACAAAAAACTATTCTTATAATTTTATAGCAGAAAGAACATATAATTTTTGGCAAAAAATTTTATAGATATAGGGGAGAGTATTGTGAACAAAATTACTGTTATAGGAGCAGGATATGTTGGTCTTGTTACGGGTGTTTGTTTTGCGCAGAAGAAAAATAACTTTGTAACAGTTGTTGAGCGAGATAGAAAAAAAGTCGAGAGTTTACTTGCAGGTATAGTTCCTTTTTATGAGCCTGGCTTGGATTTATTATTAAAAAAGGCCATAGAATATAAAAAAATAGTTTTTGTAAGTTCTTTAAGTCAGGCGTTGTTAAAAAATCCAGAAATAGTTTTTTCTTGTGTTGGTACTCCAAGTTTGCCAAATGGTGATGCAGATTTGTCTGCTGTTTGGAATGTTGCTTATGAGTTTGGACAGTTTTTAAACAATTATTGTTTGTTCGTAAACAAATCGACTGTTCCTGTTGGTACTGCAAAAAGAGTCAACGAAATAATTTTAGAAGAATTAAATACAAGAAATAAAAATATAGAATTTGATGTTGCAAGTAATCCTGAATTTTTAAAAGAGGGTGATGCTTTAATGGATTTTTTACAGCCAGATAGGGTTGTGGTTGGTGTAAATTCAGATAAAGCAAAATATTTGTTATTAAAATTGTATGCTCCTTTTATTAAAAAGTCAGAGCAATTTATTTCTATGAATGTAGAATCTGCGGAGTTAACCAAATATGCAAGTAATGCAATGCTTGCAACACGTATTAGTTTTATGAATCAGTTGGCTTTACTGGCAGATAAGGTTGGTGCTGATATTTTTGCAGTAAAAGATGGAATGGCTAAAGATAAAAGGATTGGTCCTTCTTTTTTAAATGCAGGCATAGGATATGGTGGAAGTTGTTTTCCTAAAGATGTTAAAGCCTTAGTAAAAGCAGGTGAGAAGAATCGTTTATATATGACTTTAGTTGATTCTGTAGAAAAAATAAACCAAGACATGAGGGTAATCTTTATAAAAAAAATTCTAAAATTCTATAAGCAAAATTTATCGGGTAAAAGAGTTGGTATATGGGGACTTGCATTTAAGCCAGAGACTGATGATATTCGCAGTGCGCCATCTATAGATATTATTCAAGAATTGTTAAAACAGGGTGCTAGGGTATTGGCTTATGATCCTCAAGCTGCGAAAAATATTAAGAATTTATTTGGTGATAAAATTAAGTTTGCTTCTTCAGCAGCACAAGTTCTTTCTGAGGTTGATTTTTTGATAATACTTACAGAATGGAAAGAGTTTTTGAATTTCAATGTTAAAGATTTTGAAAAGTTAAAAGATAAAACAATATTTGATGGTAGAAATTTATTTCATCCTGTTTATATGAAAAAGTCTGGAATCAATTATTTTTGTATAGGTAGAAACAGTATCGAAGACAAAGATCAAGATTCGAGTGATTTTTTTTATTCTAAGCAGAAAGTAAATGAAATTTTTAAATAGTTTTTTAAACTGTAATATTAAATGTTTCTTCCGATAAGAGAAAATTTTGATGAAAAAAATTTTATATATACATCATGGTAAAGGATTAGGTGGTGCGCCACTTAGTTTATTATATTTAATTCAAAATTTAGATAAAACAAAGTATGATCCTATTGTTTTATTTTTGCATGATTCTGAAGTAATAGATTTATACAAAAAATCTGGAATAAAAATTGCAGGGATTGTTGGTCTTGAAGATTTTCCTCATACAAAAATTTATTGGTACAGATGGTATCATGCAAAATATTTTTCTAGAGCTGTATTGGATACATTAAAAACTTCTTTTTATGTTGCAAATAGATGGTTAAAAAAGATTAATCCGGATGTTGTGCATTTAAATACTAGCAGTTTAACGGCTTGGGCCAAGGTGGCTAAAAAAAATAATATACCCGTAGTAATGCATGTGCGTGAACCATTAAGTGATGGTTATTTTGGAGTTAGAAGAGGATTTGTAAGAAGACGGGTTGGAAAGTATTCAGATTTTATTGTTCCAATATCTCAAAATGATGCGAGACCTTGGGCTAAAAACAGTAAAGTAAGTGTTGTTTACAATGCTGTAGATCAGCAAAAATTTGATAAAAATTTGGATAGAAATATTTTTTTACAGAAATATAATTTAAAAAAGGATGATCCAAGGATTTTATTTTTGGGAGGCCTTTCTAAAGAAAAGGGAACCTTAGTTTTATTTAAAATTTTTGAACAAGT
>DAOVPV010000005.1 GCA_030629005.1 bacterium | reverse complement strand
AAAATAAATAGTTTTTTGGATCAGGCTGAAGCTTTATTAGATGAAACTTTATTAGGTAAAGAAAGCTTGGACGATTTTAGAGAGACTGTTGCTGAAAAATTGTCTTCGGATATTGCGCAAGAAATGTTAAGTTGTTTATTAGAATTACAGAATTTGAAAGAAAAAACGGGACGAAATTTGCGTTTTCCAGAAGAGAGGAATTTGCTTTTCTATTTGTATAGATTTGCTTTGGGGCCAGTTACTAAAAATACAAAATTAGGGTTTAAGGTATTTGGGCCAAAAGTATTTTTTGATTGGTTAACAGGTAATGGATACAATATTGAGTATAAATCTTTAGTTGGATTGCTACACTATAATAGGAAGAAACTAATCGAGCTTGGAGAGGATGAGCAAGGCTTTATATTAAAAATGAATAGTTTATTAAAACAGGCTAAAGCTTTATTAGATAAACTTTTATTAGATAAGGGGAATGATAATAAAAAGGACTCTTCTTTTACAGAGATAGAAGTTTTAAAATTAGGACGTTTTGATTTAGATTCTAACTCTTTAGATGATAGAAATAATTCAAATTCAAGTGATGAAAGTTCATCTTTGGTTGATGAAAATGATAATATATTTGATGGGGCCTTTGATCTTGCTGCGTTATCGGATGAAATCCGTGAATTCCGTGGTCGCCCTTACGATGCGGTTAACACGTTTTATGACGATGATGATCTATTAGATATTGATAATGTTGATAAAAATGCGTTTGGGAATAGTAAAGAAGATGTTTTATTTATAAATTTATTTAAACGAATTTTTTTTAGTCCAATTAATTTAAAAACAATCTTGCCTAAAATTGAAGAAGAATTTGATAAAGAAAATTCTAGTAATTCTAATACCTATAAAAAGTTTTTTTCTATTTTACATGGGCATAAAATAGAAGATTTAGAAAGAATGCAAGAAGAAGCCGGGCTTAAAAAACAAAGATCAAATCAAGATTGTTTTAAAGAAAATGAATTAAAGGGTATGGCTAAGTTGTTCTTAAAAATTTTTGGGGGTATAAGTTTGTTTACAAACGATATGGTTGTAGACGTTTTAAAAACATTTTCAAGCGATATTGCTAGTTATTAGAGGGTTGCTTTAAGTGGGAATAAAATTTTTATCTATTAAGCTTGTTTTTTAAGAATATTGTTATTAATTTCTTTTAAAAAATTTAACGTGTTTAAATTTTCTTTTATTTGTTTACAAATATATAAAACTTCATCATTTTCTAATTCTGGCCATATTGGTAAGGCTAAAATAGATTCTGTTAAATTATCAGAAATAGGACAATTTGTTTTTAGATTTTCTTCTGTAGATAAAAATTCTATTTGGTTGAGACCTTTAGGATAGTAAATATTTGTATTTACACCTTTATCTTTTAAATTTTGCATAAAATTTTCGCGATCAATGTTTTTTAGTTTTACACAATATTGATGATAAATGTGTTTACCATTTATTTCTCTAGGTAGCTTAATGCTTTCAATGTCGCAAAGTTCGTTATTGTACATTTGTGCAATTTTACGTCTTCTGTTATTAAAGTTATCTAAACACTTTAACTTTTCATCTAGGACTGCTGCTTGTATTCCATCTAATCTACTGTTAGTGCCACGTTCTGTATAGTTATAGTGATCTTTTCGACCATGATTTCTATAGCGTAATAGCTTTTCTGCTAATTTTGTGTTGTTTGTAGCACAAACGCCACCGTCACCAAATGCGCCTAGATTTTTGGTAGGATAAAAGGAAAAACAGGAGATGTCTCCATGATTGCCAGCCATTATGTTGTTTTTATCGCAAGCTCCAATTGCTTGGCATGAATCTTGTACAATCCAAAGGTTATATTTTTTTGTTATAGCTTTTATTTTTTCATAATCTGCGCATTGCCCAAAAATATCTACAGGTAAAATACCTGCAACTTTGTATCCAGTTTCTTTGTGCACTAGGTTATTGTTTTTAAATTCACAATTGTTATCTATCCAATTTTTTATTTTTGTTGGATCAATGTTGTGAGTTTCTTTTTCGATGTCTATAAAAACGGGATGTGCTTTTAGTGCAACAATTTCACTACCGGAAGCTATAAAAGAAAATGGTGTTGTTAGTACTATTTCATTTTCCTTTAAGCCGATAACGCTCAAAGCCATTAATAGTGCATCTGTTCCACTATTGCAACTTATTGCATGTTTTGCATTTAAATATTTTGCTAAATTTATTTCAAAATTTGCTACGACTTTACCGCCAATATAAGTTTGATTTTCTAAGACTTCATTTATTCTACTTACAATATTGGTTTTATTTTTTTTGTATTGACGCGAAAGATTAAAAAAATCTATTTTTTTATTCACATAATTCCTTATATTTTTTGAAATTCTTTACAAAATCATAATCAAAAAAGTTATGCTTTGCGCAGTAACACTAAGAAGATAACTCTAATAATTAAGTTTGATTTTGTAAAATAAAAAAAGATCACGAATTAATTTGTGAAATACAAAGTTTAGTATGAAAAGAGGAGAGAGAATGAGTAGTAAGTTTTTACGGCTTTGGGGTATATTGTTTTTTATAAGTATAATTAATTTAAATTATAGGCTTGTAGCGGTTGACTGGGCGGATGGTGCAACGATTACTTCTGGTACTATTATTAGAGATAACGAATTAACGCTTGCAAACGGTATTGCTGCTGGAGTACAAGATGCCAGAATTACAATAGAGGGTGACGTTTATATTATGGCCCACAGAACGACAACTACTGTTTTTGCTACAAAATGTAATGTAAATTTACAAAGTCAGAATGGTGTGGATGAGTATGGACATTTAATTTTTTGGGCGAATGAAGATCAAATCATTAATGTTTTCTGTGATTATGATTTGCGTTTTAAGGCTTATACCAATTCTGCTAATGCAAATGATATGATGATTACATTTTCTGGTAAAGGAAGTACGGTTTTTCATTTAAGTGACTATAACTTAACAACCTCAAGTTATTATAGACCTGCTTATACAGGTAGTACCTCCTATGGACCGAATGTAATCGTTGGTAATCGAGGAGCTCAAGTTTCGTTTGAGGGAACTGCTGGTGGTGGATATAATTATCCTGGTGAAGATTTTAATGAGATTGATAGCTATAATCCTTGTCGGGCTTACATTTTGATGGATCAGGATGAATCCGGTGCCGTTACAAATGGTCAAAATAAAGTTGTATTTAAGCGAAATCCTGGTGGTTATGGTGAAAGTGGTGATGGTTTAGGGATTTACCATCTTGACAATCCTGTAGGTCTTCATATTGATGATGCAAGTCTTATGACTTATCTTTCTACAGATAATACCGGTTTAACTGGTTATGGTGCGATGGCATTTGATGTTACACATACTGGTAAAGGTGTAATGTATCTTGATATAGATCAGAAAAATAATAGTGATGCTATTCGTGGTGGTTTTAATGATGGTGCTATTGCGATATTTGGGCATTATGTTCCTTCTTGGACTGCTAGTGATATTAAGAGTAATGTTGAGTTGAATACTATTGCGGGTAAAAAGGCAATTTTTAGAGTTATTGATAATGCTAGATACGAAAATACTGAAATTGGAACCGAAAATTTAAATCCTTCAGATGATTATGCTCGTGGACTTATGGTTATAAACAGAAATACCACTGTTCCAAAATTTGCTGCAGATCCTTATCAGGAAAATCTTTTATTTGCTGCTACAAATGTTACTGCAAACCATCCAATGGATACACATCATAATACAAAATATTGGGCCCATTATTTTGCCTGGAAACTTAATACAGCTATGCTTTTTAATGTTTCTCATAATGTAGATTATAATGTTCAAACGGGTTTTGTACTTGGTAAAAATGGTAGAATAGATATTGCTCATAAAACATTTCTAGATTATGTGGCAACTTTTACTACTATGAAGTCTGATCCATATTTAGCTCAAGATTATTCGTCGATTAGAGTTGAAGATGCTTCTACAGATTTAGTAACATCTTCTTATTTAAAAAAGAAAAACCCAGCAGCTTTTTTTGTAGATGGTCTTTATAGTTCTTGGAATCCAAATTTTGAAGTGGCAGTGGATGCTGAAATATTTTTGTATGGAGATTCTAAAATATTATTACGTGCAGGTTCTAAGATGACGGATGATAGTTCGACCAATGGTTATGTTCGTTCTTTATATATGGAAAATGGAGATTATCTTTTAACATTTACGGTTGATTCTGGAGCTTATAATGGACAATATGTTCCTGGGGCAAATTCAGATATAACATCAGGTGAAGGGCGATATGTTCTAGATTTGGAGGCACCGCTAGATATTAAGACTTTTGCAAGAGGGGACTTAAAGTGTCACGCGGCTTATAATCCGACTACAGACACAGATGATAATGGGCAGTTAAACTTATCTACAGTTTCTATGGATTATACAGGTAGAGAGTTTAATTATGTTACCAACAGTTCTATAATTAGAGCTTTAACAAAAGATACTACTTACAAGATTTATGATTCTCCATCTGTTTTTTTAAATTCAAATTTAAGGCTTTATGATACTGTTTTTAATCATAGTGATATTACAAAATTATTAACTCCAAATCCATCATTGGCTTTGCCAAATATGGTTGGTGGAGAAAGAAAATATTTTAATGATTTTATGAATCCAAATTCTACACCTACTCCTGCTGTCGAAGCAGATTATATTTATCCAAGATTTGAGTTATTTAATTCAAATTTAGATATGCACGAGCATTTTGTTGGTTCAGGATTTAGGTTTGTTATTCATGAAATAGATGATAATGATCCAGCTGTTTCTGACAACACTTCTATATTTAAATTTTATGATCATGGAAAAACATTAGATACTTTAAATCATTCTTATGGTCGTTTATTAATGGCAACGTGTTCCAATAATAAAATGTCAGATGGTAGTACTAATGCAATATTGGAACACTGCGACATAAATGTGTTTAGGAATTATTATAAAGCGGATCCTGCTCAAACTATAAAACTTTCTTTACAATCAGCTTATGAACCAACTTTATTATTGGAACCGTTACTTGATAATGTGCATGCTCATCACTTGTTTTTATTAAATAGAGGAACATATGATTCAAGTCATATGTCTCTTGGCTGGACAACAACTGTTGGAGATAAAACAAAATATCCATGGCAGGATTTATCAAATTTACGCGTTAATCATTTTGATATAAAAGTAACAACTTCAGGAGATCCTAATCAAGGTAGAACAAAAACTCCTCCTGCAACAGTTTCTGTAGATGGTAATTATGTTTATTTTGGTGGAACCGATTCCTCTGGAAATAAAGCAACACTTCCTGTAACAAGTTTAACAGCAGGTTCTGTTGTTTATGTAAATCATGGTGGTAGAATTACCGCAACGCAGCATTCAGAATTAACTTCAGGTTATGATGCGTTTATAGATACGCCACTTGTTTATCAACTTTGGAGTTATGCTGGGTTGTATGGAATTGTTGATTTACCAAAAGATCAAGTAATGTTTGGTTATGGTTTTGCTCAACAGCCTTATAATTTAGATACCGTAGCTGTAGACTCAGAAGAAGGATCTGGTAAAAAAATAGGAACTCATTTAAATGTTTATAATGAACAAAGGGTATCAGGTTATGCAGGCAGGATAGACAAGGATCGATTTGCTGGAGAGGAATATGTTATTTCTTGGAACAATAGAATAGATGATAATATTCCTGTAAAAGATTTAGATTTTATGGATTATAGAACGATTTCAGGATTGGACTCTTCTTTTGCTAACTTGACATCAGATTTAACAAATAAAACATTTAAAACTTTACCTACAAAGTTTACAGCTATAATAGATACTCCTGTTACAATGCCTACGAATGCAATTTATTTTGGAGCTGGTGAAAATTGGGCTGATGTTGTAACTCAGCTAAAAGTTGCAGGGGCTACAATGGCCGATCCGTTACATTTATTAATAGATGGTTATGCTTCCGGACCAGGTTATGCATGGGTAAAAGAAGTTGTGGCTGTCCCTTCTACTCCTATAGTTTATGGAGAAGGTGATCATGGTATTATTTTCTTGCGCAACGGTGGTAGAGTTGGTCTTGGTAATTATAGTTGGAATCAACATTCTATAAATTCCTGGAAGCTATTAGGAAAAGACTATTTAACAATTAGTTCTGCTGGAAATGGTTCTGTAGATCTTAATAGTGATGTTTTTGTTGTAGATAGAGGTGCGTTTGTTGCTTCTACAACATTTGCTTCTACTACGGAACAAAGATTAACGATAAATTTAAATGGGAATGATCTTTATATACCTGCAAACGGAGAGCTTGATTTAAGTTCTTTTGGCGAAACGAGTTATAGACAAGAAATAGAGTTTGCTGGTAGTGGTAGAGTTATATTTGGTCATGGTTCGACTGTAAGATTTCCTGCATTAAATGAAGCTGTTCCTGTAGAAAGGTATCCGGTTTTATATTTTAATGATGAAACAAAACTTGTAATAGAAGATGACCCTGAAGTTGCAAAAGCTAAATACACAACAATAGCTGCAGCAGATGCAGATAAAGTTAAAATAGTTGGAATGGGACAAATTTGGATAAATAAAAATGCAAGATTTGAGGTTATGGGTGGAGCTAAAGTTCGGTTTGGTTCTGATGTTGATTCAATATATACAAATATAAGATTGAGTATTCGAAGAGAGGGTGCTCTTTTAATTGGAGATGAGTATCAATCCGGAGGATCCTTTGAAGTTGGTAATCCAGAGGCGATTGCTAATGGTGCTGTAAATTTTGAGCTTCTTTTAAATGGAGCTAAGGCGATAGCTCATGTAGACCGAGGAGGTTTTTTTGGCCTTGGTGTTGGTATGATAGATAACTCCAGTGATAATATGAATGGTGATTCTACTTTAGTTGCAAATCCTGTTGTATCAACAGTTGGTGAAGTTCGTTTTTGCCCAGATACAACCAATGCTTGGAAGGTTCAAACTCTTTTTGATGCAAATCAAATAAAGATAACTATAATTAAAGGTATTTTTGATCATAGTAATATTTTTAATGGTTCAGATAGGCTTGCATCTTTAATGGCTATAGGCCCAATATTTGTAGATGAGTTTATTGGTTTAGATGCAAGTTATACATTTGATTTACCAGATCCTTTGAAATCTAGAGTATTTGGTGGTGGAAATCTTTTTTATTTAGATAAGTCAACAGAGACCGCACCTGTAGAAACATATCCTATATCTGCATACGTTAATGCTTGGGATTTTGCAGACTTAATGTTACGTCAAGAACGGATTCCAAATGATTCTGAAGATTATGGTATGTATAGTATTTCGGCTTCCGATCCTGTTATGACTCAGTGGTTTAATAGTGACTTTGCAAATTCTACGATTACAAATTATACAAACGGTGGAAAAAAGTTTGTATCTGGTGCAAACGTCGCTTTAGATTTATTTACTTATTTGGCATTTAGATCTTATGATGAATTAAGAACAAAACTTATAGATTGCGGTGCAACTCAGTATGATGTTTACGTTGGTTATGTAAATACACCAAGACAAACTTCTAGTTATACTTATGCTGTAAATGCAAAAGAAATTTATAGACGTACAAATATTAATTTGGTTGGTGAAGGCTTTGCAGAAGAAGGTCTTGTAAGAGGTGTTCTTGGTGCAACCGGTAGAGATGATGTATTCTTGATTAATGTTGCTGGACGTAGATAGTGTTTATAAAGTGGAAATAAAAATTAAAAGATATTAAAGCTATAAAAAAGTAGGGAGAATGTATGAGAAGTGTTTTTTATAAAATTTTATTGCTCTGTTTTTTTATAACAGGGTTAGCGTATGCAACAGAAATGCGTACGCCTTGGATTTCTGAACGAGGTCCAATTCGTTATATCTTTGAGCCGGTAAAAGAGGATGGATGGAGTTTAGATGTTTTTGCTATAGCTCATCGTAAAGAGGCACAAAAAGCTTACAAAGATCATGGGTTTGAAACTTCTCCATTATCCTCACTTTTTTTTAATAAATCTGATTTTGCAATAGCAGATGCTTTTCCAAATGCTACCATGTCTACAGATGCAAAATATTATAATCCATATTTGGAAATGACAAAAATTCATCCAAGAGTTACGTACTACGAATCAGGCGTTAATCTTGGTGCTAGATTTGAGTGTCCCGTTTACAAAGACATTGGTCGTTTTGGCATAAGGGTTAATGTTCCATTACGTTCTATAGAAATTGAACGCGAAGATATTACAGATAAAACAGAAGACCCTGAGGAAGATTATATTTTGGCAAGAAATATTGCTTTAGAAACTGGGGCTGCATCTGATAATAATCCAGGTAGCTTAGATGTTCAGCGCACTGTTAAGGCTTACAGTTTTGACCTCTTGTATAGACTTTTCCAGGACTCTGATCATACGCCTGCGGTTCAGCCTGGGAATAATACATTTAGAGTTTTTGGTCAAGAGTTGGTTGCTCCTAATGCTGGCTTTGCCAATAATAAAAGTATAAGAGTAGATTTAGCTGCTCCAGTTGCTGGTGTGATTTATAAAAAAGTTGGCTCTGGTGTGCCTGGTATTCCTAATGAACCACAAGGTGCAAGGGATGAAGAACACTGGGCTTTTAATAATCAAGATACAACTAATAGAGATTACACAGATGCTTATGTTAGTGATGTTGGACAATCTAATGATGGTGTTGCTTCTGATATCATTAAAAATGCTGTGTTTTTTGGAGATAATGTTGATTATACAGGTGATAATGTTGATCCTAATCTGAAAAATAATGGTTGGTTGATTTTTGGTTATGATAATGGTGCTTTATCTGCAGGTGCTACAAATATAAAAAATGGTATAGACGATGCATTAAAACTTTATCAAGAGAATCCATATGAATGGCTTTGGAATCATGGTAACTTTGAAATAGAAAGTCAAAGCAGAACAGGTCTTGGTGATATTGATATAGATTTTTTCTATGAACATAGAGTTTCTGATAAATTTATAGCAGAAGCTGTTTTAGGATTTAGGCTACCAACAGGATGCGATAGTGATTATTCTGGTAATCCATACAAAGTTCATTTGGGAAATGGGGAACACTTTGAAATAAAATTAGGTGGTATGCTTGCTTGGCAGCCAACATATTGGATTAATGCAAAATTGGATAGTTATTTTTCTTTTGTTTTGTCCGGAAGAGAAGATAGAGCTGCAGTGTTTACAGGTTCTACTGTTAAAAACATTGGTCCAAAGGTAGATGCTGATGTTGACTGGCAATATTTTGTATTACGTTTAGATACTAATTTATTTCATCCTCAAACAGAAGGTCTTTCTGCTACATTAGGTTACGAATTGTATATAAAAGGCAAAGATAATATAGACTTTAAACAAAGTACGATTACACCATTTTATGGAGACCATTATGATGGAGAAAATACTTTGCCTGGAAGTTTAAATGGTAAGCTTGCTGCTGCAAATACGGATGGTATTGGGCATAAACTTAGGGTAGAGGTAAGATCTCAACTTAATGAGTGGGTAGAACTTATTGGTGGTGGTTCTATCGTCTTTGCTGGTAAGAATGTGCCAAGAGATTCGGATTTACATTGTGGATTTTCTGTAAAATTTTAACAATATATAAAACTGTATTAAAATAAAGATTAGATACTGAAACAAGTTCAGCATGACAAAACGGAGTTTGTTCCGAATTTGTCATGCTGAACTTGTTTCAGTATCTAGTTATATAATATTCTTGTGATTTTGTTTTTACTACAAATTAATTTCTAAAAAAACTTTTTCATCTATTTTATCTAAAGAATTCTTTTTAAACTCTTTATCTACAAAAATAATTTCTTTTGCTTTTGTAATACCTTTTAATAAAGTAGATTCTGTTTTTATAAGTTCAAGTAGCGCTTCATCTTTTGTAGATATTTTTAGTTCTTCTACTTCTACTTTCAAAGATAACTGTTGAGATGTTTTTAACTTTCTTACTTCAGAAATTAGATTTATAAATTTGCTGAACAAGCTTGCTTGATCTTCGAATTTGTAATTAAAACGAGTTTTATCAAAAGAGATGGTATGAATACTAGTTGCTTTCTCTTGTTCTTTATATAACTGAGTATAAAGAGTTTCTGTAATATGAGGTAAGACTGGTGCAAAGAGTTGTAGCATTCCAAAACCGACTTCGTAAAGAACAAACTTTGTATTTTTTAAAATGCTTTCATCATAATTTTGCGGATTGAATATTTGATCTTTTATAATCTCTAAGTAATTATCACAAAAAATATTCCAGAAAAACTTTTCTGCAACTTCCAATGCTTGTGTATAGTTATATTGTTCAAAATAGTGATGATAGTTTTTTATAGTTTGATTAAAGTTTTGTAAAATCCACATAGATAAGTTATCAAATTCTAATTCAGAGCCATTAAATTTTTGATATCCCGAAAGATGATCTTTAAAAAATCTAAATGCATTCCAAAGTTTTGTAATCAAGCGACGGCCAATTTTGAGTTGGTTTTCGCTAAATGCGGTATCGGTTCCAAGTTTACCATTGGCGGTCCAATATCTGATCACATCTGCGGGGTAGTTTTTTAAAAGATCTAAAGGTCCTGGTACTTTGCTGTTGCTTTTAGATTTAGATATTTTTTCTTTACCAGAAAGAACATGTCCAGAAATTACTATTTCCTTCCACGGGATATCATTTTGGTGGTAATAAGCTTTTACTATTGTATAAAATGCCCAGGTTCTTATAATATCATGAGCTTGAGGACGCATGGACATGGGAATTGTTGGCTGCTTGCCCGCCGTAGCTTTATGCGGAGGCTGGGGCCAGTTCGTATTTATCTGAGGTGTAATAGAAGAGGTGTTCCATGTATCCATAACATCTGTATCACCTTCTATATTTATGCTATTACATTTTGGACACGAGCCTGAATATTTAGTTTCTTGAGGATCTATTGGTAAATCTTTAACATTTGCCAAAATAACTTGGCCGCAGTTCTGACAGTGCCAGACAGGAAATGGAATGCCATAGAAGCGTTGTCTAGAAATACACCAGTCCCAACTGAGATTTTCTACCCAATCTTTGTATCTGGCTTTCATGAACTCTGGCTTCCATTCAATTTTGTCTGCAAGTTCTAAGAATTCTTTTTTATGTTCTAATATTTTTACAAACCATTGTTTTAGAATTAAATATTCTATTTCTTGTTTACAGCGCTCATGAATTCCAACGCTATGCGTAATCTTTTTTTGATTTAATAATTTTCCGGATTCTTTTAATAGTTCTAAAACTTTTTTTCTAGCATCATGAACCCTAAGGCCTTCTAGAGGACCGGTTTTATTTGTCCATTTACCATCAAAACCAACTGATTGGATAAATGGTAATTTATGTGTTTTGTACCAGTAAATATCTGTTTGGTCTCCGAATGTACAACACATTACAAGGCCGGTTCCTTTTTCCATGTCTACTTTGTCATCTTGCAAAATTGGGACTTCGTGCCCAAAAACGGGGACTTTGGCCTTTTGATTTAATAGATTTTTATATCTGTCATCTTTTGGATTAAAGAATAATGCTACGCAAGAGGGTAAAAGCTCTGGTCTTGTTGTTGCAACGATAAGTTTTTGTCCGTCTAGTATTTCAAATTCAATATCATTAAATGTGCTTGCAACTTGAGCGTCATCCATTTCTGCTTGTGCTACTGTTGTTCGACATGTTGTGCAATACAAGCAGGGTTCTTCTTTTCTGTAGATATGATCTTTTTTATATAAATCTATGAATGAGTATTGAGATATTTTTCTAACTTTATCATCTATTGTTGAGTAAACTTTTGTCCAATCTATAGAAAGTCCCATTTGCTTCCAAAGTGCTTCGAAGTCTTTTTCTATTTTTGCAGTTTCTGTTAAGCACATTTTTATAAAGTCAGAGCGTTTGTGTAAATGAGCTTTTGTTTTATTTTGTTTTTCTACATAACGTTCTGTAGGTAAACCGTTATCGTCAAAGCCCATTGGGTAAAAAACGTTGTAGCCAAGCATGCGTTTATATCTGGCAATAATGTCGGTGTGAGTGTAGGAGAATATGTGACCGGTATGTAAAGAGCCAGAGACTGTAGGGGGTGGGGTGTCTATGCTGAAGATTTCTTTTTTAGAATTTTCATTAAATTTGTAGATTTGTTCTTTTTTCCAAAGATCTTGGGCTTCTTTTTCGAATTTTATATGATCGTAAAGTTTATCCATAGATTTTTCTCGTAATTAACACGGTTAAAGTTTTTAGACTTCTGTATGTCATGCTGAACTTGTTTCAGCATCTAGTACATTTTTGAATTAATTTTTTATAGATTACTGGATCCTGAAATAAATTCAGGATGACAAATGGGAAGTCGTGTATATTAAATAAAACATTTTTTATTATAGCAAGAGGTTTTGTGATGTCGAATGTAAAAAAGGGCTGGGAAAACTCCCAGCCCTGACCTGTGTAAGTAAAATTAATTTATTTTAGATCTGTAAGTCTTATCAGATATTGTCCAACTGATCACCTTTGCGCCGTCGTCACTTAGTACAAATGTTACATATTTAGATGAACCAACTTTCTTTGTACTACTATCGTCATCATCTTCTTCTGGTTCATCGCCAGCTGTATCTCTCATGTTAAATGTTGTTGTTTTTCCATTAGCAGTTTTCAAGGTTATACTTACAAGACTTTTAGCTTTTATGATGTATGGTTGACTAATAGAAGTTGCTGTCAAGTCTTTTACACTTGCTATTTCGAGAAGAACAGGTTTTTTTGGTGTACTTTTTCTTGTGGCTTTATATGTTCTTGTTATATCGTATTCTTTTTTGGTTTCTTTTCTATTAGCTTTTGTTTCCAGCTTAACGAATTCTCTGAATATATTATAAGATAATGAGGTTCCAGTTAATGCTTGAAGATTTACTTTGATTTTATTAAGATTTTTTTTGTCATATAATAGTTCAAATCCCGCTTTTTTAGCGGCCTTAGCTTTAGCTTTGGCGCCTAGTTTTGGATCTATTTTGAGAAGTTTAGCTATTCTTTTTCTGGTTTTTGGTGTTTTGTCTTTTACTGTAAATCTGGTCCCTTTCATAACTTTTTTGTAATCTAATTTAAGTAAACCTGCATCTTTTCCCTTAAATGTCCTTTTAATGCTTGCTGCTGTTATGGAAACAGGAACTTTGGTTCCAATTGTTTGAATATAATAGGTTCCAGCATTACCTTCTGATATTGCTCCACACAAAAATAATATTGCTGTTAACATTTTCTTATTCATAATTTCTCCTTATAAAAATTATTATAATAAAACTCTAATATGTAAATTCTTTTTAAAAATTATTTTTTCCATATTTAAATATTCATTATCAATATTAGCTTAGATGTTTTCCATTTGTCAATTTCTCTGTTTATTTCTTATTAAAAATGTGTGTTTTTTTACAAAAAGGGCTGTTTTTAGGCTTTTGTTATTTCTTGTAACAATAAATTAGCATCATTTTTGAGGTTTACGTGTGGAGCATTATTTATGATGTTTTTTAGTATAACTTTAGCTTCTTGTTTATGGTTTGTTTCGTTTAAGCATTTAGCTATATGTAGTCGTGTGTATGGAAAGTTTTGTATATCTTGTTGGCATAGCTTAAATAATTCCAATGCAGTTTCAAATCTATTTAAATTTAATAAAGATTGTGCCAGATTATAGGTAATTATTTTGTTATTAGGTTCTTTTTTATAAACTAACTCAAAATTTAGAGTTGCATTTTTAAAGTCTCTTTTTTGATAATACAAAGTTGCTAGTGTAAATATTGTGTTTAAATAAAATGGATCTAGGTGTTTTATGGCTTCATAACTTTTAATTGCTTCATCAAATTTACCGAATTTTTGTGCTGTAATTGCATGTTGGTAGTAAAATTGAGGGATTTGCAAGTTGCCTTTGATGGCCTGCTCATAACATTCGAATGCTTTGTCGAACATATTTTGTTGTTCGTACATTAAGCCTTTATTAAAATGTGCTCTGCTGTAGTATGGTCTGTGCTTTAAGGCTAAGTCAAAACAAATTTCGGCTGGTTTGTATGCTTTTTTAACTAAGTGCAAAGAACCAAGATTTAAATACATTTCTGGATGAAATTCGTTTAGGTTAATGGCTTTAGAATATTCTTTCATAGCCATGTCAAAATCACCACGAACTTGATAATGAAACGCTAGATTAATAATTGGTTCGGCATATTTTGGGTCTATTGAGCATGCTTTTCTATATGCGTTCATAGAATCTTGGGTTCTTCCTGTTCCAGAAAGAGCAACTCCATAATTATTCCATAGATTAGCTTTATTGGAAGATATTTTTACTGCATGTTCCCAATAGTTAAGTTCGTTTTTCCATATTTGATATTGTGAGTTTGTTGAGTATCCGGAAATTAATAAAAATAGAAAGAAAAAACTAAACATAAATGGTTTTTCTAGCATAGTGTGTTGCTTTATGTAAGATGCGTATTTTTCAGGTATTTTAATTTTGGTAATAAGTATATTTATTAAATCATATTGTTTAATAAAATTGTAAAGTTTTAGAATTAAGTAAAAAATAGATACTGATATTAAAAATATAACTCCAAAGCTAGAAATGTAGGTTTTATAGTCGCAAACCAGTTCTGTAGATGGAATGAAAGAAGCTCTTGGTAGAATTCCTATAAAGAACCAGGCTAGGCCAAAACTAAAAAAGTTTGATTGATTTCTTATAAAGAAATATAAAGCTGAAAAGAATAAGCTTAAAATAAAAATAAATGGAAAAATAAAATCATAATTCCAAACGCTTGCAGTTAATTTGAAACCATAATCAAAACCTAATGGTCTTGGCCAAAAATATATTCTGAGATAATGAGATAATATTTTGAATTGAGATATAAAGTAATTGGAACTGTTTATTTTTTGTTCTATAGACTTGGTTAAAATATTTCCTCTGTTATTGTTCAGTGGTGTTGATGCCAATTCGGAGGCAAATTTTATTGGTTTAAAACCGTAAAAACTTAAAGTGATAAATAAGCTTAAAAATATTAATGCGTGGATTAAAGTTCTTTTTTTTAGCTCTTTTAAGTTTCCTTGAGATATAAAACAAATATCTACCAATAGCACTAAAAATGGTAAAACTATGATTATTTCTTTAGTGCCAGAAGCAAAAATTGTTAGAATTATTGTTACAAAATATAGAAAACATTTAATTATTTTATTTTTTGTATAGGCTGCAAAAACAAAACCGGATATGATAAGAAATGTGAACAGAGTTACTAAGCCCTCTAGGCTCATTTGTGTTATATATACTACGGTTTGTGTTTGAGTTGGATGTAATAAAAATAGTAAGCTTGTAAAAAGGCTTATAAAGTAAGCATTTTTTTGTAGGAATGTATTTGTTTTTAAGTTTTCCAGTAATTTTTTGAGTGTAAAAAATATTAATAACCCTATAACAATGTGCATTGTTAAGTTAAATATTCTAAATGGTGTTGGGTTTGCTCCCCAAAATTTATAGATAATAGAATGTAAAAATCTTGATATCCACCTGCTTATTGTAAAAAATATATTGTGTAAAAAGTTGCCTTTTATTATGTGAAAGTTTTCTATAATTGTTGGCATGTCGTCGTATATAAATGGATATTTAAGTGTTGGATAGTATATAAAAAATGTTAGTAGGCTGATTATTGCTGGTGGTAATATATTTAATAAAATATTTTTTTTATTCATAATAGCGTTACCTAATTTTAGGCTTTACTCTCCTCTGGCTTAGTTTGTGCCAAAATTTCTTTTAAGTCGCCCATTTTAATAGTGCCATTACCGGCTTTTACAGCCCTGTTAAGTTCAATTTGAGCCTTTTGACTTCTAATTGCTTGTTTAAAATCATCTGGAGCATTTATTTTTAGTAGTTTGTCTATATATTCATCTACCTGTGTTATTAATTCTAAATTTTCAAGACATGAAACAATTCTTAAGTGTACTTGTGCTGGTGCGTTTGGCATAGTTGTAATTTTTTGGAATATATCTAAAGCTTTGGCGCTTTCGTTTTTAGATAAATAGGTTTCCGCCAAGTTATAAACAAATCGAACATCGGTTGGGTTTTCTCTTGCCAAGTTTTGATATATTTTTTCTGCTATATCGAAGTTTTTTAACATGTAATGTGCATTTGCTAAGTTAAAGAGTACTGTTGGATTGTTAACACCAAGTGATATTATTTTTTCAAAAGCGTTAATTGCTTCTTGGAATTTTTGTAATCTTATACTTAGCTGTCCCAGCGTAAAAAAGCCGTCTGCATTATCTAGATCACCTTCCGTTGCTTTTTTAAAATATGTCCAAGCTTTGTCATCTTCTTTTTTTTCTATATAAAGTCTGCCTTTGTTGTAATATGCTTTACCGTAATAAGGTCTAAGTTGTATTGCTTTATCTAAAAATTCTTCAGCCTTTTCGTAATCTTTTTTGCTTAAATGTAGAGAACCGATATTATTGTAAGCTTCTGGATAGCTTGGGTTTATTAAGAGAGCCATCTGCAAGGCTTCTATTGCTTTATCGATATTGTTTTTCATAGCATATGCAACAGAAATATTGCTTAATGGGTCGGAGTAATATTTGTCTAAACTTATTGCTTTTTGGTAATGTTTTATGGCTTTATCTATTTTTCCATCTTCAGAAAGAGTTACTCCGTAATTATTATGACCTCTGGCCTTTAATGGTGCTCTTTTTACAATATGTTTCCAGAATTCTTTTCCGGAGCGCCATACGGTATTTCGGTTGTAACTTTCTGTTCCAATAGGTATTAATAAAATTAAAAGTGTTGCAAGTTCTGCAAATCTTAAAAACTCCTGTTTTATTCCTCGTAATTGTTGAGCTATAAATTTGGCTATATAAACTATTATTATAGAAAGAATAAACAACCAACCCACAGAAGCAAGATATGTTTTGTAATCAACCAAAAGTTCTGGTGATGGGATTATGGTTGTTCTTGGGGCAATTGTTATAAAGAACCAAGATAGACCAAAACTTATTAATACATTTTTCTTTTTAATTATTAGATAAATTAAAAATGAAAATATTGAGAACAATATTAGAAATGGAATAAGTGAATCTGTGGCAAAAAAGCTTTGGCTCAATTTCCAATCATATTCTACGCTGATACTAAATGGCCAAATAAAAATCCATAAGTAGTGTAATATAACTTTGAATTCTGAAATTAAAAACTCTAGTGGTTTTATCACATCTTGGGCGTGGTCTGTAAGGATGTTGCCTCTGTTGTTTGCAGTTACCATTTTTAATGATATTGCTCGTGTAAAAAAACTAAAGTCCATATATCTTGCAAAAAAGACTGTATAAAAGATTAGTGCAAACGTTGCATGGTACCAGATGCGTGTTTTTAAATTTTGCCATTCTGAGTTTGCTAAAAAGAACCAGTCGCAAATAAAAAATAATATTGGGGTTACTATTATGATTTCTTTAGAACCAAAGGAAATTATAGAAATTATGGCACTTAAAAATATTAGAAAATATTTCAAATTAATTTTTTTGGTAGTTACTGCATTTAGAAGTACAAGTAGATTTGCAATTACTAGCATGGAGGCTAAACCCTCTAGCCTACCTTGAATTACATAAGAAACTGTTTGAGTTTGTACAGGATGTAATAAAAACAGGCCTGCTGTTGCGAATGCGATTAGACTTGAATTTTTATTTAGAAACTTAGAGCTTTTTGCTTTTTGGCATAAGAATGAAATTAGATAGAAGAGCAATATTCCTGCCGCAATATGAATGAGTACGTTAAATAATCTGTAATAAAAAGGGTTAAATTTATCTAGTTCATAGTTTATTCTGTTTAGCCAATCTGCTATCCAACGAGAATTAGAAAAAAATCTTGTTAGAGGATCGTCGGTTCTGATGGAAAATTTTTTGGTTATATTTGCAAGATCATCAAATTGAAACGGATAGTTTAGCGATGGTAGATAAAATAAAAAGGTTATTATAGAAAGAATGAAAGCTGGTAGGTGTTTTTGTAAAAATTCAAAAAGATTATTTAACCGGGCTTTTTTGTTAAAAGCGAGATTCTTCTTTTCCATTATATACCCTCTCCTAATTATTTTATTAATTAACCAATTTGTTTTAGTAAAATTAATATTTCTCATCTACTTTTTTATAGATTTTAGAATTAAATTTTTTTTATGTCGAATTCAATTTATTAATTTCTGGAAAAAGGTGTATTTATTTTGCTATAACTTTTTTAGTTGGGGTGGTCTATAAAATATTTTTTTTCTAAAAAAGGGGTTATGGGATGAATTCTTTTATTAAAGTTTTATTAATTTTATTGTATTGTACGAGTCTTTTTGCAATTGAGGATCTTCCTGAATTGAAGAGAGCTCATTCTGGATATTGTCGTAGACCAGTTATTGATAAAAAATATGAAAATGGAGTTCCTGTTGTTACATGGAGGAGATTAAAGGTTCCCAAAAGTTTAGGAATAAATAAAAAGAGACCAGCTTTAAGGGTAGAAGACACATCTTATTGCTCTGTTAAAGTTATCAATTTTTTATGGAAATTAGATAATTTGAAAGTTGAATCTATAATAGATTCTATCTTGCGTTGTGATCTAAATTCTTCTGATGAACAAATTGTATTTGATGCTGATAATTATTGTATTTTTTTTAAAAGAATGTTTTTTGAGCCAGGTTCTTTTTTTAATGCTAAACCTATATCGACGATGTTTGAGTTGTGTTTTAAGAGAAAATATGATGGTTTGTATGAATTAGATATAACTATTGATGATATAAATTTAATATTAAATTTTTTTAAACTTTATATCTTGGATGTATTTAAGGATTTATCTTTTGTTGAAGAACAAGATATTGATAGCTTAGAAAATGGCTTGGGTATGGAGATTTACTTGGGGCATTAATTATACTTGTTTTGACCTATTTGACCCTCACTACATATTAATTTAGTATTACTTGATATTAATCAAGCATAAATATTCAGAAGATAATATAATTTAGAGGGTCTTATGTTTAACAATCAAATGTTAGAAATGTTTAATGTACTTGCAGTACTATTTCCAACATTTTTAATAATTTTTACACTTAGAGGTTTTTTTAAAACTTTAGTCGCAAAGTTGATGGGTGACACTACTGCTTACGATCGAGGCTTTTTATCTTTAAACCCTTTGGTGCACATAAATTTAAGTGGGTTTGTTGTTGCGATAGTTGCCATATTTTTGTTATCTAGTTTTTTATCTGGATACATGTCATTTGTATTTTTATTTTTGATAATAATTTTAATTGGCGTAAAATTTACGATTTCAACTCCCATAAATGAAGATAATTTTAATAATTATACTTTGGGAATAATTTTAATAACGCTTATTGTTCCTGTTGCGAATTTTTTAACAGCACTACTTTTTATGTATTTAATAAAATATTTTCCAGTAATTTTTTTTACTAAATATGCTTATGCATCGTTTATAAACATTTTTAGAACAATTATAGATTTTGTGGTATTTTTTGGAGTGCTAGATTTAATTCCACTACCTCCTTTTGATGGAGGCCGGTTGTTACGTGTTTTGTTACCTAGAAAGATGCAAGGTGTTGTAGATTGGTTAGAACAATATTCTATTTTTATATTGTTATTTTTGTTTTTTACGCCGGTTGTAAAAGATTATTTTTTTGGAACTATTTCTGCAATTACATTTCTGATAAAATACAGCTTAGCTTTATTGGTTTTTTAACTTAGGAATATCAAATGTTTAATGCTAATATATATGCCTTCTTGGCAAGTGTTGCAATAATATTACCTGCATTTTTAATAGCATTGTCTTTTCATGAATTTTCTCATGCCTTTGTTGCTTATTTGCTTGGTGATAGTACTGCAAAAGATCAAGGTAGAATGACTATAAATCCCTTGGCTCACATAGATCTTATGGGGACAATTTTTTTATTGATATTTAGAGTTGGTTGGGCAAAGCCTGTACCTATGACAGCTGCTAATTTTAAGCATCCTAGATTTTATTCGGTATTGACTGCATTTGCGGGTCCATTTTCTAATTTTATATTGGCTTTTGTTTTTTTTACATTTATAAAATATTTGCCATTCGTGGGTTTATCTATAGCAGCATTTAAGACTTTAAATTCGCTTTTCGAAGCATGTGCTTATGTTAATGTTATGCTTGGTGTTTTTAATATGTTGCCAATTCCTCCTCTTGACGGAAGTCATTTAATACATGCTTTTTTGTATAAAAGGTTTCCAAATTTTGTTATTTTCTTGTATAGGTACTCCATATTTTTTTTGTTATTTTTACTTTTCTTACCAGCTACAAGAACTTGGTTGATTAAATTAATTTATTTGGCTTCTGAATTTATAAAGAGTTTGGTTTTTTAAGATTGAAAGATAAAAAATGGCTGTAGACATAAAAAAGAATTTAGAAATATTAAAGTCAGGATCGGTTCAAATTTTGTCAGAACAAGATTTTGCAAAAAAATTGCAAAGTGGCAAAAAATTAAAAATAAAATTTGGTGCAGATCCTACAGCTCCAGATTTACATTTAGGGCATGTTGTTGTTCTTAATAAGTTGAGGCAATTTCAGGATTTGGGTCATGAGGTTATCTTTTTGATAGGTGATTTTACTGCTTTAATTGGAGATCCAAGTGGAAAATCTAAAACAAGGCCTCCTCTAACCAAGAATGAAATTAAAAAGAATGCAAAGACATATTTAGAACAGGTTGGAAAAATATTAGATATAGATAAAACAACTGTTGTTTTTAATTCGCATTGGCTTTCGAAGTTTAAGTTTGATGATGTATTAAGGCTTGCTGGAAAAGTTACGGTTGCAAGAATTATAGAGCGTGAGGATTTTTCTAAGCGCTTAGCCGAAGGAACCTCTATAGGTATGCATGAACTTTTTTATCCTTTAATGCAAGGTTTTGATTCTGTAGAGCTTCATGCTGATATAGAACTTGGTGGAACTGATCAGACATTTAATCTTTTAATGGGGCGTTTTTTACAAGGGCAATATGGACAAGAACCTCAAGCTATTTTGACAATGCCATTACTTGAAGGTCTTGATGGTGTTAAAAAAATGTCAAAAAGTCTGGGTAATTATATTGGACTTTGGGAAACTGCCGTTCAGGCTTATGGTAAGTTAATGTCTATCTCCGATGAGCTTATGTTTAAGTATTCTCTTTTATTGTTAAATAAAACAGAAAAAGAAATTTCTGATATGCAAAATCAAGTAAAAGATGGCAGTTTGCATCCAATGAAATTAAAAAAACAGATGGCTTTCGACGTTATTATAAAATATTGGTCGGAAGTTGAAGCTAAAGAGGCGCAAGAAAATTTTGAAGCCCTTTTTCAGAAAAAAGATTATTCTCAGGCTACAGAGTTTGAGTTGCCAAAAGATTTTAAAAATCCTGTTTGGATAGTAGAGCTATTAAAAGAATTGAAGGTTGTAAAAAGTACTTCTGATGCAAAAAGACTTGTAGAATCGGGTGCAATATTTGTACAAGATGTTCAGATTAAAGATTTTAAAGCCGAAGTTGAATGGCAAAGTGGTACAATCATAAAAGCAGGAAAGCATAAAATTTTTAAAATAAAGTAGTAAACTATTGATAAAGTTTATTCTTGGATTGAGTGTTAAGTGTGGTTTAAAATCTTTTTTGCTTCTTCATCAATAAGCCATTGATTGGTCTCAAAGTAATGGTTTAATTGGAATAGATTTAATTTTTTGTCTTCGTCTTGACGGTAGCTTTGTATTGCTAAATATTCAATCCCAATAAAGTCTATATTTAAATCTTTGGCTGTTTTAGCTACGGACTCAAGATAGTGAATTTGGTCGTCAATCATTATTATTTTTTTTGGATGAAAATTTAACTTTTTTAATAATAAGTTAAGGCTATTGCCTTTTGTACTTTTATCTGCAAATAATACGCCCTTTTTAAATATTGGTTTAGATGCAGGGGCAGTTGAATCTTTTAACTCTAGCCTTTCTACTTCAAATGATTTATTAAAATTTATATTTAAGTTAGAGAGTATATTTAATCTGTAATCTTCTAATTTTTCTTTTAGAGAACCTGTGCCCACATCCATTTTTGTGTGAGCAATACATTTAATGTTTTTATTTTGTAGATCGTTTATTATATTTATGGTTTCAGGAGAGAAAAGTTTTGTTGCGGCAGAATTTTTTAATGTAGACCAAAGATTAACTTTTTCATTGGCAGTTAATTCTTTTTTGATTCCTTTTGCTGCAAGAAATTTGTTGTGTTCTGCAAAAATTTCTTGTTTTAATGCGGGATTCATTTTGCCTTTATTAAAAAAATTATCTGTTCTTCTTATAATTACATTGCCAATATCAAATATAACAAGACCATTTGGAGTTAGTTTTAATGCCTTGGATTTAAATTTTTCTAGATTATAGCAAGGAATTATTTCATTTTGTGTTGCTGTAAGTTGTAGACTTAAAAAGCTGAACAATAAAAGATATTTTATATTTTTCAAATTTTTCCTTTTAGTTAATTAAAAGCAGAATAGTAAAAATATTTTATTATGTAAGTAAAATTTGAATTTAAGTACAAAATAAAAAAAACGAGAAAGAGCATGAATATGATTTGTTTGAAATTTTGAAAAAGTTTTAGTTAAACAAAATTTCAATACTGGCCGAAGACTGGCGGAGAGAGTGAGATTCGAACTCACGATCCCTGTTACCAGAGATAACCGCTTTCGAGGCGGCCGCTTTCGACCACTCAGCCATCTCTCCGCTAAGTACAATTACTTTATATTTTTTTTTATAAAAAAACAAAGGGTTATAAAGCAAACGTATTGTAAATTGGTGTTAATTATTATTTTATTTATAAATAATTGATTTATCTTTTAATAATGCATAATCTTATCAACGTTTAAGTAAATGACCTTAATTTTAGGTTTTGTTGATTAAATTTATTTAATATTTAAAATGGAGAATTAAAATTTTAGTGAGGTAAAAATATGGACAATGTTAATGTAAAGGCTTTGGTTCTTGCCGCAGGCAAGTCTTCAAGGTTTAAAACAAATAAGAGCAAATTATTATATTCAATTTGCGGTCAATCTATGATTATATATTCAGCGAAGCTTCTTAAAAATTTGAGAATATCAACAACGTTTGTTGTAGGTTATCAAGCTGAAGAGATTAAAATAGCCATAAAAAAGGCTGGAATAAATAATGTTGACTATGTACATCAGGGAGTACAACTTGGAACAGGACATGCTATTGCTTCTACTCGTAAATCTTGGAATAAAGATAATATATTGGTTATGAATGGGGATTGTCCATTATTAACGGAAGAGATTGTAAATAAGCTTGTTGATTCTCATATTAATAGTGATTCTGTTGTTACATTTTTATCTTCACATTCCTTAAATCCAGATGGTTATGGAAGGGTTATGCGTGATGGTAAAAAAATATCTGTTATTGAGGACAGAAATCTTACAGAAGAACAACGTTTTGTAACGCTAATAAATAGTGGTATATATTTATTTAAAAAAGATTTTTTAGAACAAAATATAGATAAAATAAAAATAGATCCTGTTAAAGGCGAATATTATTTAACTGATTTAGTAAAAATGGCAAGTGATCAGGGATTGAATGTAAAAACAATCCCTGTTCCCTATGATAACATTCGTGGTGTAAATACCTTAGAAGAGCTTTGGGCTGTAGAGCAAATAAAACGTTCTCAGTTTATCAAATATTGGATGACTCATGGGGTTCAATTTGAACTTGCACAAAACATACATTTAGATTGGGACGTAAAAATAGGAGTTGGTTCTTATATTGGTACAGGCGCTCATATTATAAAAGGGACCAAGATCGGTAAAGATTGCACTGTAAATGCTTTTTGTATTGTAGAAAACTCTAGAATAGGTGACGGTTCTTATATTCATTCACACTCTATTGTACAGTCGAGTAAGATTGGTGATAATACACATGTAGGCCCTTTTGCCAGATTAAGAAAAGGTGTAATTCTTAAAAATAATGTTAATATCGGAAATTTTGTAGAAATAAAAAATAGCGAAGTTGGAAATAATTCTTCGGCTAAGCATCTTACATATTTAGGAGATTCTACAATTGGAAATAATGTTAATATTGGAGCTGGAACCATAACATGTAATTATGACGGCATTAATAAGCATAGAACAGAAATAAAAGATAATGTTTTTATTGGAAGTAATAATACTTTAGTTGCGCCTATTACAATAAACCAAGGAGCATATACTGCTGCAGGTTCTACTATAACCAAAGAGGTTCCAAAAGATAGTTTGGCAATAGCTAGAAGTAAGCAAGAAAATAAAATTGATTATGCTGCAAAGTTAAAAAAAAAGAAAGAAGCGAAAAAGAAAGACTTGTCTAGTGATAAAAACAAAGATAAAAGTTCTAAATTGAATTTTGTTGGAGCTGTAAAAACGAAAAATATGCAGAATTTATGATTAAATTTTTTCATACAGCAGATATTCATTTAGGGATGGAAAATTACGGAAAAGTTGATAGTAAGACGGGAATTCATTCCCGTCTTTTAGATTTTAAGGATAGTCTGGCTGATATTGTAGACAAGGCCATAGCTGATAAAATAGATTTTTTTCTTTTTTGTGGTGATGCTTATAAAACTGCATTTCCGACTCCGACTCAACAAAAAATTTTTATGACAGAGCTTTTAAGATTACAGAAGGTTAATATTCCTATTATTTCTATTGTTGGCAATCATGATAATCCGTTAAGTTTTGGAAAAAGTAATTCATTAGAAGTTTTAGATTATTTGCCTCTTCCTGGATTGCATGTTGTTTCTAAGCCCGAGATTATAAAATTAGAAACAAAAAATGGCCCGATACAAGTTGTTGGTATTCCATGGCCAACTCGTAATAATCTTATTACTCAGAAAAAGTTCCATTTAAAAAGTTCTAAGGAAATAACTGAATATTTGTCTAAAGCGGTGTATGAAATTATTTTAAATTTATCCGAAAAGTTAGATAAAAACATACCGGCGATATTGGCAGGACATTTGACCGTTTCTACAGGAATTTTTTCTGGTTCAGAAAAATGTGCTGTTTTTGGAAATGATCCGGTATTTTTGCCATCACAGTTAGCTTTAAATTGTTTTGATTATGTGGCATTGGGGCATTTGCATAGATTTCAGAATTTAAATCCTAAAGGTTATCCTGCTGTTGTATATTCTGGTTCTATAGAGCGTGTAGATTTTGGGGAACGAAAAGAAGAAAAAGGATTTTGTTCCGTTAGTGTGGATAATCAAATTGATAATTCTGGTGATAAAAAACGCTGTTCATTTGAATTTATAAAAACAAAAACACGCCCTATGATTCAGATAGAGGTGTATTTAAAAGATGGTTGTGATCAGACAGAACAAATTTTGGATGAAATAAAAAAATATGATATTAAAGATGCGATAGTAAAAATAATTTATCATGTACCTGATGGGAAAAAAGATCATGTTGATTTGCAAGAGGTTCAGCAAGCTTGTGATGGTGCTATTAGCATCGCGTCTATTATTCCTGTTAGACCCAATATTACTAGAGAACTTAGAGCGGTTTTAAGTGTTGATATGGATTTAAATACTCTTTTAGAAAAATATATAGAAACAAAAGATATTGAAAAAAAACAGAAAGATAGTTTAATAAAAAAAGCGGGTGAACTTTATAATGAGCTTGCGTTAGAACAAGATGATAATTTGAGCTCTGATGAAAAACAGATTTTGTTTAAAACCGGTGAAGCTAAAGAGTTGAGTATTTAATAAGCTTTAGGTTGTGAGAATATGAATTTAATTATTACAAATACATTAAAGAGAAAAAAAGAAAATTTTGTACCTTTAAATAAAAATAAAGTTGGAATGTATGTTTGTGGTGTTACACCATATGCCGATTCTCATATAGGTCATGGTAGGTGTTATACAAACTTTGATATTTTATACAGACTTTTAAAATTTTTAGAATATGATGTTACTTATGTTCGTAATATTACAGACATTGATGATAAACTTATAAATAAAGCTTTAGCTGAAACGGGCAGTGTTTCTGATTATTTAACGATAGCTCAAAAATATACTAAAAACTTTTGGCAAGACATGCAGACTCTTAATAATTTAAAGCCAGATTATGAGCCTAAAGTAACAGAAAACATTTCAGAAATAATAAAGTTTATTGAAAAATTAATAACAAAAAAACATGCATATGTTTTGGATGGAGATGTTTATTTTGATGTAAAATCTTTTTCTGAATATGGCAAACTTTCTGGTAAAAACATTGATGATTTAAAATTAGGTGCGCGTGTAGATATTGATGAGCGTAAAAAGCATCCTACAGATTTTGTATTATGGAAAGGCAATAAAGAAGATTTGTTTTGGGAGACTCCGTGGGGATATGGTAGACCTGGTTGGCACATAGAATGTTCTGTTATTGCTCAAAAATTTTTGGGAGAAACAATAGATATTCATGGTGGTGGTATGGATTTAATTTTTCCTCATCATGAAAATGAAATTGCTCAATCTGAGTGCCATGGTTCAAAAGAGTTTGCCAGATATTGGGTTCATAATGCTTTTATAAATATAAATAAAGAAAAAATGTCCAAGTCTTTGGGAAACTTTTTTACATTAAGAGCGATATTTGAAAAAATTGACCCTATGGTTTTACGTTTTTATTTTTTACAACATGGTTATAGAACTCCAATTGAGTTTACATTGCAAAGCTTAAGTGCTTCAAAAACGGCTTACGAAAAACTTGTTTCTGTTTTTGAAAATATTGATGTTGGTAATGAAAAAATAGATCTTGAAGTTGCGCAGTCAAATTCTTTGCTTTCCTCTATGCTTGTTGCATTGTGTGATGATTTAAATACACCCAAATTATTAGGTATATTGTTTGAAAATTTATTTGAAATTAAAAAAACAGAGAGTTTGGCAACTTTAGTCAAGTGTTTTATGAATAAGTTGTTAGGCTTAAAATTGGATGCTTTAGAAGAAAAAACTGTATTAACTCCTGAGATAGAAGATCTTTTAAGAAAACGTGAAGTTGCTCGTAAAGAAAAAAAATGGGAATTAGCTGATAGCATAAGAGATCAACTTTTAAAAAAAGGCTATGAAGTTCAGGATAAAAAAATAAAATAAGTTTTTTAGACTAAAATTTTGGGGGAAATAATGATAAAAATATTATATATATTTTTTTAACTTAAGCTTTATTGTTAATTATTTTTATAAGCTTGAATTTTAAGCTTCTCAGGAGTAGAGTTAAAATTCGTTTGTTATATAAATTTATCTTTTTATTTTTATCTAGTGGGGCGAGCTAATGCTAACTAAAGTTGTTCGATTTTTGTGGGGTGATTTTACAGAACAAGAATTTAAAAAATTTGGTTTGTTATCTACGATATTTTTTTTATTGATAGGTTCTTACTGGCTTTTACGAGTTATGAAAGACTCTGTTTTTTCTGTTCTTGTTGATTACAGATATCAACCTTTTGCAAAGATGGTCTCTCTTGTTGTTGTTATTGGTGTAGTGCTTTTTTATAACAAGTTACTTAATTTACTAAAACGCAATATACTTTTTTACGTTATTTCTGGATTTTTTAGTTTCGGATTTATTTTGCTTGGTTATTTTATATCTCATCCTGAATTAGTTTCTTTATCTTCTAGTCCAGACTTTTTGTCTTTTGTTCCAGGTAAAGTTTTGGGATGGTTTACATATTGTTTTATAGAAAGTTTTGGTTCATTAGTGCCGGCATTATTTTTAGCAATAGTTGCAAGTTCTACAACCACAGAATCTGCAAAAAAGGGCTATGGTATGATGTTTTGCTTTGCACAATTGGGTGCTTTGGTTGGAACGTCTTTTGTTGCTAGATATGTAAGACATTTAGGCTTTGGGGTTATTTTTGCTATTGGTGGAATTTTAATTGGGTTGTTACCGTTTTTTATTAAAAAATATATGAAAACAGCGGTGTTTTTGGATGATAAATCCGGCAGGGCACAAAAATCCAAAACGGGAATATTTGAAGGTTTAAAATTAATTTTTACTCATCCATATATTACTGGAATTTTATTTGTTACGGTCCTTTATGAAGTTATAGGAACAATTGTAGAATTTCAGATGGGTTTATGTGCTACACAAATTTATCCTGTTGCTTTAGATAGCGGTGCAGGATTTGCTTGGTTTAAGGCGTTAAATGGAATGTCAGTTGGAGCGATGTCTTTAGCATTTGCATTACTTGGAACTAGTTTTTTTATGCGTAAATTTGGTTTGAAATTTTGTTTAATCATGTTCCCTACAATAATTGGTGTAATTATTTCTGTGTTATTTGGATTGTATAGTTTTGGTGCAAGCTTGAATGTTTTAATGTGGGCATTTTTTGTAGCAGTTGTTTTATTTAAAGGTCTAAGTTACACCCTTAATAATCCATCAAAAGAGGTTATATATATTCCAACAAGTAAGGATGTAAAATTTAAAGCAAAGAGTTGGATAGATGGATTTGGCGGCAGAACTTTCAAAGGTCTTGGTGCTACTGTTACAGGTTCTTTAGGTGGGAATCTTTCTAATTTAATTTTCTTTGGATCTTTTATATCTTTAGGAATTGTTGGCTTCTGGCTTGTTGTTGCTGTATTTGTTGGTAACAAGTTTAATATGTTACAAAAAGAGAATAAGATTATCGAATAGTTTTATTTGATATTTTGCTTTTATAAAATATATTTAAAAAAAGAAAGAAGAGATCTTGAATTTATTTCAGGATCTCTTCATATAGTAATTTCTAACACTAGGGTAAAATTATGAAAAAAAAGTCGCTATTAAGAGAATGGGTAGAGGCCATTATTTTTGCAGGAATTGTTGTTTTTGTAATTAGGACTTTTGTTTTTGGTTTGTATCATGTTCCAACTGGTTCTGCAGAGCCTAATATTTTAGTTGGAGAAAGACTTTATGGCAATAAATTTACATATTTTTTTGATGATATAAAGCATGGTGATTGTATTGTTGTAAATGATCCCACTTTTGTTTATGACAAAAATTCCTTAATTCGTTTGTATCAAAAATATATAGGAATTAGTATACCTTTTTTATTACCAGAAGGACCAAGTAACTGGACAAAAAGAGTAATTGGAATTCCTGGTGATGTTATAGAAGGTAAAATCGAAGATGATGTTCCACAAGTTTATGTTAATGGTGAAAAGTTAAGTGAAAGAAAATATATAAATCCATATCCATTAATTCTTGTACGTAAAACTTCTGGTATTATAGATTTAAATAATATTGGGCCAATAAGAATCCCTGATTTTTTACACAAAACTAAACAGTATTACAAATACACCTATCAACCAGATAAGAGTTTTGGTTTACAAGATTTTTATAAATTAAGATATAACGAAGTTGTACGAGATGAATATGGAGGTGTTATTTTGGATTATCCATATACCCCAACATATGATGGTAGTAACTGTATTGATGAATTTGGTCCAATGACAATTCCAGAAAATAAGTATTGGCTCATGGGTGATAACAGAAAAGGCAGTCTGGATAGTCGGTTTTGGGGTTTTTGTGATGGAAGTGAAATTATGGGAAAAGTTAAATTTATAATTTTTTCTATAGATAGCCAAGAACCGATTTGGTTTTTTGAACTAATAAAACATCCAATCGATTTTTGGAGTAGAATTAGATGGAGTCGGTTTTTTAAGAGTGTCAAATAATTTATAAAACACTAGTTTTTATTTTCCATATTCTGTCAAAGCATTACAACTTAACTCGGTTGAGGTTTTGTTAGAGGAATAAAAATCCTTGTTTTTATTTAGACATCCCTGTAAAATATAAATTGGAAGTCAAAAAACCGGGGATGTTTTAGGTAAAAAAGGGCCTTTTTCATGAAAAGATTATATTTTTTAGAAAAAATAGATTTTCAATATAAAATACACTCTGTTTGCGGGATATTGGGACCGAGGCAGGTTGGTAAAACAACTTTAGCCAGGCAATATGCTAATAAATTTTCAAATGTAGAATTTTTTGATTTAGAAAATCCTTTGGATTTAGCAAAGCTAGAGAATCCTATGCTTGCTTTAAAAGATAGTAAAGCAGATTTAATTGTTATTGATGAAGTTCAATTTTTACCAGAGTTATTCAAAGTATTGCGAGTTTTAGTTGATGAAAGACCTCGTAAATTTTTAATCTTAGGTAGTGCATCAAGAGATTTATTACAACAATCGTCAGAAACTCTTGCAGGTAGAATTGGTTATATAGAGCTTCCTCCATTTGGATTATTTGAAACAAATGAACAAAAAAAACTATGGATTAGAGGAGGATTTCCACGTTCTTATTTAGCAAAATCAGATGATGAAAGTTTTGCGTGGAGACAATCTTATATTTCAACATTTTTAGAAAGAGATATTCCTAATTTGGGATTTAATGTTCCAGCATTACAAATGAGGCGTTTCTGGATGATGCTTTCTCATTATCATGGCAATAAACTTAATATTTCTGAATTGAGTAAATCTTTGGGGTTAACAAATCATACTGTAAAAAAATATATAGATATTTTAGCTGGAACTTTTATGATACGCGTATTGCAGCCATGGTTTGAAAACATAAGTAAAAGACAGGTAAAATTACCTAAAATTTATATTCGCGATAGTGGAATATTACATTCTTTATTTAACTTAAAAAATTATGATGATATTTTTACTTATCCAAAATTAGGAGCATCCTGGGAAGGCTTTGCCTTAGAAGAAATTATTAAATATCATCATGCACAGACAGATGAATGTTATTTTTGGGGAACACAAGATGGGGCCGAGCTTGATTTATTAATAATAAAGGATGGGAAAAGAATTGGTTTTGAGTTTAAATATACGGATGCTCCAAAATTAACTAAGTCTATGCATATTGCTTTAAACAATTTAAATCTCGATCATCTTTATGTTATTTATCCACACAATCAAAAATTTTTACTACATGAAAAAGTTACTGCGATGGGACTTAAAAATTTAAAATGAAAAAAATTATAGAAACCGAACGTTTAGTTTTGCGTAAGTTTGGTATTTCTACACAAAGAGCTGAGGGCAAGCTTAATTATTATATGCGATTAAAAAGACCAGAGCATTTTTTTGCGATTCAAAATTCTAAGAAAAATCGTGAAAATTTGAGTTAGGAATTTATTTGTTTAAATTTTCTATAATTTTAGAACTATCAATCCAAGATACGTATTTTCCATTTTTTACAACCATAGAAAGTTCACCAGTATAGACTACAGAGTCATTTTTAAGTTCATTGTTTGTTATAGAGTACTATTCATTTATTGTATCAAAAAATCTTTTTGTTATTTTTTCTCCGGTTCTTGCAAAAATTCAACAATTTAAGCCCTTTTTAGAGTAGGCTATTTACACCACTTCAAATTGATATACTATTTGAAATTATATATTAAAAATTAATCTAAAGTAAAAATTAAACTAAAGTTATTTTATTTTAAATAAGTCATTATAAAATTAGACACTAAAACTATAAAACTGAAGGATAAAATTATGAAAAATCTTTTTAAATCAATATTTCTGTGTAAGTTAATTTTTTTCACAGGCTATGCTTTTTCTATGCAAAAAACAACATGTGAAGGTGTTTCTAGAATAGACATCATTTCTTCATTACTAAAATCAAAAGAAATATCATTTATGGATATAACAGAAGAACCAACAGGAAAAACTCTAGGCGAATATTATTTTAAAGGAGAATATTATTTCGGTGAAGATAAAGAAAAAATATACGAATTTAATATTTATGGAGAAATAATTGAATCTGAAATATATCAAGATTTTGTTATTTTAAACATAGAACATGGCTGTTTTATAAAAATTAACATAGCAGATTTATATAAAATAATTTTAGAAAAAAACACACATATTGAATGGAGTATAGATATTAGTGTTATGGAAGAGCAAATTACTTATAAACCATTAGTATCTTTTTTTCTGCGCCACAGTTCCATAAATGTACCTAATCCTAATATCATAAATCCATATCGCATTAGCAATACAATAGCAGAAAAATCTTTTTTTGAATATAGTGATTTATTACAAGAAGGTGACTATGGTAGAATTTTAGAAGAAATTAAAAAAGAAGGAACTCCTAATATCGTTTTTGAAATAAAAGAAATTAATTTGTCAATACTACATTATTTTGTAATAAATAGTCCATATGGAATAAAAGTAGCAGACGAATTTTTACTAGAAAATCATGGTACAAAAATATCCATGACAACTAATACAAGAGAATACATGAAAAAAATCTTTTATAAAATCTTTTTGGCAAATTTACTTTATGATGGAGCAGATTATACAATTCAGTGCAAAATAAACGGCAATACAGCAATACACGAAGCTACTTGCCGAAATGTTTTCTATGCAATGGAAATTTTTTGTAAACATTGCAATCTTAACATTCTTAATAGAAACGGTGACACACCTCTTCATTTAGCAATTAAATTAGGTAATTATGAATTTGTAAAAATGCTGGTTGAAGCAGGTGCTAATTACTTAATCAAAAACGTTGATGGCCTTTCTGCATTAGAACTTGCAAAAAAATCAAAAACTTCCTATGATGTTGCCGCTGAAGCTTCCGATGAATCTTCTTGTTATTATGAAGGTTCAGATGAAACTTCCGGTGAATTTTCTTATTATGAAAGTTCAGCCGACGATTCCCATGAAAATTTCATTGATACTATAACCAAAACTCTCGCTGAAACTTCTGGTGAAACTTTTGCCAAAGCACCAGCCAATGCTACCGCTAAAACTTTCAATAAAATTTACAAATTAATTAAACGTTTTCACTTGTCCAAACAGACAGAATATGCAGATTGACAGAATATACAGTATCTATAGTAAATAATTACTGCAAACTTCATCCTGGTTATAATATAACAAAATTAATAAAAGACAATTATTTTCTTGTTACAAATATATAAACAGAAAATTTATAAATATTCATTAATTTGTTTCCAAATATAACCTTGGCAAGAAGTAAAAAACCCTTAGATTACGAAAAATTACAAATCAAACAACCAAATATTTCAAATATACTTGTAGATTATTGTATACTGATAAAATCAGGACTAAATAAAAGTGGATCCAATTACACAACAGTAACAACATTCCCTCTTAGATAAAAAAGGTAAATAATGAAATCTTATGAATTTCACCCACATACTGCAGACGTCAGATTATTAGTTAAAGCTGACACGCCAGAAGAATTATTTAAAGTATCACTTGACGGAATGGCTCAACTTTTAAAAAAGGATCTATGTAAACAAACAGATAAATTTGAAGAAAAAGAGAATGTTAAAATTAAAAGTGCAGATAGCACAACACTCTTAATTGATTTTTTATCTGAAGTATTAACTCAAAGTCAAATAAACAAAGCCGTCTATTGCAATGTAGATTTTAAAAATCTATCTGAAAACTTTCTAGAATGTACTATTTACGGTAAAAGAGTCGATAAATTTGATGAAGACATAAAAGCAGTAACATACCACGAAGCCGAGATCAAAAAAGAAGGTGGAGTACTACAAACAAATATAATTTTTGATATTTAAAAACAAAGGATTTAAAATGGTAGTAAAAGAAGATTTAAAAAAAATATCAGATTTTATTTGGGAAATTCCTAAAAGCTACAGATCTGATATGAATGTACCCGTAAGAATTTTTGCTTCAGAAAAAATGCTTGATGAAGTTTTTTCTGATAGATCACTGGAACAATTAATAAACGTTTCAACCTTAAAAGGAATTGTTGGCCCTGCACTTGTTATGCCAGATGCTCACGAAGGCTATGGATTTCCAATTGGGGGTGTGGCGGCAACAAAAATACCTGATGGTGTAATTTCACCGGGCGGGATTGGTTACGACATCAATTGTGGAGTTCGTCTTTTAAAATCCAAATTTACATTTAATGAAATAAAAAATAATTTAGAATCTCTTTCTCGAGAAATTTATCATTATATTCCATCTGGAGTTGGTAGGGGCGGAAAGTTAAAACTAGATAAAAATGAATTAGATAAGGTTTTAAAAGATGGTGCTAATTGGATGCTTGAAAATAATTATGCAACTCAAGATGATATTAATCACATTGAATCAAATGGTAAATTAGACAATGCAGATCCAACGATTATCTCTGATCATGCAAAAAAAAGAGGTCTTGATCAATTAGGAACATTAGGTGCGGGCAATCATTTTGTGGAAGTTGATTTTATTGAAGAAATTTATGATGAAGAAATAGCCAAAACATTTGGTCTTTTCAAAAATCAAGTGACCGTTTTAATTCATACAGGCTCAAGAGGCTTAGGACATCAAATTGCAACTGATCATATAAAAATTATGATGAATGTTATGCCAAACTATGGGATAAAGATACCGGATAGAGAACTTGCGTGTGTTCCATTTAATAGCCCAGAAGGTCAAAATTATTTTAATGCCATGGCTGCAGGGGCGAACTTTGCATGGGCAAATAGACAAATGATTACACATCTTATGCGTCAGGCATGGGAAAAAGAGTTTGGAAAAGGCAATGAACTTTCTTTACTTTACGACGTTGCACATAACATTGCAAAAATTGAAGAATATCAAATTGAAGGTGAAAAACAATCAGTGATTGTACACAGAAAGGGTGCAACCAGAGCATTCCCTCCAAATCATCCTGAAATTCCTCAAGATTATCAATCTGCAGGGCAACCTGTATTAATTCCGGGAAGTATGGGAACAGCCTCTTATGTTTTAGCTGGAACTCAAAAAGCAATGGAAATTTCTTTAGGATCAACTTGCCACGGTGCAGGCAGAAGAATGTCTCGTAAAGCTGCAAAAAGAGAAGTTCATGGCAAAGCCTTGCGTGATGAGTTAAGGGAAAGAGGAATCTTTATTCAAGCCGGCTCAGTACCGGGACTTGCCGAAGAAGCTCCAATAGCTTACAAAGATATTGATGAGGTAATTAGGGTTGTTGATTCTATAGGTATTGCAAAAAAGATTGCTAAACTTAGACCTTGCGTTGTGATTAAAGGTTAAAATTAAACCTATTATAAATTATTAATTATTTTTTACAAAAACTTTATATTTCAATAAAATATTGCTCTATTAATTCATCTTAGATAGTAAAAATATGGAATTGAGATAAATCTTCTGATATAATTTAAAAAAATGAACAATAATAATTTTAAAAAAAAGTTATATGGAAAAGTTATGATAGATAAAGCAACCATAGAAGAAGTAAAAAATAGACTAGTAAAAACATATAATCCAATAGCAATCTATCTGAAGAAGAATTTGATCGTATTTCAAATAATGTTACAACGTTTGGATATAAAATAAAAAAAGATGGAGAATTGATTTATGCTCGAGCATGAAAGGTTTTGCTTTAAAAAAAATACTTTATATTTTAATTGGAATTTCTATAACTCTTGGCTTATGTCCAAGTTTCTCCATACACAGTAAAAACATTTCTGGCGTTAAGCCAACATTCATATCATTTCTTAATGGATGAAAGTTGATAAAATCAACATCTAAAAAATCTTTATCTAAAACAAATGTTACTTTTTTATTTTCATCAAAGATTAAACCAAACGGAGTTACAGAACCGGGTTCGAGATTTAGAAAATCTTGCATAGCTTGCGGTTTGCCAAAAGAAAATCGGCCTGTGCCAAGGGTGTTGCTTAGTTCTTTTAAATCAACGCGTTTATTTTGCGTAACGCTTACAAGAAAATAGTTTCCATCCCTTTTATCTTTTAGAAAAAGATTTTTTGAATGAGTTCCTGGTATTGCCGTTATACCTTTTGGTTCTGTTATAACAGGGATATCTTCTACAGTAAATACTGGTTGGTGTTTATATAACGTGTATTTAATATTATTTTTATCAAAAAAATCGAAGAGTCTTTTTTCTTTTTTTATTTCCATAATACTTTAATTCTTTCTATTTCTGCTTTTAAAGCTTCAGGAATATTATTAAAGTCAACGACATCTACATCGTAGGGAATATTAAGTGCCTCAATTGCATTCTTAAGTTGATAGCAGTGCAAATTTTTGAGGCTATTCATTTATAAAGCTTTAAGCCATTTAATAATTTCTTCTTTTAAATTCTTTGGCTGTTTACCACCACCTTGAATTAAAGTGTTGCTTCCACCACCTTTAAGATCAAATTTTTTTCGTAATAATTTGCTAAATTCTTTTAAGTTAACTTGTGGTGCAAAGTTTTTGCTAACGTAGCCAAAAAATGAGATATTGTCTGGTGTTTTTGAATTTGTATTTATTATAAAATAAAAGCCAGGAGATTTTGTTTCTATACTTTCGCAAATATCTTTAATTTGGGAACTATCAAAATCTTGAAGTTCTAAGAGTAAGAATGGGACTTTGCCAACTTGCTGCACTTGACTTTGCCATGCTGGAATTTGAGATTTGGCAAGTTGTTTTTTTAGTTGTTTGATTTGAGAATTTAGATCAGAAATATTTTCAGTTTGTTTTTCGACTGCAGTTAAAACTTGTTCAGGTTTCACTTTAAATTTTTCTACTAAAGTTTTTATTGTATTAAAACTATTCTGAAAAACTTCTATAGCTTTAGGTCCGGTAATACCTGTAATCCGTCTTACGCCAGAAGAAAGGGCGATGTCGCTTTCTATTTTAAACAGACCAATGTCGCCTGTGCTTTTGACATGAGTTCCTCCGCAAAGTTCTGAAGAAAATCCAGGAATTTGTATAACACGGACTTGATCTGCATTGTATTTTTCACCAAAAAGGGCGGTAACTCCGGCATCTTTCGCTTCTTGTAAAGTTGTGTAGAAAATATTTAAGTTGATATTTGCTTGTATTTTTTGGTTTACAATATTTTCTATTTTTTCTGTATCTTCTGGTTTAAGGGCATGGTTGCTTGTATAATCGAAACGCAAAAATTCACTATTTACAAAAGATCCTGCTTGTTGAATATGTTTGCCTAAAACTTGAACTAAAGCTGCTTGTAATAAATGTGTCGCGGTATGATTTTTGGTTGTGTTTGTTCTGGAATAATAGTCGACGATACATTTAACTTTATCACCAACTTTAATATTAGTATTTTTAATTTTAACAGTAATTGCTGGATTATTGCTATTATCAGATTTGTAAAAATTTTCTATTTCAAAAACAGTGTCATTTATATTTATCCAGCCTTTGTCACTTATTTGTCCACCAGATTCAACGTAGAATGGGGATTTATTTGTCACAATCCAACTAACGTTATTTTCTTTTAGTATAAAGTTTATTTCGGTTTCTATTTCAAGTTTGTCGTAGCCAACAAATTTAGTATTAATATTTTCTGGAATATCTAGTGTTGCGTTTTTACCTTTTGCTTTTTTGCCAGACTGTTCTTTCTGTTTTTCCATTTCTTTATTAAAGCCTGGCATATCCAGTGTAAAGTTTTGCTCGTTTGCTATTACTTTGGTTAGTTCAGGAGGAAAACCGTAAGTGTCGTATAGCTTAAACACTTGCTCTCCGGAAAGATTACTTTTACTATTTTTTTTGTTTTCTTCTATATATTTTTCTAAAATTATTTTTCCGGATTTTAAGTTTTCACTGAATTTTGTAATTTCGTCTTCTAGGGTAGAGAGAATTAATTTTTCGTTATCTTTTAATTTTTTATAAATTAAGGAAAAATAACTAATAAATTCTTTAGACAAGCTGGTAAATAGTTTTGGGTTATCAGAGAGTTTTTGTGCAAAAAGTGCTGCGCGTCTAATTATTTTGCGTAAGACATAGCCACGCCCATCATTAGATGGTAGACATCCGTCCGCAATTAAAAGAGAGCTAGATCTTACGTGGTCACAAAGAACATGAAAAGCTGCTTTTGTATTTTTATCACTATTTGCGTAAGAAAGTTTTGTTAGCTTTTCTATTTTTTTAATTAATGGTGCAAAAATATCTGTTTGGAATACGGAGTCCTTTTTTTGTAAAATCATGCTTAGTCGTTCAAAGCCCATACCGGTATCTATGCCAGTTTGCTTTAATGGTAAGAGTTTACCATTCTCCTGTCTGTTAAATTGCATAAATACAAGATTCCAAATTTCTGTAAAACGTCCGCAAGAACAAGATGGATTGCATCCATCAGATTTACATCCTACATCTTTGCCATTATCAAAGTGAATTTCCGAGCACGGTCCGCATGGACCAGTGTCGCCCATTTGCCAAAAATTGTCTTTATTTCCAAGTCTATAAATTTTGTCTGTTGGAATATTTATAGTTTTATTCCAGATCTCGAATGCTTGCTCATCGTCTTTGTAAGTTGTAATTTTTAGATTTTTTGGTGAAATTTTTACTTCTTTTGTTAAAAATTCCCATGCAAATTTAATAGCTTCTTCTTTAAAATAGTTTCCAAAAGAGAAGTTTCCCATCATTTCAAAGAATGTTAAATGTCTATTGGTAAAGCCGACTTCTTCCAAATCGTTATGTTTGCCACCAGCGCGGACGCATTTTTGAATACTTGTAGCACGTTTGTAAGATCTCTTTTCGTTGCCTAAGAATACATTTTTAAATTGATTCATTCCAGCATTTGTAAAAAGCAGGGTGGGGTCTTGGGCTGGTATTAAAGAGGAGCTGGGAACTATTTCGTGACCATTTTTTTTAAAGTAGTTTAAGAATTTTTCTCTTATTTCTATAGAATTCATATTTCTACCTAATTTTTTAAATAATTTAATAATTCTAAAATAGTATTATAATAAAATTATATTACTACATAAAATAATAAAATATAGCCGGTAAAACGTTAAAGTAACAGTATGTTTAAGTTTTGTAAGTTTACATTTTTTCTATTAATAATAAGTTTTTTAGGCTTGCGGTCAGAACTATTGGTTATGATAGATCCTGCCGGTGATGCAAATAAAACGGGTCGTAAAATTGGCGATAGTTTTGAAAGAACCGTGGCTTTTAAAATGGCCGGTGCTTTAAAGAAGAAGCTGCATGATTATTATGGTATACGCGGTGTGTTGACTAGATATCCTGGAGAAGAGATTGAATATTTACAAAATGCCTCTTTTGCGGGTAGGCTTAATGTTGATTTTTATTTAAGTTTGCATGTATTTGGGCATGAACTTGTAAAGCCAACGATCCTTTTATATAATCTTGTTTATAATCCTATGGTGGATTTTGCTTTAAGAAGTGTAAGTCCGGGAAAATTTATTCCTGTTCAGCAAGCTCACTTTTTTAATATTAAAAAGACTCTTTTTTATGGGCGGTGCATAAAGAATCATTTAACACAGGAACACTATATTAAAAATTTTGATTTTTATGGTGTGTTTGGAATACCAATAAAGTCTTTAGTTGGGGTAATTGCTCCAGCTCTGGCTATAGAAGTTGGTATTTCTAATGAAGATCAGTGGGAAAATTTAATTAACCCTATTATTGAAAGTCTTAGTTTTCTAAGCTGGTGATATTATGTTGTATGAAATTGTTTTTAATTTTGAGCAACTAGGCTATTTTTGGCTTTTGGTTGCTTTGTTATTTTTATTATTAGAATTATCTACACCAGGTTTGTTCTTTTTTATAACCTTTTCTATTGGTGCTGTTTTTGCATCAGGCGCTGCATTTTTAGGATGCTCTTTTTTTGTTCAATGTATAACTTTAGTAACTTCTTTTTTAATTACTTTTTTTATATTTAGAAAATATTTAAAGGCTACAGAATACAAAAGAGTGCCGACAAATGTAGATGCATTGGCTGGTAAAGATGGTATTATTGTAAAAGTTATAACTAAAAGTGATTCTGGTTTGGTTAAAGTTGGAGGTGAAATTTGGTCGGCTTTTAGTAAAAATGGGGTTGATATTTTAGAAGGCCAAACGGTGAAAGTTGATTCTGTTAAAGGAAATCGATTAATGGTTAAGTAAATGTATTATATTTTTTTTAGGAGTTTTATATGATTTTTACGTTTTATACTTTTTTTATTGTATTAGTTTTCTTTTTATTACTTGTAATATCTAAAGTGACTTATATTGTAAAACAATCTGAAGTCATATTAATAGAACGTTTGGGTAAATATAGTAAGATTTTGCAATCAGGATTGCATTTCATTTTACCTTTTGTGGATCAGCCAAGAAGAGTTCTTTGGTCTTTTGTAAAAGAATCTCCTGCGACTCCAGGAAGAATGTACAGATACAGTAAAGTTATGGAACGTATAGATTTAAGGGAATCTGTTTATGATTTTCCTAAACAAAATGTTATTACTCGTGATAATGTCACAATGGAAATTAATGCGTTGTTATATTATCAAATAACAGATCCATTAAGAGCTATTTATGAAGTTTCTAATTTGCCTCAAGCTATAGAAAAGTTAACTCAAACAACTTTGCGTAATGTTATTGGTGCTTTAGACTTAGATGAATCGTTGGTTTCTAGAGATAAAATTAATGACAAGTTACGTGAAATTTTAGATGATGCAACAGATAAATGGGGTGTAAAGGTAAATAGAGTTGAGCTTCAGGAAGTTAATCCTCCGCAAGATATTCGTGTTGCTATGGAAAAACAAATGCGTGCAGAACGTGATAAACGTGCATTGATTTTAGAAGCAGAAGGTAAAAAGCAATATGCTATTTTGGAATCAGAAGGTGTAAAGGTTGCGAAAATTACACGAGCACAAGGTGAAGCTGAAGCTAGACTTTTAACAACTAAAGCTGAATCTGAAGCAATTCAAATGATTCAAAAATCTATTCCTGGTTCTAATCCGTTGCCATACATGGTTGCGCTTAATTATATAAAGGCATTGCCAGAAATAACAAAAGATAAAAATGGTAAAATGATATTGTTGCCATATGAGTCTAGCGCTCTTATGGGATCTTTATCTACGATTAAAGAGGTTTTTAATGCAAAATAGGTTTTATGAAAATTAAGTATTTTGTTTTTATAATTTTTTTATTTGGTCTAAGCTTATCAAATATAATGAGCTTTGGCCGTTTGTGGCGCTCTATGAGTGAATCTGATAAGAAGGCTGGAATTCAACGGAGTGCTCCGTTGTCAGGGCAAGAAGATGAAGATGTTGTTAAAGATCCTTTTAATTCTAGGGCTCAATCGGTTGTTCCTGCGGAAACTCTTACAGAAAAAAAAATGATATTTTCCAAAATAAAAAAAATTACTGTAAAAAACGATGGTAATATTGTTTGTAATTTGAATATTAATTTTAATAATCCAAAGGTTTGTTTGAAAGGATACGCAGAAGAGATTTCTAAGATTTCTTGTAAAAAAAAAGATTTGTTATATAAGCATAGTTTAGATAATTTTTATAAATTTACTTTAGATATAGATTCAAATATTTATTTACGAAATTCTTTTACACATAATCTTTTAGAAATTGAAGATGAACCTGGATTTTATGAATTATGTTTAATTATTAGTTCAGATTGTGATTTTGATGGTTATATTAATTTTAATATAGTCGCATCTTATGATATTTATTTTGATTTTGATTTATTTGGTGTAAGCAGTTTTATTGCATCTGGTGTTTGTTCTCATTTTTGTTTAAAAAGTGATTTTATTGATTTAGTAGATTTATCAAAATTAAGATTAAATAATTTTTTATTGAACTTGAATTATATGATCAAGGGCGTTAGATTTTTTACCGATGATTTTATATCTGGAAATGTTTTTGAAACTGACCGTGGAGAAACTTTATTTAAAATAGATAAAAAACAATCGAATTACATGATTAGTATATTGGATCCAGGAGGACTAGGTCGGTCTTTTTGGCCAGGGCTAACGAATTTTGTTTAATCTTTTTACGTAGAAGCGTCGTAACGTGATTAGTTTTAGCTATTTTCTTTTTTTTAAAATAAGTACAATTAAAGCAATTAGTATTGCTGCCATGACTCCAACTAAAATAAAAATAGCAAGCTTTGTTTGGCCGATAGTATCTTTTATTTGTCCAACTTTATCTAGTACTTTTAATTGGTTTAGTGGGTTTAAGTCTTTTAATAGATTTAATCTTAACATAATATTTATTCTTCCTATTTTTTTATTATAAACTGAATAATATAATAAAATATTTCTTTTATTAGTTGCAATGTTTTTTAAAAATTTACATTTGTTGACCTTTTATTTTGTGATTTTGTAAAATACAAAAATCGTGTTTTTTATAGGTGAAATTTTTAATTTATAGGGAGGGTGTTTTTAGATTTAGTTTAGTTTTTTATATTTATTGGATTATTTCATTTTTTACTAGGAGAGTGAATGAAATTCAGAGTATTATCTACAACTGTTTTATTTTTATTTGTTACAGCTGTGTTTGCAGAAGTTGTTGTTGATGAAAAAGTTGTACCTACTTCAGAAGTGGAAAAAAAAAAGTATGTTTTTGTAAAAAGAGATATTAATGGTCAACCAATTGTAACAAAAACAACTAAAAGTGTTCTTGTTGTTGGTGGTGGTATGGCTGGTCTTGCTGCTGCAGTTACTGCAATTGATAATGGTTGTAATGTTACATTATTAGAATCACAGAATTATATTGGTGGTAAGCTTTATTCAGAAGAACTTGGTGGGATTCAATCGAATTTAGGTGCTCAATATATTTACAATAATATGCATCCAATAATTGATTATTATATAGGTGATATTAGAAAAAAAACGCTTAACGATCTAAAGACGGCTTACATAAAAAATGGTAATTACCATAATCTAAATTTATTATTTTTAGCAAAGCTTTTGATAGGTTTAAATGCAATTGCTGGAGATTATAGTTCTTCTATTGGAACAAAAGAATTTTATTTTGATAAAGATCCTCAAAATACAATTTGGAATACGCTAGAAAATATGGGTACAGATACATACTTATATAACTATCAATCATTAAATCAAGATGTAGCAGATTACATTGCAGCTGGACTTGCCGGTGAAGCTGGTGGAGATGTTTCTACTTTAGCAGGTATTGTTCCTGTTGGTTGGTATGGTAATGTAGATCAAGATGTTCGGTATTTATTAAAAGATGGTAATGAATCTTTAGCTAAAGCAATTAAAGATGACCTTATTTTTAAAGGTGCCACTGTTCTTACAAATAAAGTAGTAACAAATGTTATTATTAATGGTTATTCTGTTGATGTTACATGCTTGGATAGTTCAACTTATAGTGCAGATTATGCTGTTGTTGCAACTCCTGCTTACATAGCAAAAAACATTGTTTCGGGTTTATCTACGGCAAAACAAACAGCGTTAAATGCTGTAGATTATGCTTCAATAGCTATTGTAAGTTTATATGTAAAACAATTTCCTCTAGGGAAAAATTTACATGGTGTTTTATATATGGATGAAGATATAAATGGTTGGTTAAGTCAGACTGGAAGAATTTTCGATATTGGTACTTCCGATAGATATTTTTTACAAGCAACAAATGTTGTAAACGCAATTGTAACAGACTCAACATTATTGGCTATGAATGATGCTAATTTAGTTGATGCTGTTGGAGAAGAACTTGAAATATGCGCTGGAATTCTTTTCAACCACGAAAATGATGTTATTGATTCTATAGTTAACCGATATGATAATGGTATTGCAAAATTACCTTTACAATTTTTAACAAATTATCAAGCCGACTTGCAAGCATCTGTTTCAGATAAAATTTTCTTTGCCGGTGATTATATGTATTCTCCAGATCTTGCTGGTGCTGCATGGGCTGGTGCAAGGGCTGCAGATGAAATTTTGGCTCAATTACATTAAAATTTAATGTAAAAATAAATAACATTATTTTTATTGAAGCCCGTGTAAATGCGGGCTTTTTTTGTTATATTAAATAAAAAGTAGCTTGCTACGTATTTACTACATATATAAAATATGTATATTTAATGGACCACAAGTGCAAGTGGCGGATTATTTTTTTGTTTAATATTATTTAAAAACATCAAAAGGGGTTGTTTATGTTTGATAGGTTAAAATTCCCAGTTTTTTTTGGTTTTGTCTTATTTATTACAGGTTTTTTAGGGCTTAAAGTTTTTTCTTATTTTACTCATTCTGAGCTGCCAGATATTATGCTTACTGGTATAAAAAAGGATGGATATGTTGCAGGCGAGGTTTCTGTTGCTATAAATTCTAATAATGGATATAAAATTGATTTAATATCTGTATTTTTGGATGGCGATCATGTTGATGTGGATGGTTCTAGAAATATAGGTAAAAAGGTTTTTAATTTGCCATTTAAAATAGACACAGTGGATCTTTCTGATGGAAAACATACTTTGAATGTGGCAATTATAGACTCTAGCAGAAACAAAAATAGAAATGAAGAAACCATAGAGTTTATTGTAGATAATAGTGACCTTAAGGCTGCATTTTTAAACCAAGAATATAAGGTTGCTCAGGGACATACAATTCATGCTAAAGTTCAGACGAATAAAAGGGTAGAAAAACTAGATGTTCAATTTTTGGAAAAAAAATATAAGTTTTATCCTGAATCTGAATATGCAAACATTTACGAATGCTTTATTCCTGTAGATTGTGATTTAAATGCAGGTGAATATCTTTTGAATGCTAGGTTAAAAGACTTTGTTGGTAACGAAATGAGCCTTGCAAGTAGAGTTGATATTCAGGAGTATAATTTTCCAAGGCAGAAAGGTTTTATTGTAGACAGGGAAAAACTTGAAGAAGAAAAAGAAGTTAGCATGAGCAATAAAATTTTGGAAGATGCTATAGAAAAATGGTTACAAGATTCTCCAAATAAAAAACTTTGGTCTGGAAGATTTGAAATGCCTATAGATGTTAAACGAGTGACTACCTATTTTGGTGAAGTTCGAACTACTCCAGAAAAAGGGCATTATTTGCACAAGGCTGTTGATATTTTAAATTCGCCAAAGAGTGTGGTTTGGGCAAGTCAGGCTGGCAGAATTATTATTAAAGATCGCTTTTTATTAACAGGAAATACTATTGTAATAGATCACGGTGTTGGTGTATTTACAATTTATTGTCATTTAGAAGATTTTGCAGATGTAGAAATTGGCGATATGCTTAAAAAAGGTAATAAGATTGGCAGGCTTGGTATGACTGGTTATGCTAATGGTTATCACTTACATTGGGAGCTTAGGGTTAACAATGTTGCTGTAAATCCATTTCAGTGGGTACAAAAGACTTTTTAAAAAAGACTAGATCCTGAAATAAGTTTAGGATGACAATAGTGATTTTTTTTTAATTGTCATCCTGAACTTGTTTCAGGATCTAGTTATATAATAATTCTATTAATTAAAAACGATATTAATTTAATCTTGTATATCTATAGCAGATAATATATTTTTTTGTATATAAGTAAGTACTCTTGGATCTGTAATAAAGTTTCTTTTTTCTTCTACAAGAATTAATAGGTTGTCTAAAGATTCTTTTACATAATTTTTTATTGCATCTCTAGCTATGCTTATTACAAATGTATTATCTATAGCTCCAGGTAAGAGCATTTTATCTTTTTGAACCATAATCCAGTCTATTAAAATATTTTCACCGATGTTTTCTAATAATTCAAAAGAATTAAAGATTAAAATATTGAGCATTTCATTTATAGCGAAAGCGAGTGCTTCAGAATTTGTTTTTAATAATTCTATATCTAAAGATATTAAGTAATCTTCTAGAATAGAGATATTTTCTTTCACGACTGGTTTAACTAGCTCCTCGAGCCTTTCTAACAATAAAGCATTTTCTTCTTCACAGATATTAAAAGCTTTTTCTTTTTTTCTTTTTCTTGCAGCTGTTTCTGGTATTTGAATATTTATATTGTTAAGTCTTTTTTTTGCAACTAGCCATAAAGCTTTTATATTTTTTGCAATATTATTTATTATTTTATGATTAGGATTTTCAGAGATTTGAGTTTCTAAAATTATAGCGTCTATTATTTTAGGAACGATTGAATCTAGCCTTGTTTCAACAATTCTTTTAATATCATTTATGTTTGTAAGTTCTGTTAGTGTAGACTTAAATTCTCTTGCTATAGTTGTTTCTAGCGTTGATAACAGTTCTTTTTCTTCTCTGGACTGTTTTATGATTCTTGCTTTTTCTATTTTAGATTTATTTTTTTTGCGTCGACTCTCTCTTTCTTCTTTCATTTGAGCAAGAGTTTTGTTTTTATTTTCTTCTAACCGTAATCTTGCTTTAGACGCTTTTTTACCTCTTAAAGTTTTTTGTACTTCTTTAAGTTCTTTTCTTTTTTTGAAATATTCTGTTTTCAACGTTTTTAATTTTTTTTCTAAGTCGCTTAATTTTGCTGTATTTATATTTTCAGTTTGCTGAATATAATTTCTTATACCAATTATTTCTTCTGTTATTGTTTTGATATTTTTGGATAATTCTGCTTCTTTTTGTTTGGGATCTTTAGAAAAAAAACCCATTGCTTTAGTATTATAATTTATTGTACTTGTGGCTAAGATAGAAAAAAGTGTGATTTTTATTAAAAATGATTTCATTTAAACCTCCAAATGGTTTTTTTTAAAAAAATGTTTTTTAATTTTTTATATCAATAGTCTGGTTTCTTTCTGATTTTTAACAAATGATAATCAATTAAAATGTCATTTTTCGATAAAAAAGTGATATTTTGTGAGAGATTTTTCTTTTATTTACTTTTAAAATATTTGTTTATTAGTTTGCAATAAATCGAAATTTAAGAAAGTTTGTATGGCAAATATTTTAAAAGAACATAGAATAATCATTTTTCTAAGAAATATCAGTGTTTTTAGACGTTTTTTAATGTCTTTAGGATTATTTTTAATCATTTTTGTTATTTTTCGTTTATTTTTAATTAATCCAACAGATGTTTCAGTAAATAAGGAGTTGGCTGAACTTAACAATTTACAGCAACAAAAACTCTCCTTTGAGGGTGCTAAAGATAAGAATAATGAATTAGATATAGAGTTTGCTAAATTAACAGAAAAACAGGGAAAAAATTTTATTCAAGATTTAAAATTAAATAATAAATTGCGAGTGATTTCATTGTTAGAAAAATATAATCTAAGTGTTGTAAGTTTTGAGTTTTTATCTAAGGCAAAAAGAGCTTTTTGTAGAAAGAATATGTATGAACTAAAGCTTTCTGGTTCTTTTAAGAATTTTATTTCTTTTCTAAAAAATGATTTTGTTAATAACCATTTCTTAAAGATAAAATCTTTAACATTAAATTCTAAAAAGTTTAGTGTTTCTTCCGAAAAGATTGAAACGATAGATAAAGACAATCTTTTATTTATTCTCAAATATAGAGTACTGGAGTTTTTGGGTGATAAAAAAAATTAATTTTTTTTTCAAAATATGTTTTTTAATAAATGTTTTTTCCGGATTACATTCGCAAAATATACGAGATCCATTTAATTATTCAACAACATTAAGTGTTTCTTCCGAAAAAATTGAGATAGAATATTCTAAAAGTTATGGTCCCAAACTTATGGCTATTACCAAATATAAAAAAGGGTACGGTGCGATTTTGCAACATTTAAATAATCAAGAAGTTGTTTTTAAAGATGATATTGTTTGGGGATATAAGGTTTTAGAAATAAGCAACAATAATATTATTTTATTAAAAGAAAACTTAAAGTTAGTCTTGAACTATTAAATTAAGGATAAGTAGTAATGAATTTTATTTTGATCTTATTTTTTATTTTATTTTTTTTAAAACTAAATGCAAATGACGTTTTTTTGCCAAATGAAAATCCTGATTTATCTCGCGTTCCAAGTTATACTTCAGAATTGCTACAAGAGGCAAAGGATAAATCTGAAGATAAAGAGCTAGAACGGTTTGGTAAGACGGTTAAAGAAATCGTAAAAAGCTCAGATAAACAATTAGAAAAAAGGGCGGAAGAGTTAATAAATGACAAAGCAAAGTTAGATAACTTTTTATCTCAATTTAAAAATGATAAACAGGATGTTAGTAAGCAAGATGTGCTACCTGTTAAAAAGTTAGTATTGCAAGATTTACAAGAGGTTATAGATTCACAATATAATCATAAATCTCTTTTGAATAATAAAATATCGTTAAAAATAAAATCAGCTGATATAAAAAGCATCATATCTCTTATTGCTCAGACAGCCGGTTTAAATTTTGTTATAGACTCGTCTGTTTTTGGTGTACTACAAAATATAAATTTTAAGAATATAAGTCTTGATAATGCATTGAAAATAATATTATCTAGCGTGCAGTCGGAATTAGTATTAATAAATCAAAATAATATTTTACGTATTATGCCGGCGGTTAAGGCTGTACCGATTCTAAAGAATATTAGAAGTAATTCTTTTATTGCGGAATCATTTACTGTTAATAATGCAAAGTGGACTGAGAGTTTTAAATTGCGTGTGGAAAAAATGTGGGCAGGGATTGTTGGAAGCATAGAAAGTAAAGATGGCTTTTATATTGCTTTTGATGACAATACCAAGAAGATTTTTTTTAGATGCCTACAGTCTCAGGCGAGAGATTTTAAAAACTATTTAAAAGAAATAGATTCTAATATCCCGCAGGTTCGAATAGAGGCTCGAATTGTAGTTGCAGCTAAAGATTTTGAAGAAAGTTTTGGATTTCAAGTTTCTGGTGTTTACAATAGATCTGCAAGTATTAATCATGGATGGAATGTTGCAGGATTTGGTCCTATAAAAACAGGTGGGCAGGGGGATTTTAAAGACGGGAATCTTATGGATTGGGCTTTGAATTTATTACCGGATAGTGCAAGTCGGTTTTTAAACTTCCCGTTTATATTTGGTGGCAATGATTTAAATTCTAAACGTTTAAATTTGGTTTTAAATGCGGCTGAAAATAAAAGCGAAATAGAAACTATTTTAAAACCAAGTTTGCTTGTAAACAGTGGAGAGCCGGCAGAAATTTTGGTAGGTCAACAAGTGCCTATAGAAACTAATGTCCAAGAACGGATAGAAGGTTCTTTAAGAAGTATTGACACCATAAGTTACAAAGATTTGGGCATGAAACTTAAAGTAAAACCAGAAGTTTCTCCGGATGGAAAATCTGTATTTTTAGATATTTTTGTAGAGCATTCTTATTTTAAAGATGCAACATTTGCAGCAAAGACTTCTGTAATTGTTATGAACAAATCAAAGAATAGAGTTCTTCTTGGTAGCGGGCAGACGACTTTAATTGGTGGTCTAATTTCTAATGAAAAGCGTAAAATTAAAAATGGAGTTCCTGTGTTGCAGAATATTCCATTATTAGGTTTGCTTTTTTCTGGTAGAAGAAAATTAAAAAGTGATGATCAGTTAATGATTTTTATAACACCAACTGTTGTTTAATTGACCCTTTTGCGGAGCCATATTTTCTGTACTATTCTGTTTTTATTAAAAAAAATTTCTTTTGTTCTTAAATCTTTGGATACAAAATGAATAACTTATTCTGGGAAAAACAGGCTGAAAAGTTAGATTGGTTCAAAAAATGGGATGATGTTACCACTGGTGAAAAGCCATACCTAAATTGGTTTACAGGTGGAAAACTTAACGCCTCCTATCAATGTCTAGACAGACATATCAAAAATGGCTCAGGAGAAAAGATTGCTATTCATTGGGAGAATGAGCTTGGCGAGAATCAAACTTTTACATATCAAGAAATTTACAATGAAGTAAACCGACTGGCTTGTGGACTTTCGGATCTTGGGGTAAAAAAGGGTGATGTTGTTGTAATATACATGCCAATGATTCCTCGGGCTATTTTTTCGATATTAGCAGTTGCTCGTGTTGGAGCAATCCATACCGTTGTATTTTCTGCATTTTCTTATAAATCATTAAAAGATAGAATTATAGATACTAAAGCTAAATATTTAATGACAGCAGATTATTCCTTGCGTCGTGGAAAATTTATAAACTTAAAATTTGTTGTAGACCTTGCTGTACATGAAACCGCAATAAAAAAAGTGATTATTGCAAAGCGTACAGATTTATCTTTGAGCTTAGATTCTCGCAGAGATGTTTTGTATTCAGATTTAATAAAAAATTCTAAAGATTACTTTGAGCCAGTTGCGGTAGAATCTAATGATCCATTGTTTATTTTGTATACTTCTGGGACCACGGGTAAGCCAAAGGGCATCGTTCATTCTACTGGTGGTTACTTAACTTATGTTAATTATTCATTTGGGGCGGCTTTTGGTGGGGCAAAGAATGGTGTTTATTGGTGTACTGCTGATGTTGGCTGGGTAACCGGTCACTCGTATGTGGTTTATGCGCCGCTTATGAGTGGAGCTACTTCTGTTGTATACGAAGGTACTCCAGATTTTCCTAATCCATCTATTTGGTGGAAACTTATAGAAAAATACAAAGTTTCAACTTTATATACTTCTCCTACTGCAATAAGAATGCTAAGAAAACTAGGTGAAAAGTGGATGGAAAATATTGATTTAAGTAGTTTAAAGGTATTGGGTTCTGTTGGTGAGGTTATAAATCCAGACATTTGGTATTGGTTTTTTGACCGTGTTGGTAATAAGAAATGTCCAATAATAGACACTTGGTGGCAAACAGAAACTGGTGGTTTTATGATTGCTCCAAAAATTGATTATAAACTTTCGGATTTAAAGCCAGGTTCTCCAACTTTACCGTTAGATGGAATTGAGGTTGATATTGTAGATGAAAATGGGACTTCTATTCCTAATGGTCAGAAAGGTTTTTTAATTGTTAAAAGTTCTTGGCCGGGATTAACTAAAGGTGTTTGGGGTGATAATAAACGATTTGAAGAAGTTTATTGGTCCAAATTTAAGGATAATTATTATTCAGGTGATTATGCTATAAAAGATGAAAATGGATACATTTGGTTTTTAGGCCGTTCTGATGAAACATTGAATATTGCCGGTCATAGAATTGGAACTTCAGAGATAGAAAATGCAACAATTAAGAATCAAAAAGTTGCAGAAGCCGCGGTTGCAGCTATTCCAGATAGAATAAAGGGGCAGAATTTTGCATTATTTGTAGTATTAAAAGAATCTGACTTGGATTTAGATGATTTAAGGGCAGAAATTACATTAACTTTAAAGATAGAGATTGGCGCTTTGGTAAAACCTGCTAAAATATACTTTGTTGAAGCTTTGCCAAAAACGAGATCTGGCAAAATTATGCGTAGAGTACTTTCTAGTTTGTTGCAAAAAACTGATGTTGGTGATTTAACAACACTTGAAAATATTAGCTCTATAGATAACATAAAATATACAATAAAGTTGGATAAAATTTAGACGGGAGAATAAAGTGAAATTTAGATTTTCTTTTTTGGTTTTAATGGGGATGTTTTTTGGTTGTTTTGCTGAACAAACAAGTGCTGATAAATCGCAGATTTCTGCTGCCGAAGTTAAAAACGTTGCTGAAAGCGATAAAATAAAAAAAACGACAGTAGATAAAATTGTTGTTCGTGTTAATGGTGTTAATATCTTAAAATCAACATTGGAAAAACCTCAAGCTGTTGCTAGTGGGCAAAGGTTGAGCCTAGAAGCTGCGATTAATGAAGAATTGCTTTTTCAGAAAGCAGCAGAACATAAAATGCTTGCAACCAGCGCAGAAGTTGATAAACAAATTACGAGCTTGAAAATTAGAAGTGGGCTTGTTGATTTATCAGATGAAGATTTTGAAAAAGAACTTAAGCAAGAAGGTTTAACCTTAGCTGATTACAAATCTCAAATTGCAAAGTTTATGGCTGTAGAAAGACTAAAAATGGCACAGTTTAGCGAAAAAGGTGTTGTAATGTCTCAAGAAGTTGAAGAGTTTTACAAGAAAAATCCAAGTTGGTCAGAAGAAAAATATAATTTACAAATTTGTGACTTATCAGAATCTGATGTAGATAAAGATGGTAATTCAGTTGCAGATAAAAGTGGCGGGAAGTGGGATGATCTTGGTTGGATCTTAAAGAAAGACTTGAATAAAAACTTAGCCTTTGTTTCTGGAATGAAGAAAGGTGAAGTTTGTAAACCAGTAAAATTTTCTGGATCATATCAGCTCGTAAAAGTTGTTGATAGATCCGAGAAGAACTTATTATCTTTGGAGCAACGTTATACAGGAATAGAAGCTTCATTACAGGAAAAAAAGAGAGTCGCATTTGAAAAAGAATTTGAATCGGAATTAAGAAAAGATGCGTCAATTGTTTATTTAAGCTAGAAAGATTTTTATGAAAAGAAAAATCTTTCTAGCTTTTTTGTATAAAATTGTATAAAAAGATTTTAAATATAAATTTAAATGCTAAATTTATTGATATATAAATACGTTTTATGCTTTAATATAAATATATTTGGGGAATAAACGATGGAGGGGGGAGTATGTTTTTTAAATTTAATAAAAAATATTTATCACTATTAGTTCTATTTTTAAGTATATCTTTTTATTCTTCAGCTCAATTAATTGACTTAGATGCTGAAGACAACGATGTCGAGAATATTAAATCTAGAACTGGTGAAATTCGAAGTGAAGAAAACTTTCTTGGAAAGGGAACTTACAAAGAGGTTTTTAAATTTAATTGGGATGATAAGGGTGTTGCGGTTGTTTTTTTTACTTTTGATGATAAAGGTTTGACAGCCTTAACGCGAGAGGTAAATTTTTATAATATCTATGTTCATGAAAATTTGATAAAAGCTTTTGCATATTCTAAAATTTCAAGGTTTATAATTTTAGAATTAGCAACAAATAGCCTTGATAAATATTTTAGAAATAATAAACAAATAATGGGTATGGAAGAAAAGTTAAATTATTTTTTGGATATATCTAAAGGTTTGCAATATTTACATAATAATAATGTTATTCATAGAGATATGAAGCTTGCAAATATTGTTTTAGTTAATGATCCCGAAAAAAAATGGTTTGTTGCTAAACTTATTGATTTTGATTATTCGGTAAAACTTAATGAATTTGAGGTTTTCGAAGAGGGTTATTCTAGAGGAACTACAGGATATAAAGCTCCGGAGATTTTAAAACCATTTCGTGAGATTGAAGAGGAAAGAGACGGGGAGGTTGTTAAGATTTCAACTTATCGTTATACCAGGGCTGTTGATGTTTATGCCTTAGGTAATATTTTTTATAAGATGTTAAGAAAAAAAGATTTTTATCCAAGCGCTATTTCATGGATAAGTAAGAATATAAGGATAGTTAATACAGGGTTATTGAGTCGTGCAAGGGGGAGACCTTCTTCAGGTGAGGTTGAATTTAATCTATACTTGCGTGCTTTAAAATATAAAAAATATGTTGAACGGGATCTTTTGGTGCCTAATTATGAAAATATATGGAAATATTTTTTTAAAAATAAAAAGAGACCTTTAGGTGTTTTAGTTGGAAAAATGTTATTTTTGAATTTAGAAGAGCGGCCGGATATTGGTTTTATTACGGAAAAATTGGACGGTTTTTTAGGTTTATCAGATTAAAGATTATAAAAAGGGATTTAAGTTATAGCCTGGTTTTTAAAGCCAGGCTATTTTTTTTGCAAATATTTTAATTTTAAATATGATTAAAATCATAAGGTTTATGAATGTATTAATATTAAAATATAAGAAAACAATATCGCCCAACGCTTACGCATAGGGCTACCACAAATACGCCCGCTTACGCAGGCTTTTTTTTATTGATAAATGTTTAAGAATAGGATTTTATTTAGGTTGTAATTGTTAGATTAACTATGAAAAATAATTATGTTTATTTTTTTATCTGATTTTTCCTGGCAACAAGGTTACGGTGTTTTTCCTGTTGATCGTAGTTCTTTACAAAAAATAAAAAATTATATTTTAAACCAAGAAGAACGCCATAGCTCTATTACAAAGAATAAGCCTGCGTGAGCGGGCGTATTTGTAGTAGCCCTATGCGTAAGCGTTGGGCGGTATTGTTGACTGGTAGAACGGATTGTATTATACATCAAAGATGCAAAGCTAATTGAAATAGTTTAATAATTTTATTAATAAAAAGACGAAATGGTTAGAGTAATATGCAAAGACCAATTCTTTTAGTTGTAGGTACAAGGGCAGAGGCTATAAAGCTTGTGCCCCTTTATATTGCATTCAAAAAAGAAAACATAAACACACTTTTATGCGCGACATTTCAGCACTCTGATTTGTTACAGCAAGTTTTCGATATCTTTAAAGTTTCTCCAGATTTTAATCTTGACGTAATGATAGAAGGGCAAGATCTTTTTTATCTACAAAGAACAATAATGGAAAGAGTTCGTGAGGTTTATCAAAAAGTTAATCCAATATTAGTCTTAGTTCATGGTGATACAACAACCACAATGGCGGCGGCTCTTGCTGCGTTTTACATGAATATTCCAACAGGGCATGTTGAAGCTGGACTTAGAACTGGCAATATGCGCTCTCCATTTCCAGAAGAATTAAACAGAAAATTGGTTTCTCAAATTGCAGATTTTCATTTTGCGCCAACTGCATTTTCTACTGCAAATTTATTATCCGAAGGTGTAGATAGAAATAAAGTTTTTTGCACTGGTAATACTGTTGTTGATGCTTTGTTCTGGATGAAAGATTTAATTTTGTTTGGGCAAATAAAAATAGACAAAATAATAGAAGATATTGTAAATAAAACCAAAAGTGAAAATAAAAAAATAATTTTACTTACTGCGCATAGAAGAGAATCTTTTGGTCCGGGGCTTTTGCGAATTTTTAGTAGTATTAAAAAATTTGCACAATTGCACGAAGATGTTTTATTTATTTATCCTAAACATCCAAACCCAAATGTTTTGGGTGCTATAAAAGAGTCTGGAATTTCGGATGTTAAAAATATTTTTATGACTGATTCTCTTTTGTATAAAGATTTGATTTATATTTTATTAAATGCAGATTTTATTGCTACGGACTCTGGCGGGATTCAAGAAGAAGCTGTAAGTTTGGGCAAACATGTTATTGTTTTGCGAGATGTAACCGAGCGTTGGGAGGGCGTTTGGGATGGTTCGGAAGATCTTGTTGGAACTAATGAAAAATTAATTTTATCTTCTTTAGAAAAATGCTATCATCTAAAAAAAGGTACGGAGAAAATGTCATCAATTTATGGTGACGGGAATAGTTGTAATCGTATTGTTTCTATAATTAGAAAAAAATTAAATTTATAAAAAATACAGGTTGTGTGCATATAATCTGTGGTTAGTGGAGTAGTGATGAAGAAAGTTACTATTGTTGGTTTGGGTTATATTGGCTTGCCAACAGCTATAGTATCCGCACTCTCTGGTTATCAAGTTTTTGGTTTTGATGTTGATATTTCTAAAATAGAAAAAATTAATAAAACAGAATCACCAATATTCGAAACAGGAATCGATGAAAAACTTAAGTTAGCAATAAAGTCTGGGAATTTTAAAGCAAGTAACAAAATAATTGCAGCAGATGTCTTTGTTGTTGCTGTTCCGACTCCATTTCTAGAAAATAATTTTGATGAACATAAAAAAGCAGATTTATCTTATGTATTTAGTGCAGCCAAAGAGATATCAAAAGTTCTTAATAAAAATAATTTAGTAATTTTAGAATCAACAGTTCCTGTTGGTACAACTCAAAAGTTTGCAGAAATTTTACAAGTAAATTCGGGTTTAGAATGTTCAAAAGATTTTTATGTTGCACATTGTCCAGAACGAGTTTTGCCAGGTAAAATTTTTGAAGAACTAATTTCTAATGATAGGGTTATCGGTGGTATTTGTTCTGAATCCGGAGAGCTTGCTAAAGATTTTTATTCAAAAATATTAAATGTTTCTTCCGAATTTATAACAGGAAATATTTATCTTACAGATGATAAGACTGCTGAAATGGTAAAATTAACAGAAAATGCTTACAGGGATGTAAATATTGCTTTTGCAAATGAAGTTTCAGATTTGGCGAAGTCTGCAGGTATAGATCCGTTTAAATTAATAGAGCTTGCAAATAAACATCCAAGGGTAAATATTTTAACTCCAGGTTGTGGTGTTGGCGGGCATTGTATTGCAGTTGACCCATGGTTTTTGATAGAAACGTTTCCAGATAAAACTCAAATTATACAGATGGCAAGAAAGATTAATGATAATAAGCCTGGCTTAGTTATTAATAATTTATTAAAAACAGTTGAAGCCTTTTATAAAAAAAGGGATAAAAAACCCAATGTGCTTTCTTTAGGATTAACTTTTAAAGCAGATGTTGATGATCTTCGTGGTTCTCCTGCTTTAGAAATTTCGAAAACATTAACATTAAATGTTTCTTCCGAAAAACTTAACACTAATAAAAATAAATTTGATTTTGCAGTTTATGAACCAAACATAATTAAATTGGAGTTAAATAAATTTAAATTCAGAAGATTTGATAATTTAGAGTCTGCTGTATTATGGTCAGATATTATTTTAATTTTAGTTCCACACGCCTTTTTTTTAAAATTAAAAAACATAGATTTAAAAAATAAAATTATTGTTGATGAGTGTGGACTTATGTATAAGAGGTACAAAAACTAACTTCACAAAGCATTTTTTTAGAGAGTAAATAATGAGACAACTTTTTTTAAGAAAAGGCAATTTATTTTTACAAGATGTTCCTATTCCTTTGCTTGAAGATAATAGCATTCTAGTAAAAGTTTATTATTCTTTTATAAGCTCAGGAACAGAATTAGCTACTATCGGTGAATCAGAAAAAAATTTAATTAAAAAAATTACAGAAAATAGTTCTAAAAATGTTAGTAAAATATTTGGTGCAATAAAGTCTGATGGCCCAATGGGTACACTTTCTTTAATTAAAAATAAATTAAGTTTGACGTCTGCGCTTGGTTATTCTTGCTCGGGTAAAGTTGTTGCAGTTGGTAAGAATATCGACAAATTCAAGATAGGAGATTATGTTGCGTGTGCGGGTGCTAATATTGCAAACCATGCTGAATATGCTTCTGTTCCGGTTAATTTAGCTGTAAAAGTTTTTAATAAAAATAATTTGAAACTTGCAAGTCTTACAACAATTGGCTCTATTGCTATGCAGGGTTTTAGGAGAGCTAATTTGAGCTTGGGAGAAAGTGTTGCTGTTATAGGATTGGGGCTTATTGGACAAATTACAGCACAACTTTGTAAATTGGCTGGATGTAAAGTTTTTGGAATAGACATAGATCCGTCTAGATTAGAATTGGCTAAAAAAAATGGAATAGATTTTGTTTTAGACGCGAAAACAGGCATTGAAGAGCAAATAAATTTTCTTACAAAGCATAAAGGCGTTGACGCTACAATAATAGCTGCAGCAGGAAGAGATAAGTCTATAATAAATAATGCTATGACTTACACTCGGCGTAAAGGGCGAGTTGTTTTAGTTGGAAATGTAGATATTAATTTTGATAGGGATCCTTTTTATTCAAAAGAAATCGACTTTTTAATTTCTTGTGCATATGGTCCTGGACGTTATGATTCTAACTATGAAAATAAAGGTATAGATTATCCATATCCATATGTTCGTTGGACCGAAAATAGAAATATGGATTTATTTGTAGAATTAATAGAAAACAAAAAAATTAATATAGGTTTTTTGGCTGACCAGGAGTTTGATATTAGTGAAGCCGAAAGAGCTTATTTTTACTTGAAAAAACAAAGAGGTCTTGGCGCTTTGTTTACATTTGGTCAGAATATATCGAGAGAAGCTTTGAATTCAATAGAATCTTATAAAAAAAAAGATTCATACAAAAATCAAAATTTTGATAATTTAATATTGCCAAAATATGTTTCACCACGTGGAAAAATACAAGTTGGCTTTATTGGAGTTGGCGGTTTTGCAAAGGTTAAACTGTTGCCTATTTTGAATAGAAATAGATTTGTTAATTTACACACCTTGGTGGATAAAAACAATTCTAATATGTTAACTGTTGCAAAAACTTATGGTGTAAAAAAAATAGGTAATATTACGGATAGAGTTTTTAACGATGAAGATATAAGTGTGGTGGTAATTGCGACTCCACATAAATATCATTTTGAACAGTCTATTGATGCATTAAAATATAGAAAAGCTGTATTTGTAGAAAAACCTGCTGTTGTTAATTTTGAACAGCTTTATTTATTGGAAAAGCTATTTGAACAAAATCCTAAGGTTCTTTATACTGTCGATTTTAATCGATCATTTGCGCCGTTTAATTTAATAATAAAAAATGTTGTTTCAAATAGGGCAAATCCATTAATTATAAATTATAGAATGAATGCGGGTTATGTTTCTAAAGAACACTGGGTAAACGATAAAGAAAATGGTGGTAGAATTATTGGTGAAGCATGTCATATTTTTGATTTATTTTGTTTTTTAACAGATGCTTTCCCGGTATCTGTGAGTGTTCAAACAATTAATAGTCATAATGATGATGCATCTAACATAGATAATTTTATAGCAACTGTTAGAATGTCAGATGGTTCTTGTTGTAATTTTACATATTCTTCTTTGGGTAATTGTGCCATGGGCAAAGAGCATATGGAAATTTTATTTGATGGGAAATCTATTTGGATGAAAGATTATAAGGTATTAAAAGGATTTGGTGTGCCAGTTTCTTTTAATAGGACAGATAAATATGCCGATAAGGGGCATCAATATTTGTTAGATGAGTTTATATTAAATGTTAGAATAAGTAGTCACAAATTACCGATTCCTTTAAAACGAATTATAGAAACTTCAAGATTAACTCTTACTGTAGATAAATTAGTTAGAAATAACGGAGGCTTCGAGGTTTTTGATAATTAGATTGATAAAGGAGCATAAGTATTTTTTATTAATTTTATTTGTGTTTTCTTTTTTAATTAGAAGCTTCATTTTTAATAGTTATTTATCTAAAAATAATAATTACTGGCAGGTAGATTCTAATACTTATCATAAAATAGCTAAAAGCATTTCTTCTGGGCATGGTTATTCAGTAAATGGTAAACAAAATTTTTATCGGTTACCAGGATATCCAATGTTTTTGGCTAGTTTTTATAAATTATTTGGTGTGGATACCAAAAATGTTTTGTGGTTTCAAATACTTTTGGGATCGTTAATTCCCGTATTGATTTTTTTATTATCTTTAATTTTATTTCCAAAAAGCTTGGTTTTGGCAAAGCTTTCTTCTTTGTATAGTGCTATTCAAATTGGTCTTGTTTTATATTCTGGCTTTTTTATGTCAGAGACTTTGTTTATATTTTTGTTTATATTTTTTTTGATCTTTTATTTTTATAAAGGGACTAGATCCCGGATCAAGTCCGGGATGACAAACGCAGAAAGCGAGCACTATTTGGTCAATACAAAGTATGGGTTAAATGAAAGCAATATTGGGTTAGGTACTGGTAGCATTAACAGCGCCGTAGGCACTGTCATTCCTGCCTGTCCGTCGAAGCCCATGGCGAAGACTGGAGACTACGATCCGGGATCTCCGTCTTGTACTTCGAAGTTTCAACGAAGTAGTAGCTCGGCATTCAAAAATCTTTTTGTTGCCGGTATATTTCTTGGTCTTGCTGGTCTCGTTCGTCCTGTTGGCCACTATTTATTATTTTTGTCTGTGATTTTAATTTTTTTAAATAATTTAAATTTTAAAAATAATAAAATCTCTCTTGTCATCCCCGGCTTGATCGGGGATCCAGATATAAAAAAAAAATTAAAATTAAATATAAAAAAAAGTTTATTTTTAACTTTAGGTTTTATAATTGTTGTTAGTCCTTGGCTTGTAAGGAATTATGTTGCTCAGGGACAAGTTTTTTTTCATACTTTACCTGGTGGGCATTTTTTAAACTTTGCAGCAGCTCGTAGTGCGATGTTAGAAGAAGGATGCAGTTATGATAAAACTAAAGAAATTTTAAGAAAAAAGGTAAGCTTGTTGGCTCAAGAGAAAAAAAATGAATTGGGCCGGGATTTAAATGAAATAGAATATTGTAATTTACAGTTTGATTTAGCGTTTAAATATTTTAAGAAATATCCATTTATAACAATAAAGAATTTTTTAATAGATATATTTAGAACAAGCTTTTCTTTGTATTCTGCAGAAATTTTATATCTAGAAAATAATAGGCAAAGTATAGATTATTTTTCTAATAAACGAACGGTTTGGGATTTGCTTAAGCGTTACTTAATTCCACCTACGAAGAATATATATTTAAAATTATTAGTTTATTTTGAAATAGTTTTGTTTTTGTTTATTTTGTTGGGAGTTTTTGGAAGCTTCTTGGTTTATTTATTTTGTTATTCAGGGTTCGTTTTAGAATCAAAATTTTTTTCTATGTTTGCCTTTATTTCATTCTTTTTAGTAATTGGCCTTGCTGGTGGTTATGCTAGAATGCGCTTGCCAATAGAACCGTTATTAATACTTGTATCATTTGGTTTTTATACAAATATATTCAAATTAGATATTTGATTTTGTTATACGGAAAATGTAATTTTTAGTGTTTATATGATTGGAGTTTTTATGAATAAAAAAATAAATAAAATCTTTACTACAAAAATAATTTTAATTTTAATATTTCCATTTTTTTTTCAAAACATATCTGCTAGAAGGGGACTGCAAAATAACGGTAGCACATGCTTTTTAAATTCAACATTACAATGCCTTGCTTCATTTAAAGACCTTTTGTTTGATAAATTAATTGAAAAAAATCAAGAACAAACATGTCTTTGTAAAATTTTAAATGATTTGGCAGATACAAGTCAGGGTCGTCATTTAGATATTAAGAATGAGTGTGATGGAAGTGTCCTTAATAATTTATTTTCTTTGAATAAAAATGGAGGTTTTGGGGGGACTCAACATCCTGTGGCCAAGCTTTTATCAAAAATACTAAGCAAAGATTCTTGTTTTGTAGATTTAGATTGTTTATCTTATTCTTTTAATTTAACAAGACCAGATGTGCGAGATCAGCTCAATCTTTTGATATTTGATACCATAAAGGAAGATTCATCGTTTCAAGATTTATTAAATGAACAGTTTACGAAGAAATTTAAAAAAACTCCTAATATTTTTATTATGTGTATAGAAAGAGGCCTAATTGATGTTAAAATTTTAACTAATATTATTATTAATGAAAATATTACTATTGATGAAGAGCAGACAGATGTTGCAACTCCCGTAAATTATGAGCTTTTTGGTATAATTTATCATAATGGACGTACTCCAAGTTCTGGGCATTATACTGCTTTGGTAGAGGAAAGGTCTGATGGCTTAGATAGCTGGTGGTATTGTAATGATATTTGTACCGAAAAAATTGAAGAAAAAAAATTAGGTGATAATTTGAAAAATAAGGGATCCTTTACTCCGGTAGTTGTTTTTTACAGAAAGTTGCCTGAATTTAAAGAAGAAATAGCCGGAGATGTTAATCTTTTTGATGAAACTTATGCTCCAAATTTTAAAGAAGACGAAAAGTTTCAAAAGGTTGAGCTGAAATCTAAAAAAATTAATGGTAATTTAAGTCTTGAAAATACAAATTTAAATAATAACAACATTATAAAATTAGAAGATATAGAAATTACAGGTAATATAAAAATCGACGGCTTTAATATTGCACCATGTTCTTGTGTGATTTTGAACAATGTGGTTGTGGGTAATAAAAAAATAATAAATAGTATATTTAAGAATACACGTAGTTTAAATAAAGCATTAAGTGAATAAAAAATTTTTTATTTTTATATTTATATTTGCTTTTGTTATAAGATTTTTATTTTTTAGTTTCTTTGTGAAAGATAAATTTGTCCTTTGGCAATTTGATAGCCGTGTATACAAGGAAGTTGCTGAGCAAATAATAGAAAACAAAACAATAACAAATGCAGATGGTAGCTCGCATTTTTACCGCTTGCCTGGGTATTCTATATTTTTAGCGGCAACAAACATTTTTAATGATTTTAATAATTCGTTAATTATACAAATAATTTTATCTTGTTTTATTCCAATATTAATTTTTTATTTATCTTTAATGTTATTTCCTGCGAATGTTTTATTAGCAAAATTGGCAGCGCTATTGTCTTGTTTTGATGTTGGGTTTGTTGTTTTTTCTGGTCTTGCCATGACGGATGGTCTGTTTTTATTATTTTTTTTAATATTTTTAATCTTTTATTTTTATAAAAGGACTAGATCCCGGATTAAGTCTCCGTTCCTGGCATTCAAAAAACTTTTTATATCTGGAATATTCCTTGGCTTAGCTAGTATGTTTAGGCCTGTAGGTCATTATTTAATATTTCTAGTTATAGTTTTAATTTTGCTTGGTTTTAATAATCCTAAATTATATCTATTCAAGTTTGATCGAGTAAAATTATTAATAAAGTTTAAAAATATTGCATGTATATTTTTGGGATGGTTTGTTGCGGTTTTGCCATGGTTATTGCGTAACTATTTATTGACAGGATGCTTATTTTTTTCAACTTTGCCTGGGATACATTTTATAAAACATGGTGCAGCCAGAATTTGCATGCAAAAAGATAATATTTCTTACATGGTGGCTTTAAGCAAAGTTAATAAAAAATGGGAAGAATCTATTAATAATATTTCTATTAAAAAAAATAGAAAATTAAACGATGCTGAAGTTAGTGTTGTTGGAGAGAGGTTGGCTTTTGGTTATTTTTTAAAATATCCACTTGTAGCGTTAAAAATTAGTATAAGAAATGTTTTAAAAACATGTTTTTCTTTGTATAGTTCTGAAATTTTATTTTTAGATTCCGGGAAGCTTCCAGATTATAAAAATAAAAGCAGTCTTTTAGGCTTATTTAAAAGATTTTTATTTCCAAAAGTTAATAATAAATTAGTTATTCCAATAATCTATTTTGAGATAATTTTTTTTATTTTTTTAATAATTGGTTTTTTCGGTTTTGCTTATAATTCTATCTATTCACATGATTATAGGTTAGTTTTTTTTAAGTTAATATTTTTTATTCTTTTATTTATAATAATTTCTTTGTCTTGTGGATTTGCAAGATTAAGGTTGTCAATAGAACCTATTTTGTTACTCTTATCAATTGAATTCTGGTTAAAATTTGTGAAGCTGAATCATAATTTTAAATTATGATTCAATGCGAAACCCCGTCGAAGCTTTATTGTAAAAATAGATTATAAAATTACATTTTTGCGAAGTCGGGTTAAAAAAGAGAAAGCATGGATGAGTTTAATAAAAAAAAAGTTGTAGTTATAGGAGCTGGTCCTGCGGGTCTTACGGCTGGGGCTGAATTAACAAAGACCGGACGGTTTAATTTAAATATTTTAGAAAAAGATAATCAAGTTGGTGGACTTTCTAAAACGATTACGTATAATGGTTGCAAGTTTGATATAGGGCCACATCATTTTTTAACGCATTCAAAAAAAGTAGAACTTTGGTGGAAAAAAGTGATGGAGGGAGAGAGTAAAGAAAATAATTTTGTTCAATTAAAAAGATTCACTCGGATCTACTACAAAAGCCACTTTTTTCACTATCCATTACAAGCTTTAGATGCAATTTTAGGTTTAGGCCTAATAGAAGGTTTTTTGTGCGTTTTTAGTTATGTAAAGATTCGATTTTTTCCTATTAAGAATGTTAAATCATTTCAAGATTGGGTAACTAATAAATTTGGTTATCGTTTGTTTTCTATTTTTTTTAAAACATATTCAGAAAAAGTTTGGGGAATTCCTTGTACAGAGATTTCTTCTGACTGGGCTAGTGAACGTATAAAAGGCTTTTCTTTATCCAAAGCAATTTTTTATGCTTTTTTTGGAAAGTTTGCAAGGAAAAGTGCTCCTCGGACTCTGGCAGATATTTTTTATTACCCTGAGCTTGGTGCGGGCACTTTGTGGCAACGAGTGGCTGATAATATTATTCAAGATAATAAAAATTCAAAGATTTGTTTGAATGAAAAAGTTATTCAGATAAAACATAATAAAAATTCGTTGAAGTCCATTTTAACTTATAATTTGAGTCCTAGAGTTTGCCCTACAAAAAAATTAAATGAATATAATGCAGACTTTTTTTTCTCAACAATGCCGTTACGAGATTTGATTTTGTCTTTAGATCCATTGCCAGAAGAGTTTATAATTAATGCGGCAAAAAAATTATCTTATCGTGGTTTAATAACTGTAAATTTTATTGTTAATAAAAAAAATATATGTCCAGACCATTGGCTTTATATTCATGAAAAAACGGTTCGAATGGGCCGTGTTGGTAATATGAATAATTTTTCTTTAAAGATGATAGATGCCAAAGATCATACTAGTCTAAGTCTTGAATATTTTGCATTTGTTGATGATGATTTATGGAATAAAACAGATGGCCAGCTTCTAGAATTAGGTAAAGTAGAATTAGAAAAAATAGGATTAGTTGAGAAAGATTTAATTTTGGATGGAATGATTTTGAGAGAGCGTGAAGCTTATCCTGTTTATGATAAAAATTACAAAGAAAGCCTAAATATTGTTAAAAACTATCTTTCTAAATTTAATAATTTATATTTGATGGGGAGAAATGGCTTGCATAAATATGATGGAATGGATGCTGTAATGATTTCTGCATTTGATCGCGTGGAAACCTTTTTAGGAAATGTTGATAGGGAAAATATATTTTTTGCAGGGCATGTAAAAAGAGAAAGAATTAAGTTCATAAAATTAAAGGGGTAGTTGTGAAGTATAAAGAAATGTATTTAATAATATTTTCTTTAGTTTTTTTGTTTTTAGCAAAAAGTCTTAGCAACTATGTTAGCCATACTAATTATGTGGATCCATATCAAGATATAGACTCAAAGGCTTATATTTTTAATGCTGAAAAGTTTTATAAGCATGGTAAAACTGTTTTGAAAGAAGCAGATAAAACTGTGCCATACTTTTCTTTGGGTTATCCTGTGTTTTTAGCTACTATTTATAAAATATTTAGTAACAAGAATAATACTGTTATTTGGATGCAAATTATATTGGTGCTTTTGACTTGTTTTTTAATTTTTAGTATTGCCAATTTAATTTGGGGATTTAGTACGGCTATTATCGCATTTATTTTGTCCTGCTTAAACGTGGGCTTTATTACTTTTTCTAATTTCATTTTAACAGAAAGTTTGCTTGTTTTTTTATTAACAAGTTTTTTGTATTTTTTTGTATTATTTTTGTATAAAAATAATTACCGAAATTTAGTCTATTCTGGATTAGTTTTAGGTCTTTCTGTATGGGTAAAGCCTGCAGCAATGTATTTTATATTTTTTATATTAATTTTACTTGCTTCCTTACGTTTAGAGAGCAAATTTAAAAATTTCAAAGCTTTGGTTTTATTTGCAATATCTTTTTATGCTCCTGTAATTTCTTATGCTGTTTTCAATAAAGTAAATTATGGAAATTTTTGTGTGACGACTCTTGCAAAAGAGAATTTATATTTTTATTTGTTGCCGAAAGTTTTGGCAATAAAGAATAAAACTTCAGAAAAGATTGAACAAAAAAATATGGCAAAGCTTGTTCCTGGCAATAAATTAGATTCAAAAAGTTGGGATAAGGCTGGCGAAATTTTTAAACAAACCTTGTCAAAAGATCATTTTATTTTTATAAAAGTTTGGTTTAAAAATGTAATGAAAACAATGTTTGGGCTTTATTCGACAAATTTAAAAGTTTTAGTTAATAAAAATTTAGCAGGTGGCGATTTATCCTTTTTCAAACTTAAGGGTAAATTCTTTGATCGAATTTCCAATTATGTTTTATCTGGAACAGATTTGTATACAGTAAAACTTGTTGCGGTTTTAGAAGTAATTTGGAGTTTATTGCGTATATTTTTAATTTTAGCAGCATTAATTTTTTTATTAGTTAGGCGGAATTTTAAAATATTTTTTCTATTGATTTTTTATATTTTTTATTTTGCATTTATTACTGGGCACGATGGGTGCGCTAGGTTTAGGATGATGTTTGAGCCAGTATTGATAATTTTAGTAGCACAGGGTTTACAAATGTTTTGGTATAGAATTAGATACAAGTCTTGTCCCTTAGGAGAGAGCTATGAATAATGTTTACTTTGTTATTTTGGGTGGAGGCCAAGGTGAGCGATTGTGGCCAATAAGTAGGGTTGAGCGACCAAAACAATTTGTTCCCTTTTTAGAGAATAAGTCTTTGATTGAACAAACCTTAGATAGAATTAAAAAGTTGGCAGTAGATACTAGTAAAATTGGCGTTGTTACAAACAAAAAATATAGATTGAGACTTTTAGATTTGGTTGGTAAAGATATTGGATTTATTTTGCAAGAAGATGTGGGTAGAAATACCGCAGCGGCTACACTTTTTGCTGCAGTAGATATTTACAAAAAAGATCCTGAAGCAACAGTTGTTTTTTTACCGGCAGACTCATTTGTAGTAGAAGCAGAGAAGTATATTGAAAATTTACGTATAGCTATAGACTATGCAAAAAATAATAAAAAAATTGTAACTATGGGTGTAATGCCGTCTAGGCCCGCTGTATCGTATGGTTATATTCAAGCAAAACATCAATCCGGACAACATATTAATGTTGGTCAAGTTTATGATGTAGAAAAATTTCATGAAAAGCCTGATATAAAAACAGCACAAGATTATTTATCACACGATGCAATGCTTTGGAATATTTCAGTTTTTGCCTCTCAGGTTAAATTTTTTATAGATGAGTTTAAGTTACATGCTCCAAATATTTACAATCAAATTATAGAATTTTTGGATAATAAAATGCCGTATGAAAAAGTTGAAAATAATTCTATTGATTATGCGCTTATAGAAAAGAGTCAAAATATCTCTGTAGTTCCATGTGATTTTGCTTGGTACGATGTTGGTAATATCGATGTATTTTTAAATTTACAAAACAAATTATCAAAAGATTCTTTGCGTGTTATAAATGTTGATGCTAAAAACAATCTGGCAACATTAATACCTAAAAAGGTAAATCATGAAAGATTGGTTGCTTTTGTTGGTGTTAATGATTTGTGTGTTGTAGAAGATGAAGATGTTTTGCTTATTGTTAAAAGAGATCAAGTTGAAAAAGTAAAAGATCTTTTGGCTGTTATTAAAAAAAGTGGTGGACAAGACTTTTTATAAAGGATTTATTTGTGAAAGTAGCTTTAATTACTGGTGTTACTGGTCAGGATGGATCTTATTTGGCAGAACTTTTACTTTCTAAGGGTTATGTTGTTCATGGCATAAAACGTAGATCTTCTAGTTTTAATACGTCAAGGATTGATCATATATATCAAGACAGTTCTCAAAAAAAAAAGAAATTTTATATTGCATTATGGTGATTTAACAGATGCCACAAATTTAATAAGAATAATTCAAGAAGTTCAGCCGGATGAAATTTATAATCTTGCGGCACAAAGTCATGTTCAAGTTTCTTTTGAAACACCAGAGTATACTGCAAACTCAGACGCTTTAGGAACTTTGAGAATTTTGGAAGCAATTAGAATTTTGGGCTTAAATAATAAAACTAAATTCTATCAAGCTTCTACAAGTGAACTTTATGGTAAAGTTGCACAAATTCCACAAGATGAAAAAACTCCTTTTTATCCAAGATCTCCATATGCTGCTGCAAAGATTTATGCTTATTGGATAACTGTAAATTATAGAGAAGCATATAATATTTATGCATGTAATGGCTTATTGTTTAATCATGAGTCAGAGCGTCGGGGGGAAACTTTTGTTACTCGTAAAATTACAATGGCAGTTGCTAAGATAAAACATGGTTTGCAAAAAACTTTGTATCTAGGAAATTTAGATTCCAAACGGGATTGGGGTTATGCAAAAGAATATGTTTATGCTATGTGGCTTATGTTACAACAAGATAAACCTCAAGATTTCGTAATTGCAACGGGAAAAACTCATACCGTAAGAGAATTTTTAGAGCTTGCGTTTGAACAAATTGGAAAAAAAATTATTTGGTCAGGTGTTGGTGTTAATGAAATTGGTAGAGATAAAAATACGGGTGAAATATTAATTAAAATTGATCCAAAATATTTTAGACCAACAGAAGTTGATTTACTTATTGGAGATCCTGCAAAAGCGGAACGTGAGCTTGGCTGGAAGGCTAAAACTGGAATAGAAGATTTAGTTCGTATTATGGTTGAACATGATTTAAGAGAGTTGGAGAAAGCAAATAATTTAGAGCATAATCAACCAAGGCTTGAACGAGCATCTGGGGTGAATTTGTAGCTTATGTTTTTTAAATCCAAACTTTTCTGGGCAATAACCTTATTTTTAATAACGTTTGTCTTTTATTTTTTTTCTATAAAAGAAATTTGGTTTTCTTTAGATGATTGTGGCAATATAATTGCCGGCATTATAAAATCTGGAAAGGATTTGTTACGCATTTTTTTAGAAGATGAGCGCAATTATTTATATCCGGTAAATTTTAATGTACCTCAAGCGAATATAGTTTCCGGTTTTTATAGACCAATGCAGCATATTCCGTTTAGTTTTATTTATTATTTATTCGAATTTAATGTGCGGGCATATTATTTTTTAAATGTATTTTTTCATGCTATAAATATTTCGCTGTTCTTTTATTTGTGTTCTTTTTTTATGCCAATTAGTTTTTCTGTAATATCTGGTTTGTTATTGGCTTTTTATCCTATTATGGACTGGATAACTTGGATAAGTACATTGCATAACTTTTTAGCAATTTTTTTTATGTTATTAAGTTTGATTAGTTTTAGATTTTATTGGGTTAAAAATAAATTTATATTTAATTTTTTGTCAGCTTTGTTTTTTTTATTTTCTATCTGTTCGCGAGAAAATACTATCTTTTTAGGTTTTTCTATATTTATTTTTGTTTTTTTATTTTCTGAAAGTAAAACAATTTGGAAAAAGACAAAAGTTGCATTTAATAAAACATATTTAATGTTACTAGTTTATGTAATTTATTTGTTAATACGAATTTATGCTTTTGGTTTTGCGAGTTTGCCTAGAACTATTAATAACATTTGTCTACGTGTTCCAGTGTTAAAAGAGTTATTGATACGAAAATAAAGTTTTATTTTTTGTACGCCCAACGCTTACGCATAGGGCTACCGTAGAGTCGCCCGCTAACGCAGGCTATGTTGGTTTAATAAATTTACGTGATATTTTATTTCTAAAATAATTATAATTTACAATGAGTCTGCGTAAGCAGGCGTTTTTGTGGTAGCCCTATGCGTAAGCGTTGGGCGATGTTGTTGGTTAATGTTAAGTTGGGTTGGTTTTTGAAAAAATTGGCTACATTATGAATTTTTTAAATTTTATTGTTCGATTTTCATCTGAATTTTTAAATTTCAGTATTCATACTAATTTAGATAAACTTTTGTTATTAGCTTTAGTAATATTTATATTTAGTTTTTTGATTTATGCATATAAAAATAATTTAAAAATTTTTGTAGGTCTGTTTATATCTAGCGTTCTTTTTAGTTGGCCCGGTGTGGTTGCATATCCAAATCCTCGATATATAAATGCCGTTTATCCAATTTTAATTTTTACATTTATTTACGGAATCTACCTTTTTAGTAAAAAAAATATAAATAAATATTTTAAAAATATTATTATATTAATTTTATTTGCATTAATACTTTTATCCATAAAAGTGGGATTTTATAAAAATTTATCTGGTATAAAAAATAATGCTAAAAATTCGTTAATTTATAAATCTAAGTTTGAAAAGTTTTTTAAAGAAAATAAATTTCCGGAAAAAACTAATTTTATAGTTTTTGGAATCCCATTTGTTTCTGATGTACAGTATATTTTTCAGATGTTTTTAAAAAATTTAAATACACGAGTTGCTCATATAAGACATTCTAGTTTAGCAAAGTTTGGTTCTATGGGCTGCAGGGGTAATTGTAGAATTAAAGATGTTAAATGTAAGTTTACTTGGGTTAAAGAAAATGGAAATATTGGTTTTAGATTAACTTCTTTGGATCCAGAACATTGTGGTTGGTGGATTGGATTTTCGCATTTCCCATTAAAGTGGTCTGAGAATGAGCGAGCATACGTTTGGATGGCCAAAGAACTAGAGTTAGGTGTTTGGCATAAATATTCTATGGGAGAGTTTAAAATTCACAGTAGATCAGAGCTTGGTCATTTAACAGATGTTACCTATCTTATTGATGACAAATGGATAGATGAAAATACGGTTTTTGTTTCTTGGGATAGTTGGAATGGTAAATATTCGGTTGTGAAGTTTATTAACTATTTATAAACATTAAATGTTTCTTTCGAGTTTGTTTCGATTTCTATTATGTTTTTCTTTACATCTTCTTTTTTATCTATAAGATTACTTTCTATGTTTTATTTTAAATTAAGGGTTTCTTATGGTTTCTACAAAAGATTTATGTTTTTTTATCTTACTAAGTCTTCTTTGTGTTGTTAATTTAGATGCAAATTTATTGCCAGATACGCTTGTTAGAACAGGTAGTTATACATTTTCTAATGTTGAGGCTTTAGAATTTGGAGATAGTCTTTTATCTGTAAATGATAATTATAATGATAATAATTTACAATGCGTTTTAGATAGAGCAAGAGTTGTTCAAAAAAAATTAATGCCATCTTATGTTAATAGAGTTACTAAATTGGAATTAGTTTCTTCCTCTGGTAGAAGAGGTTATTTATATATTGGAAAAAAACAAAGATTTTATAGATGGAATGCTCTTGCAGAGTTGAAACCTAAATTATTAAAACATGTTAAGGAGAAAAATCGAGAGTTTTTGGAAATATTATTACGTGTTATTTGGGTGAAGGCAAAGGATTTAAAAAAGGGAGATAAACTTCTCGGTTTAAATAATGATGTTGTTACTGTAATAAAGGTAAAAACTATTGAGCTAGAAGAATCGATAGATTCATATGATCTTTCTTTAACTTGGCCACATACTTTTTTTGTTGTCGATTCTTCTGGGAATTCTTTATTAACACATAACATTATAGCAACATCTACTATATTGTGGACTATTGGCATTTGCGCAGGTGTTGGCGCGATTGTAGGAATAAAAGCTGTTGTAAATCATACAAGGGGAAAGATATCTGCTAAAGCTATTTTGAGTGGTGCTATTGTTGGAGGTATTATTGGTGGTGGAGCAGCTGCTGGTTATATTTATTTAAGACCTGTTGTAAAAACGGTGTATAAAAAGATTTTATCGAGAGGTCAAATGAAAAAAGGTTTCCATGTTTCTTTGAATGAGGATAATTTTAAGAGTTTAATGGAAGGGGGGATTCGGCAAGTGTCCCATTTGAATAAGGTTTTTGGTGACGCTGATGGCCTTGAGTTCAATTCAAAAATTTTTTATGAGGGTATTAGTAACATGAATAAAGATGAATTAAAGCAATTTATTCCAACAGTACTATGTACGGGCTTGGATTCTGAGAAATTAAAATGGGCTAAAGATATTATTAAATATCGCTTGGATTATTTAGATTTAGAAGAAAAATTTCAACTTATACTTCCTTCATTTATTAGATGTATAGGAGAAGGCTGTGCTATTTATAAAGTTGTTATACCAACAACAATGAATATAATCTCATTGTCAGCTGAGAAGGTTGTGGAATATTTTGAATTAAAAGAAAATGAAGATATTGATTTTTCTGGTATAGATGTAAAAGAAGAGTTTTCGGCCAAAAAAAGTTCTCGGAAAGATCCTGTTCTTATTTCTGATATTGCTATTGATGTTTTACATGATAAAAATGGTAATCCAGTTAGAGATGAAAATGGTACGGTTGTACCTCTTTTCGTTGCAAGATATGAATTTCAAGGAGATTTTTGATGTTAAAAAGATATTTTAAATTTATTTTATTATTACTGTTGTTTTTTGTACCGAAAAATATTTTTGGCTTAATGGCTGATACCATTGTTTTAACTAGTGATTGTAGTGATTATCCTGATATAAAAAAAGTAAAAGATTTAGAAAAAGGAGATGGGCTTTTAATTTATAATTTTTATGAGAATAGAATAGAAGTTGATGCTTCTCTTGTAAAAAAGATAAAGAAAAAAAGAACAAAAAAACTTGTTAGAATTGATACAAATGTTGGTTTTTTAAAAGTAGGCTTAGAGCAAAAAATATATAATCGAGAGGTTTTAAGATTTGTTGAAGCTAAGGACTTAAAAATTGGTGATAGATTATATTCTCCAGGATTGGATGAATTTTATGTAACGGATGTTTATATTTATGAAATACCGGAGCCTGTTGATATATATGATATTTCTATTGATGGTGCAAATATCTTTTTTATTTTAAATTCTCGTGGTGATCCTATTTTGGTCCATAATTTTGCCGCTACTGCGACAATGTCAGTTTGTTTGTATGCCTTAGTTGAGGCTCCAATTATTGTAGAAGCACTTAAGGTGGGTGCTGTTGTTGGAGCTGTTGTTATTACCGAATTGATCTTTCCTGGTTCAACTGGAATTGTAAAAGAGTTAGAGGATATAATAAAACAAACTCCTTTTAGTAGTGGTTTTAGAAAAGCACGGCGGGGGAGAAAGCGTGAAAGGATAAGGAAAAGGGAAGAAGCCGATAATAAAATTAAGGATGTTTTAAAAGATGCAACGCCTGGTAATAAAACTAAAGGAAAAACAACTCAAAAAGAAAAGAATGGAGGATGGGATCAAGCTCAAAAGGATTTTGATAAACTTGGAGTTACAGATGTGCATACCATTCCTAATGGTAAAGCTGGTAAACTTCCAGATGGACGGAAGGTTGATGTAAGAACAAAAAGTAATGATGAGAGAGTTACACTAGAAATCATTAAGAAAAATGGTAGAAGATTAAAAATTAGATACAATGATTAATTTTAAAAGTTGAAAATATGAAAGAAAAATTTATTAAATGGGAACCTATTAAGAATTTAGGTGGTAAGTATTACATTGAGTCAATAGAAGATAATTTTGATGGTTTAAAGATTATTTTATCTGGTCCTAAGGAAAATGATAATAAAGTCCAGATTTTATTTGATTCAAATGTATTATCATATAAGTCCACAGATGAAAGCTTTGCACAAAAGCTAGCTGTTGATCTTCACGATTGTTATGGAAAAGGATTTTACGGTGACTGGACGTTTTTTAAAGTATTAGATTCAAATTATATATCATTTCTTAGTGCGCAATCCTATGGTTGGTCAGATAATCTTGAGCCAACGCATTATTGCTTTATTTGTAGTGAATTTGTTTTGGATGTTATATCTGATGATGATCCTAAAGTTGTAAAATTGATTTAGAGAAATGTTTTTTTAATGTTATAGGTTTTATTTATGGTTTCTATAAAGAGTTTACGTTTTTTATTAAGTACATTTATATTATGTTTTTTTGTTATTAATGCCTCTTATTCAAAACAGAGAAGAGTGTCAATTCGTGGGACAGAGTCTTTTACTAGAGGCTTAACAGATGATGATATTAGGGCTTTTAAATGGCAAATGAGGAACGATTCTTTTAATAGGGCATGTAAAATATTTGATAGGGGGGTTAACTTTTTCTTTGTTGGATCTTTAGTGACATTGATTTTTATGCGTGTTGCTTTGTATGTTTATGAAAAATATACAATGAAAAAATTAAAAGAACCAATTTACGTTGATGGTGTTCCTATCTATCTTAATGATATCCTTTTAAAGGATGAACTAAGTGAAGAGGATCAAGTTTTATTAGCAAAAATTTTAATTAAGGATGAAGAGAATTTAAGTATTGAAGTTGATAATTAACGTTGATAAAAATTATCTATAGAAAAGTTTTATCTTTTTTAATGTGTTGCTATTACTAACTTGTAGAATCCGTAGACAATTCCGCCAAATAATAATAATTCTTTCATTTTGTTTATACAATCTTCTTGAATGGTTGTATTTTCGGGAACATTTATTGCACCATGTTTTCTTAAAAAATCTTTATGTTTGTTTCTAAGACCGCGTGCTTTATAAAAATCAGCACCTTTTACGCTTTTTACTTGATCTAGGTTATAAAGAAAGAAAAATTTAGTATAAGAAAAATTTGCCTCATTTAAGTTAGCTTTTTTAAAATTGCAGTAGTATATATGAGCATTACTTAGGTTCGCTTTATGCAAATCAACTTGATAAAAACTTATGTCGTTTAAATCCATATAAGCCAAATTCTCTCCAGAAAAATTTTTATATTTTAAATGTATATGGCCGTATCCACCAGATTTTTCACGTTCTTCTATTTTGCATTCTAGATGATATTTGGCGCGACTAAGTCCAAATAAGTTTAATGTTGAAAAAATTAAAAAATAAAATGCTATTAGTACGAAGTATTTTGCCATAAGATTATTCCTTTATTGCTTAATATTGTTGTATTAATAGCAAAATATGTTGTAAATGGCAATTATTTTTTGATTGCCCATCCTAGTAGAGCCTCTACTACAAGTTTTCCAAATCCTTGTGCTAAAGCAGAACCAGTTTCTTTTACTGTTAATAATGTAATAATTTTTGTTGTCGCTTCAAAATTATTAACCATACCTTTTAATATTCCTTCCGCAATAAGTCCATTTAATGTAACAACAAAGCCGCTTCCTGTCTCTGAGATTTTAACTAAAGCTTCTGGATTCATTTTAAAATATGGCCATGCAATAATACCTACTGTTACAAGTGTATTTTTAGATAATAGTTTTCCTGAATTGTTGTAAGTATATGATATTACTGTTACGATTTTTTTCAGGGTATTAATTGATATTTCTTTAGTTTTTGTTGCAGTGCTTTTTGTTGGTTTTGTTTGAGTTGTTTTTTGTTTTGCTTGCATTATCGTTACAATTTTTGCAAGTTTTTGATTAATTTCTTTTGAACTGGTTGTTTTGTCTGATGAGATTAAGGGAGCCTTTTCTTGGGTAATTGTTATGTTTGTTAAAGCTGTATTTGATATTATTAGTGATAATAGTAATAAATTTTTAAATTTATTCATTTTGACCTCCATTATTTTTAAAACCATTTTATATTATTAGTTTAAAACTTTAGTAGTTTTATGCAAATGGCACAGTGTTTTTGACAATTAGAAAAGATTTCTTTTTATTATTTGAGGAGTTATTCTTTTTGTAAGAAGCGCGTTTTTTATTCCAAGTTGTTTTTTTGAGAAAAAAATTAGGTTTTGTTCGATGAATTAATAAAACAGTGGAAATTTTATACTTGAGTTGAGGATATTATCAATGGTTTAAATGAATTATTGGTTAATTATTTTTTGTATTCATTTAATTGACGACAAGTGGATAGATGAAAATACGGTTTTTGTTTCTTGGGATACTTTGGCCGGTGAATTTTTTGTAGTTTCAAAATTATAAAAAATGTCTTTTTGAGTTTAATAATCAACGAAAGTTAAATTTTTATTGCATTAAAAGCAAAATATTTATTATTCATGATAATAAAATATAAAAAATAAAGTTTAAGGATTATTATGATTAAAATTGATAGCTCAAAGAAGCTTTTAGTAATATTATTTTCTAGTATTTACTTATTAATTTTTATCTGTAAAACGATGAGCGCTGAGGATGAACCATTTGTTTCTTTTGCTGGAACATCTGAAGTTAAAAAAAGGCTAGTAATTGAAAAGACCCCCTTTCAAGAAAGCCTTAATTTAGAAGCTTTTTTTGAAGCAAGTGGTCGGATTCTAAAACTACAAAATGTTAATATAAAAAAATTACCACTTGGTAATATTAAAATGCCTCCTTGTTCTGTGATTATTACAGAAAATGTTACTGTTGGTGAAACAAAACTACCCGATGGTGTTTATAAGAGCGTAAAAGTTTTAAATAATGCTATAGAGGAAATTAAAGAAGAATCAACGCCTGTTAAAGCTGATGTTGTACCTGGCTCTGAGGAAATTTTAGTTGAAGCTTGGTTAGAACGAGAAAGAGAGCGTAGTCCAAAGTCCGATCGAGACCGCCTTTTTACGAGAATGAAACTTTTAAAAGAATTGAAACGGTACATAAAAACTGAACCTTCAGAAGAGGGTGATGAAGATGTAAGTGTTACAGAAAATTATTTAAATGCGGTAAGGAATGGTAAAGAGTCTAACTTTGATGTTGTTAGGAAGTTGTTGAATGAAAAAATTAACAATGAAAAATGGCGTGTATCTCCGTTTCTTAATGTTGAGACTACTGAAGGTCAGGGGGGCGCTGCACCTGCTTGGGTTTTGTATTTTTTACCTTCGGATAGGGTAAGAGATACATTTAAAGAGTTTGTAGATTTTATAAATGATATTATTACTAAGCTTAAAAATAGAGAAACTGCCGGAGAGAAGTTTGATAGAGAGGTATCCCGGAAGCGGAACGCGTTTTGTTTAAAAAAAACTATACAAAAGTGGAACCTTCCTGAACGTTCTGGAATATTAATGCCTGAATTGCTTCGTGATCGGTTTGAGAAAAAAGAGTTATGGAAAGATTCTCCCTTTGGTGTTATGGGGTCTCGAAGTAATTTGAGTATGGTCAACGCGGTGTTTTTTGAATACATAAGTACTCGCTTTGGGTATGGTCTTTTCTACAATGGATTGGATCCAAACATACCCGGATTCAAGGCTCTGGAGCCTATAGATGGGAGGGACGTTTTTGGTGAAAATCTCAATGAGCTTAAAGGTGCAAGTCTTACTTCATTGGTAACACAGGTAGTAAAGAACGAAAAAACGCTTTCTAAGAATTTTATCCCTTTTTATCATGGAACGACTCTTAAATATTACATAATGATGCTTATTGCTAAAGAACTTTATTCTTGGTTAAATATTTTTGGTGATATTGGATTTATTCCAAGACTTGTTGCTTCTAAAGGCGAAGGAACAGAGTTTTCTGATGAGCATAAATCTATATATGATTTTTATAATGAAAATATGATTAATGAAAGTTTTGAAACGGAATTGATGCTTTGCAATCTAAAAAATGTTGATAAGACTTCGCCGTTCAAGAGGGATCTTAGTGTTATAGGTTGTAATAATTTGATGTCTTTTAATTTGTCATTATTTGGTGGAATGCATTATTTAAAGGCGGATGAATGTACTTATGCAGATTATCTTATTCGTGGTGATGCTAAAACGAGTGTTTATTATATTTTGAATTCAATTTTTGACTTGCTAATTAAAATTGGTGCGGGTAAAGTTCCAGAAGATGCGCGAGAGGGTTTATCTAACAACGAATTTTATATATCTGAAAGTATTCCCATTCCCGTACAAGATATAACAAATTTACCTTCCGATCTGCAGAAGAGGGTCCTTCGGACGCCTGTGTCTTGGGATGGCCTCTCGGATGACATGAAATATAAATCATGGTTGTTTGAAGAAACAATTAAAGTTTTGAATAAGTATTCTGATGATTTATCAAAAAAAGTTTTATTGCAGTTTATGATTAATAAAGAAAAAGTAAATGAATTGGTTGCAATAACTTTGGTCTATGGACTTCCGGCTCACAAAAATGGCGCTCTTCCATGGTGGATTGACCGCCGTACAGAACGTAAGACTGCTTTTGAAAAGAAAAAGCCTTGGGATATTGAGGGGCTTAATTTAGTTAAAGGTGGAAGGTCTGTTGAGCTTGAGAATTGGTATGAAGAGTATGGATTTCAGGCTGTATATCAAAAGGTTAAGCCTTCTATTGAAACATTGTTCAATAATGAGTACGAGTCCGGTGGGCCGTGGAGTTTGGCGGCAGATTTAGACAATTATTTTAGACCACGCAGTGGTCGGTTTTCTCAACAAGTTTCTACTATAGATAAAGATTCTTGGCTGGATTCACGTGAGTTTTTAAAGCAATATTCAGAGAATCCTGTAAATGTCGATTTTAATTCTATTTTTAACTATTATAAGCCGTGGTACGAGCATTATGCGTTTACTGTTATGTCTATATTTGATTATCAAGATCTAGAAAAAAGGAACCGATTGTTTGATCTTGTGCAGGCTCGAATTTTGACAAAACCGTCCGTGTTTTTAAATGATCAGTATACAAAATCTTTTTGGTATTTAATGGATAAATTTGGAGGGGTGGATAGTTCATCTGGCGATGTTTTTGAAAAAGTTGAAGCTGATATCAAAAAGTTTATTTTTGGACTGGTTATGGAGCCATGGATTAATGATATGTTGGAGAAGGATCCTAATAAGGTTAAATTATACTCGGTATCCAAGTTAGAGCGTTTTATTGATGATGCAAAAGAGAAGATTAAATCCGAAGATGTAACTGCTTACAATAAAATTATAGAAAACGAGTTATTGCAGCTTACAAAAGAAATGGATAGATTTGACGAAGAAAGTGATATTAAAAAGATTTATCATAAATATTTATTAAAAATCCTATTTCACAAGTTTTTTAGCGTTTCGGATTATAAGGTAGAGGCTGCTGCGGCTGCAAAAAGGGCTATTGAACAGTTTGAAAAAGATGAAGTAAGGTGCGGATGGGGTGACAGGGGAGATGAATGTCGGAAGGACCTTTTATTGAATCAGTTGGGCATCAAAAAAAAAGAAGTTGTTTTTTATATAGAGAGAGAGATTGTTGATTTTTTTGAGAACTACAAGCTTCGTAGAGGAATCATCACGCTTCGTAGAAGAATCATCAGTGATATAGAGTACGATGCAATTTCCAAGCTTGTCTGGTTGCTGTTGCATAAGCTTGTTTTTATGAATGGAGATCCCGAAACAAATGTTTTTTTAAAAAAAGAAAAAGACTCTGTTGTTTTTAATATTGATCTGAAGGATAAGTTTGAAGATTTGTTTTTTCGCTTGTCGGTTAAGGAGGATTCGCTTCTTGTGTTTAAATCTCTTTGTGGTTGGGACAATAACCTTATTTTAGAGACTGATAATTTTAAAGGCTTGGATAGCTTGTTAATATTAGATGATTTTTTGAATTTATTTATTAAACATGACATTAATTACAAAGAAAGAGTTGATAGCATGATGAAGGCCGAAAAATTGAGACTTGCTCGAGAAATTATTTTGAAGTTTAATGAGCTTAGTCCAGAGGTCCAAGGAGAGCTTGGTGCTAAAGTTAAGGAATCTGTTGAAAAAGCAAAAAAATATGTTCTGAAAAAAAAAGCCCTTAAAAATTAAGGGCTTTTTTGAAAAAAGGAGAAAGTAGAATGATATTTTTTATTCTTTTTCAAACTCTAAAATATCCCCGGGTTGACAGTTTAGAGTTTTACACAAAGCTTCCAATGTAGAAAATCTGATAGCCTTAGCCTTTTCATTTTTTAAAATGGATAAATTTGCTTCTGTAATGCCTACAAGTTCAGAAAGTTCTTTTAATCTAATTTTACGTTTTGCCATCATTTCATCTAATTTTACAATTATTTTCATAATTACACCGTAAAATCGGATTCTTTTTTAAGGCGCAATCCCTCGTACATTAGTGATGTAACAAGAAGAAATAGGCCAAATAAAAGAATGTTTAGTGCATCTTGGCTAGAAAATGATAACCCAAGGTACCGATGTCCTTTTGGGTTGTTTATTGTGATTGTAAGTAGTAATAAAGTGTATCCAAGTGGATTGTATATAACCCAAATTAATGCAAGTTTTGTTAATGTTTTAAATTGATAAAAAACGTTTGTAGTAAAAATTTCACCCTTTTTAAATAGATCTAAAATTTTTATAAATGAGATAAAACCAAAAATTAAAATTATAAATGGAATAATTGTATCTATAACCATTCCTAACGTTTTTGTTGTTGGTGATATTGCCTTAAAAATCGGAACATTTTGGATAACATTTTTAGGGACGTATCCTTTAGTCCAATTAATTATATTTTGTACAAAAATATAAAGAGACATTGGCGCTACAATAAATACAAGAAATAATTTTAAATACTTTGCGTATTTTTTTATTGATTTCATGTTGGACCTCAAATAAATATTAAATTTAATTGATATAAATTTTTATTAACTTGAGATAATATAGAATCTTAATTATCGAATGTCAACAATTATTTATCGAAAATCGATAAATAAAAATATTGCGGTATGATTTTAATTTAATTGAGCAATTTTCCAACTAATGGCTTTGGCAATGTTTTGAGTATTTTCTAAAACCAATTGTTCTGTTGCATCATAAAGAGTCCTAAATTCTTTAGGATCATATCTAAGTTTTAATGTTGGCTTTGTTATTGGATTAGTAAAATAAATTATGATTGGACTATCTGGATTTTCAGGGTCAAAAAATATTTTTAAGTTTTCAGATTCTTGGTATGGTGTTTTTATGTTTGGAAATGTAATATTATGTTCTTTTGCATAATTGGCGACAAGTTGTAGTTCTGGATAATTTGGTGTTGTTGCATCTACAGAAGCATCAAAAAAAATTATAATATCGGTATTTCTTCTGAATAATGGTTCTGCTGGTAGATTAAAACAAAATCCACCATCAACTAGTTCTAGATTTTTTGTTTGTCTAAGTTTGCTTTGTTTTAAGCCTAAAGAGTAATTAGGAATTTTTGCAGGACAAATCCTGTGTTTATATAATTTTAAATTATAGAATTTTTGTTCGAACCAATTTAAATATCTGTAGTCATCTATGTGCCAAAATTCACCAAGCTCTAGTAATAAAAAATTTAAAAGATCTCCGCCAGATAAACAAAATGGGCTTCCTAAAAATCCCATAAAAAAACTTTCAGGTAGTTCTGGGTTATAAGTTTTTTGGTTTCCATTTTTAAAGACGTTGCCTAAGTATTTGGTTTTTATAGTACTATCAAGAACTTTAGAATATGTTGTGTATGGTGTTATTTCTAAAAAATTATAAGGTAAATCATCTTGAGGGTCTTTTGAGTTTGCAATAACGCAATTAAATATTGGAAATGGATATTGGTTTAAAGTTTTTAGATTTTTTCTTATTTTTTCAAAGGTTAGATTAGGTGCAATGTCTCCTAAAAGATGATGAGCCAAAGATGCACTCCAAAAGTCAATTAATTTATTTTGACCAGTCTCTGAAAGAAAGCTTTTAATACTATCTATGTTTAAAGTTTCTTTATCAAAGAAATTTTTATTTACTTTTTTTTCTAATATTCTTTTATAAAAAACAGTTTCACAGTTCATGTTTAATAATGGTATTAATAACCAGCAAGAGCCCGAAAGAGCGGACATATATGTTGCAGCATGTAGTAAATTATTTTGTTCAGCCCCTGCCATAAAGCCAAGACTTGCTATCATAGATCTATAGCTACCACCACTAAAACATAGAGATATTCTTGGAAAAGTTGTTATTTCCATATCTTCGACTTCTTCTGTTTCTAAATTTTGATTTGCTATAAGTTTTATAGCAGCGTTAACAAATGGAGTTCTATTTTCTACGTATTCAATCTCTTTTGGGTAAAGATCACTTCCTGGAATAACATTTGAACAAAAAATATTATTAAAAAATATAATTGTTAATAAAAATAGATTAATTTTTTTCATAGCGATTCCTTCTATTTTATTTTAATTGAAATTTATCAACATAATTATTTTTGGCAATAATTTTGATTTTTTTTATATATGATCTAATTTTATATAGATTTTAAGTTGTAGATTAGGAGAGTATTGTGTTATTGATCAAAGTTTTTTTGTTTTTAATATTATTTCATAGTGATCTTTTTTCTTATATAGACCCGGGTTCTGGTAGTTTTTTAATTCAGATATTAATAGCTTTTTTTGCAGGTAGTTTGTTTTTTGCAAAAACTTTTTTTAGAAAAATAAAAGATTTTATTTCTAAGAAAAATAAAAAGAAAGATTAATAGAATGGATTTTTTTAAGGAAAAAAGTTCATTTAGGGATCCTAGTGGCTTTTTATTTTGGAAAGATAAATCTATTTATAGATATATAGATTATTCATATAAAGAACATTATGATTTTTTTATGAATTTTGGATTGTATGATGATTTATCTGGAAAAAAGTTAATTATAAGTCATGATTTGGTAAATGATTTTTCTTTAAGTAATTCATATAAAATTATAAAACCTAAAAAAATTAATTTTATTTCATATCCTTATGAATGGTCTTTTTCTCAATTAAAAGATGCGGCGCTTCTTACGCTAAAAATACAATTACGTGCTTTAAAGTTTGGAATGACTTTAAAAGATTGTAGTGCGTATAATGTGCAATTTTTATATGGTAAACCAGTTTTTATAGATACGCTTTCCTTTGAAATTTATAATGAAGGCCAGCTTTGGGTTGGTTATAAACAATTTTGTCAGCATTTTTTAGCACCGTTACTTTTGATGAGTAAAGTTGATATTCGTTTAAATCAGCTTCTAAGAAATTTTATTGATGGGATCCCTCTTAATCTAGCTTCAAAACTTTTGCCGAAAAAAACATATTTAAATTTTTCTATATTGATGAATATTCATTTGCATGCCAAAAGTCAAAAATATTACGAAGATAAAAAAATAGATTTAAAAAAGTATAATAAAAAATTAAGTAAAAAATCTTTTATTATTTTGTTAGACAATCTTGAAAATTGTATTAAAAAACTTAAATGGAAAGCTGGTAATACAGAATGGGCTGATTATTATTCTGGTGATAGTTATTCTAAAATAGGTTTTAATCATAAAAAGAATATTATTTCTGATTATCTTGATTTACTTAAGCCTAAGGTTGTTTGGGATTTGGGCGCAAATGATGGTTTTTTTAGTTGTTTGGCAAGTAAGCAGGGTGCCTTTGTTCTTTCATCAGATATAGATGTTTCTTGCGTAGAGAATAATTATTTGAATGTTAAAAAAAATAATGAAAAAAATATATTACCAATATTTTTAGATCTTACAAATCCAAGTCCTGATATTGGTTGGAATAATAGTGAGCGTCTTAACTTAAAAAAACGAGGAAAGCCTGATGTTATACTGGCATTAGCTTTGATTCATCACCTGACTATTTCTAATAATTTGCCATTTAATTATGTTGCAGAATATTTTTCATCTATTAGCAACAATTTAATTATAGAGTTTGTTCCAAAAGAGGATAAAAAAGTGAGAACTTTGCTTGCGACAAGAAAAGATATTTTTGTTGATTATAATATAAATAGTTTTGAAAAAGAGTTTGGTAAATTTTTTAGCATTCAAGAGATAACAGAAATAAAAGATTCAAAAAGAACTTTATATTTTATGGGTAAAAAATGAATTTTAAAAAAATAGTTAAGAGTGATTTATTATTAGGCTTAATTCAACCAACGTTGTTATTGTGGCTTATTCCCTTTTCGGTCTACTCTTTTAATATTGGTGAAGTGCCTATTTCGGAGTTTTTAGTTTTAATACTAGGTTTGTTTTTTATTAATGCTTTTTTATTCTTAATTTTTAAGTCTATTTATAATGACTTTTTGAAGGGATCATTTGCTACATCGGTTTTTTATTTGATGGTTTATTTTTACTTTGAGTTTTATAATAATATTTATGGTATTCATAAATGGAGTTATTTAAAATTTTTTAGAGCCCGATATTTTTCTTTAATTTGGCTTTTGATTTTTATAATTGTTTTTATTCTTTTCAAAAAGATTAAACGAGTAAATAAAAAAATATTTAATTTGATAACAATTTTTTTAGGTATATTTATTTTTTTTACTTGTATTAGGGGATTATTTACTTATTTTAGGGTTCAAAATAAAATTCATCATTACAATATATATAATGATAAGTTTAGAAATAAGTATGAAGATCAATTAAAGAAATTGAAACAAATATCTTCTTTTGATAAGCCAGATATTTATTATATAATTTTAGATGCGCATGCATCTGAATATATATTAAAAAAGTATTATGATTATGATATTTTGGGTTTTAAGAAAAAATTACTTACAAAGGGATTTTATTTTACTTCAGATAGCATGAGTAATTATTCTCATACTTATTTGTCTATTCCTAGTTCTTTAAACATGAAATATGATTCAGTTATTTCTGAGAATAATGATTTATCTTTTTGTTCTGCATCACATACTATAAAAAATAGTAATAGCCGGTATTTTTTAAATTTATTGGGATATAAGTTTATTAATATACCATCTGTTTGGGGGCCTGCTAAGTTTGGAAAAAGAGAGAGTGGGGCTTCCTATCCAATTCCTTCTGATTTTTCTTATTCTGTATTTTATTCAATTTTAAATAAGACGATCTTTGGAATGTTTTTGAATATGTATTATGACAGCCAAAAGCAACAAAGCATTTTGGGACAATTAAATACATTGAAAAAGGTTGTAAAACAAGATAGTCCGAAATTTGTTTTCACTCATTTTTTTTGTCCCCATAGGCCTTATATTTTTGATAAAAATGGATCGTTTCTTTATTTTAGAGGTAATGATAGATTTGCGTATGTTAATCAATTAGAATTCATTGATAATGAAATTGCTAAAGTGTTAGATATTATTTTAAAAGAATCTAAACAACCTCCTATTATTATTGTTCAAGCTGATCATGGTCCTCATGGTGATAAACATAGTTTTTCTATAGACGTTGAAAGTGATGATCAAAAGGATTTGACGTTTGGAATTTTAAGTGCATTTCATTTGCCTGGTGTTGAAAAAAAGGATTTACCAAATGATATTTCACCAGTTAATAATTTTAGATTTGTATTTAATAAATATTTTGGAACAGATTTTGAGATTTTAGAAAATGAACAAAATGAGTATGAGTAAAAAATGAGTTTGTTTTTTTTTAGCTTAGTTCATGTTTGTTTAGCTTTTTTGGTCCCAGCGATTTATTTATATTCTATAAATGTTGGTGAAGCTATTTTTTTTGAATTTGTTTCTTTGATTATAATTCTTTTTTGTTTAGCCTTTATATTTCTTCTTTTGTTGAAAAAATTTATTGGAAATTATAAAAAAGCAGCTATTTTTTTGTCCACTTCTTATCTAGGAGTTTATTTTTTTACAAATATTTATAGATATATTTATGTTTTAGATGGAAATTTTAATTTTCTAAGTTATTTTAGTTCAAAATATTATTTTTTTATTTATTTGTTTTTATTTATATCATTATTAGTTTTCATATTATCTATCAAAGAAATCAATAATAATTTGATTAAGTTTTTATCATTGGTTTATCTATATTTAATTTTTTTCTATTCGGTTAGTTCAGTATTTTCTTTTTTTGATATAAGAACAAATGTTTCTAGTTATATTTCAGAAAACAATCGATTTAGAGTGCAGCACGAAAAATCATTTGAAATATTAAATGATTGTTTAGCCTTAAGTGATAGAAGAGATATTTATTATATAATACTTGATGCACATGCCTCTTCTAATGTTTTAAAAAAATATTATGGATATGATGATTCTTGGTTTATTAATAATTTGAAAAAAAGAGGTTTTTATTTACCACAAAAGAGTTTTAGTAACTATTGTTTTACTGTTTTATCTATACCAAGTTCCTTAAATCTACAATATCATTTTAAAAAAAAGACTACGATTAATTTAAATTTTGGATTAGCGTATCCGATGTTAAAAGATAATAATGTTGCATTTTTTCTTAAAAAAATAGGTTACAAAGATATTAATATTTCATATACGTGGGGACCTAGTTCTTATATGAATAATATTTACAAAAAAAAGTTTTTTATTGGTGAATTTACTCAGATATTTATTTATCAATTGTTTAGTCGACGTGTTCTTAATTGGATTTATAACTATATTAAGTACAATCAACATTTAGATCAGTTTGATGGTTTGAATAAAATATTAAATATAGATGGACCTAAGTTTGTTTACTCTCACTTTTTGTGTCCACATATGCCATTTGTTTTTAAAAAGGATGGTCGTTTGCAATATTCATATGTTGATAATGATTCAGCATATATTGAACAATTACATTTTATGGATAAACAAATACTTGAGTTTATTGATTCTATTTTAGAAAAACCGGGTTTAAGGCCAATTATTGTATTGCAGGCTGATCATGGTTCGCATGAAAATTTTTTTTCTTCGAGAGTTCAGGTAAAATTTACAGAAGATGATATAAAAGAATTACGATATTCGATGTTTAATGCGTACTGTTTACCAGATTTTGATAAATCAAAGTTATGGGATTCTATTTCTCCTGTAAATAATTTTAGATTAATTTTTAATCATTATTTTGGAACTAATTTTGAAATATTAGAGGATAAAATTGATTATTATGGTAGTTAAAAATTGATTTTTTCCTCAATTAGGTATGTTGGTCTACCTTTTATTTCTTCAAAAATTTTTCCAATATAAAGACCTATAATTCCCAAAAAGAAAAGGGTTACAGAAAATAAAAATAACATACTAATTATTAGCGATGTCCATCCGAGCATTATTACATATCCCATAATTCTAAAAATTATAGCGGTAATTGCGCCAATAACACATGCGGTGATACAAAACATGGAAAAAAAGATCATAAAATAAATTGGTGCTGTCGAAAATGAAATAATATTTTCCAGTGCGAATATTGTTAATTTTTTATAATTATATTTTGTTTGTCCTGCATTGCGTTCTTTGCGAACAAACAAGATTGCTTTTTTTGGTAATCCGGACCAATAAATTAATCCTCTAACGAATCGGCTTTTTTCTGGGAGTTGATTAAAAATGTTGATGGCACGTCGACTTATTAAACAAAAATCGCCAGTGTTCTTTGGAATATCTATTTTTGTTAACACTTTAAATATTGGGTAAAAGGCTTTAGATGTAATTTTTTTTAGCCAAGACTCTTTTAAACGTTTTGAACGTTGACCGTAAACGATATCAAAGTTGTTTATGTATTCTTTTTCAAACTCTAGAATTAGTTTTGTAGGGTCTTGCATGTCTCCATCTATAATTACGATAGCATCACCTGCTGCATTATTAATGCCGGCCGTTGTTGCTGCTTCGTGCCCAAAGTTTCGCGTAAAGTTTATGATTTTTAATTTTTTATCTATGTTGCTTAATTTTTTTAAAATATTTATAGAATTATCTGTGCTTCCGTCATTTACGAATATGATTTCATAATTTTTAAAGTGTTTTAGTTTTGATAAAGTTAGTGTTAAGTTTTGATGGTGTTTTTCGATATTTTCTTCTTCATTGAAGACTGGTGTTACTATAGATAGTAAATTGATATTTTGTGAATTGTTTATAAACATTAAATGTTTCTTTCGATAAAATTCTCTCTCAATTTTACATTTATATTTATCTGCTATAAAAATATTTAAATATCTAGATACGTCAAATAAAAAAAAATAAAGAGAGTAATCGTGGACTATAAAGATCATGCTGCAGGGTTAAAAGGTAATAATTTTTGGTTTTATCGAAAAACTGAATTTATAGGCATTCTTATAGAACGTTTAAAGTTAAATAAAAATATTAAAATATTAAATGTCGGTGCGGGCACTGGTAATGATATCGAAATGCTCAACAAGTTTGGAAAGGTTGTTGTTCTTGATATAGATCCAAAGGCGTTAAATTTAATTCCAGATGGTCAGGTAGAAGAAAAAATTATTGGTGATGTTTGTTGTTTAAATTTACCTCATAATAGTTTTGATATGGTTGTTGCCTTTGATGTTTTAGAGCATATAAAAGATGATGATTTGGCCGTTGATCAAATAAAACATTTTT